>CAYNMC010000021.1:0-97317 GCA_964398365.1 uncultured Pseudomonadales bacterium | reverse complement strand
TATTGAAGCCAATCTGGAATTCCTAGAGAATACCCAAGAATTCAATCTTAAACTGGTAGATTATTTGTGATACTACAACACAGTCAGACCTCATCAATCATTAGATTATTTAACCACTATGGAGTTTATTATGCTCAAGGAAGACTTAGAGTCCAAAAAGTAATGGGTCAGTACCGAGTCTTCTAAAAAGTTATTTTTGGCGCTATAATGGGTAAAGATGGTGTTGGTAAAGTTTTAGCGACTACCACCCATCAGTCAGCAAAATATGAACACGTACAACTGGTATTCACAATTAATCAAACCTAGTTGGGCACCGCCAAGCTGGCTGTTTGGACCGGTTTGGACAGTTTTGTATGCGATTATTGTCATCACTTTTGGCACGGTTTTTTATAAGGCATTAACAGGTAAGTTCGCGTGGATCATCGCTTTGCCTTTCGTGTTCAATCTTATTTTCAACTTTGCTTTTACACCCTTGCAATTTGGATTGAAAAATAATCTTTTGGCGGCAGTTGATATTTTGCTCGCACTTGGTACGCTCCTTTGGGCGCTTTATACTATTTGGAACACTTCATCCAATCTTCATTGGATTGTTTATGCCAACATTCCATATTTACTTTGGGTTTCGTTTGCCACGGTTTTACAGTTAACAATTACCTATCTCAATAGATAATTTATGCGGATATGGGACATACATCCGAAACATTTGTGTCGAAAACATTTACTCGCCGAACATCGCGAACTACACGGCCTTTGGAATATTCTCACCAAGCACAAAGGCAAAGGCGGTTACTCACGTCACCCGGAAACTCTCCGTTGGCTTGGTAGAGAAAAAGCTCTTTATTTGCGCCATGAGGCACTGGTAAAAGAACTAATCCGTCGAAAATATAAACATCGCACACCACTTGACAAACGCCTTGCAAGAGGCTTAAGTACACAAGAAATTCTTCTCAATACGCTTAAGGAACAAAAAATAATTCTTAAAAATAAACCTTGTGAGTGTCTGTTGAATATTTAAAAATGAGAATTGATATCTCCTGATTTGCGGGAAACACAATTTAATGACAAACTTATTTTCCTTAAATTTAAACCAGTCACCAACCCTTTTGTTCTCGCTGGAACCTTAAAACCATTGCCGGTATTTAAGTTGCTAATTTCTCTTTCAATCATATAATTAAGGGTTGATAAAACCACAAGGTCAAAAACGAGACCAAAAAAGGCACTAAATTGATCTTTATAAAAAACAAAAACCTGAACCAGAAAAATGGAGACCAGCATTGATTTTTTAAATTGCAAATAAGCCTGTAAACGCGAGTACCTCATTTTAAAAACACCATAAATAATAAACAAACCTGAAAGAGCGCTGGCTCCCAAACTTAAATAATCGCTCACTCTTAACTGATTTAGCCAAAAAGGTAAAGAGTCTGTAAAAATAAAACTAAAAGTGCCAAATGTAAAAAGAGTAACACTAAAAAAACTTACGATAGCCTGAATTAAGAAAAAAATTTTTACCACGCCGGTAAACCATTTTTGTTGAATAAGTTGAGAGTAAAAAAATTTTAAACGACGCCAATAATAATCCAACAACCTTTGTTTAGGATAAGGAAGTGCCTCTAATTCTTGATATAAATTCTTGAGGGTGTGATAGATAATATTTTCCTCTTTAACTTTACGCAAATAGCGTAAACCTCTCTGTTTCTCCTCTTTATCCAAGTCTCTGACAACCGCCTCCTTAAGTAACTCCAAACTATTAATTAAATTTTCCTGACTAGAAAAACGACTATATTTTTTAAAACTATAAATCCCCAAGTAAATTAAAACAAAAATAACATAAATGATGGCTGCTGCCGGCTGATAAAAATAATTATTATCACTAGTAATAAACTTACCCACTTCATCAATAAAAGCACCAAAACCCAAACCACCTATCACGGCTGCCAGTTTTTTGCTGCGGCGATCCAAAAAAAATAACAAACTCAGTATCGCCAGCAACATTAATAAACCTCCCCAAAGCATATGAGCAATGTGTAAGCCGCGCGGTGAGATTTGAGGATAATCAGTCAGTTTTAAAAAGAAACGGATGCCCAAAATAGCCGCCACCGCCGCCAGAAAGAATTTTTCCCATAAATCTTCATATTCTCTATTTCTGATAAAAATTTGGGGGGCAAATTTCATTCTTCACTATCCTTTAAACTCTCGCACACATCCTTAATAATTTCTTCTTCTAAATTTTTAAAGACTTTTTTTAAATGAGTCTCAATATCCTCAACTTGACCTTGCAGGTAATCAATAAGCTTTAAATCATCTGGTTTTTCTCGGAATTTTTCTAGAAATTCTTCATGTTTTTGCGCCGGTAATTTTTCAAGCACTGCCGAGAGTGCTTGAGTATGAACAGTTTCTTCAATAAGTGTTAAAATTTCTCTCTCTTCTTCTTCTTTTAAACCCGCTTTACGAATATGTCTATAAATTCGCTCACCTGCTAACCAACGATAATAAAAAGGTTTACCAACTGTTTTTTTAGTCATTTTTTTGCCAGTTGTCTGCTCAAGAAAGGCTCGACTGGCCCTAAAGGTACTTTATTTTCCGGATCATCCACAAACAAAAGTAAAACTTTACCCTTTCGCCAACCCTCATGCAAATTTAGGGCCTTCATCACTTCCGGCGAACCACCAAACTGCTTTCCAGTCCAAGCTGCCGGCCCGGCATCACCAACGACGGCAACACAAGCTCGACCATTTTCAGGATTAACCATTACCATTTTACGATATTTGTACCATGTGTAAACCTTCTCCGAGTTAATTTGAAATTCTGGTAGATAAAGAGTTTGCACGGCCACGTAATATTTTTCCCTTAAATAAGCTTCCTTTGTCATTTCTTCTTTATTATCAGCAAAATATCCCCAAGCGCCCAAGCCCGGAGCAATGCCGGCCTCAAGTTCTTCGTCATGCTGGTCCAAAGAATCTCCCGGATAACGATAAAGATGCTGTTCATAACCAGTCCAGCCATAAAAATAATTCAATTCATTATCCTCCAAACGAAAACAGACCTTGAAACCTAAATAATCGTAGAGAAGATCACAAATCTTCTTGGCTTTATCTTCGGGAAATTTGCCAATTTTTTCTGGCAGTAAAGCCGTTAATCTTCGAACCAAAATCTGAGCAACTTCCTCATCGGTAAGTCTAGCTTTTAAATTTCTTACTTCTGCTTCGCCTGGTGGTAAGCTAGTCACTGGCGAGGTTAAACCTCCAGCTAAAAGCAAAGTCCCAGCCAAAGAGCTGGTGGTCAACAAGCGGCCGGTAGTTTGATAAAGATCTGAAAGATTTAAATTTCTTGCCGCCAACCACTTTAAGGCTTTAACTTGTTTTTTTTCAAACTCTCTCTTAGCTCGCCGATGACGCTTAAGTAGTTGTTTTTTAAGTTTTTCAAATTTTGATAATTTCCGAGTCATGCTTGCTTAAAAAAAGATTAAAAATTTGCTAAAGCTTGATTTATTCTTAATAATACTGTTTTTCTACCTAGAATTTCCATTGATTCAAAAAGCGGCAAACCACAAGGTTTACCTTCGATTGCCACATATAAATTAATATAAAATTCTTTTTTTGGATAGCCGCCTTCCTCACAAATTTGTTTGAGAGTTTGGTAGATTACCTTTGCCTCCCACCGATTGAGTCTTTTTAAACCTTCCTTAACTTTTACTAATTCTTCTTTAACTTGATAACCTTTAAACAAGTCTTTCTGAAAAGAAGGAGTCTCAAAAAAATAAGCCAAAAGTTCATTTATTTCTCCTAATCTTGTAATTCTTTCTTTAATTAAAGGAATAAATTTTAGGAGTTTTTCTTCTTCAAGCTTAAATTTTAAAAATGGTTTTAAAGCCAAAGCCAATTTTTTATCTTCGCTGTTTCTAATATAAACACGATTAAGATAATCAAGTTTTTTTAAATCAACTACCGGGCCTACTACGGACAAATCTTTTAAGTCAAAAAATTTAATAAACTCCCCCAGAGGAAAAACAGTTTTGCCGGCGGGATGCGACCAGCCTAATAAAGCAAGAAAATTTAAAATCGCTTCAGGTAAATAACCATTTACTTGATACCAGCTGATGTCGGTATGCCCATGGCGTTTGGAAAGTTTTGACCTGTCTGGTTGGCGCAGTATTGGTGTATGAACAAAAACCGGCTTTGGCCAGCCAAAATATTCATAAAGCAAAAAATGCTTCGGGGTAGAAGAAAGCCACTCTTCTCCCCTTACCACATGGCTAATTTTCATCAAATGATCATCTACCACTACCGCCAAATGATAGGTAGGAAAACCATCGGATTTTATCAAAATCTGATCGTCAAGAAGATTAGTATCAAATTCAATTTTTCCTCTTAAAAGATCTTCAATAACAATCTTTTGGTTTGTGGGAATCTTCAATCTCACTACATATTTTTCTTGATTTGCTGACCTTTTTTTTCTTTCTGCTAAACTTAAACGGCGACAATAGCCATCATATTTTGGTATTTGACCCTTCTTAATCATCGCTTTTCTCACCTGCGCAATTCTGGTCGGTGAACAAAAACAATAATAGGCAAAACCTTTAGCAACCAAAATTTCTGCATATTTTTTATAAACTTTGAGTCTTTCCGACTGCCGATAGGGTCCAAAATTGCCACCATGACGCGGACTTTCATCAGGTTTCAAATTAAACCAAGCCAAAGCCTCAAAAATTTTCTCTTCGGCATCAGCCACAAAGCGACGACGATCGGTATCTTCAATTCTGACAATAAATTTGCCTTTATTTTTTTTAGCAAAAGCGTAATTAATTAAAGCCTGCCAAATCGTGGCAATATGAGGATAACCTGTAGGTGAAGGTGCAATTCTTAACCTTATCATACCTTGAATTTTACCATGCGACAACGTTATACTCAAAGAGATGACTAGCCTCTCGACGGTAGCTTCCACCACGCGAAAGATTATTAAATTCGGTGGCCTTGGTTTTTTGGCCTTTATCTTTCTAAGAATTATCCTGATGACAGGAATTGCCTACTGGAAAAAACTTCATCCGCCGCCACCGCCGCCGCCAACCGTGGAATACGGCAAACTTAATCGTCCCTCATTTCCTGAACAAGCCAAAAAAAATTTAAACTTTGTGCTTCAGTTACCAACTCTGGAATTCCCTACTTTTGCTAATCAAGCGAAAGTCTTTTACATTCCCCCCAGAAAAGTAGACTTTATGACTTGGGATGAAGCTAAGGCTCAAGCCCGCAACCTGGGTTTTACCCAAGAACCTGAACCAGTTTCTAACGAAGTTTACCGCTGGCGCAAAACTAACCCTGTACCCGTAACTTTCGAATTGAATATTATTGACGGCTCCTTTATTTATGAATATCGCTGGCAAGAAGATCCAAACATTTTATCTTTCAAAAATCTCCCCGGCGAACAAGAGGCAATTGCTGAGACTTTAGAATTTGTCAAAAAGTTGAAAGAGTCGGAGATAAGCAATTTGGGCGAAGAAGCAAAAGTGCTTTATTTAAAAGTAGCCGGTGGTGAATTAAAATCCGTAGTTAGTTTTTCCGAAGCCGATTTGGTTCAAGTCAATATCTTTCCCCCAAAAATTGACCAGCTGCCGGTCGTCACCCCAAATCCTGCCCAAGGAGTGATTTCGGCGCTCCTTTCTGGTTCCCCTAGTCAAAAAATTTTAAAAGTTAAATATAATTACTTTCCTATCAATCCTTCGCTGTTTGCCACTTATCCTCTTAAAACTGCTCAGCAAGCTTGGCAGGATTTACAAGCAGGTAAAGCTTTTTTGGCTTCATTATCTGATAAAACTAACGAGGTGGTCGTCAGAAGAATTTATCTGGGTTATTATGATACTCTCAATCCTCAACCTTATCTTCAACCTATTTATATTTTTACTGGAGATAATAATTTTATGGCTTATGTAGCTGCTATTACTGATGAATGGTATCAAGAGTCTGCCACTGGAAATTTTCATAAACCCATTCAATAAGATTGCGCGTTTCTCCAAAACGATCATTACTGCCTAAAATCACGCTGATAATTTGCCCTTTTTCTCTTTGGACATAAGCCACTAGACATTCACCAGCATTCTCTGTCCAACCAGTTTTTACTCCTTTTAGACCTGTTACTTGACCAAGAAGTTTATTGGTGTTTTCCAAAAAGTGACTATTTTTACCATCTAGATCGGTAATTCTGATTTTGCTGGTGGCAACAACTTTGGCAATCAGAGGATTTTTTAAAGCCTCGGCTGTAAGTAAAGCCAAATCGTGAACAGTTGTCTGATGTTCGGCGGTATCTATTCCCACAACATTGCTAAAGTGAGTATCGTTAAGATTTAAGTTTTTAGCCTTAATATTCATCGCTTCAATAAAATTTTTTATCCCGCCCACATAATTCTCTGCTAAAACATAAGCCACATCATTACCCGAACCCACCAGTAAACCATAAAGCAGGCTCTCAAAAGTTAATCTTTCCTCCATTTTTAAACCTACGGTTTGACCAAGGCGCCATTCAGTCTTAACGGTAAGAATATCATTAGGTTGATAAAAATCGGCCGCCACGAGCGCTGTCATGATTTTGGTGGTTGAAGCCGGATAAAGTTTTAAATCAGGATTTTTTTGATACAAAATAGTCTTACTCTTCAAATCAATCACCAGCGCCGCTTTGGCAGTTAGGTAAGGCGGCGGTTCTTGGCTTTGTTTAAATGGTAGGGTCACGGTGGGGGGCAAGGCAAAATTAATTTGCCTCACCAGTGGTTTTTCTCCAAGAGGTTGTCTTGTTTGATAGGCATTCTGAGGAGGAAAAATTAAGAAAAAAAGAGAAAATAAAATTAAATTAAGTTTACGGTAATTCTCTTTCTCGAATGTTAATAAAAATTGTTGGCAGTCTTTCTTCTCGATCACGCTCGCCGATTTTTTGTAATTTGTCTGGATAAACGAACATCAACTCTCTCCATATCCCGCGGGAAAAGCGACGCCTCGCGAATATTCTTTAATTGTAAAATATTCATGGTAATTCTTTCCAAACCTAAGCAAAAACCACCTTCAGGAGGCATCCCATATTTAAACGCCTGTAAGTAGGGTATTTCAAAATTTTTAGGCTCACACCCCCACTTTCTTATATTTCTTACCAACTGCTGGTAGTCGTTAATCCGCTGGCTA
This sequence comes from uncultured Pseudomonadales bacterium, assembly GCA_964398365.1. Classification (GTDB taxonomy): domain Bacteria; phylum Patescibacteriota; class Microgenomatia; order UBA1400; family CAYNMC01; genus CAYNMC01. The sequence continues at coordinate 90,157 of CAYNMC010000021.1, read as the reverse complement.
CCGGTAATCCACTCTTGGCCGCAGCCAATTAAGTCAAAGCTTAAAGTATACGCTGGATTCTTAGGATCAGGATGAGTGTACATCGGCCTTTTTTTGGTGGGGTAATGGGTAATAAATATTAAATCACTACCATATTTTTCTTTTGCCCACCGCCCAATCTCTTTTTCTCCTTCCGGATCTAAATCTGGTTCTTTCCTGATATCTCTTCGGGTTCGTTCGTAAATAATCTCCTGAGCCTCTTTTAATTTAATCTGTGGCGTTTTTTTTGTGGTTTTGGGCAACAAGACCTTATACATCGCCAATTCTTCTTTATTTTTTAAAGCTACGGCTTTAAAAATATTTTTAATTAAATAATCAGCAGTATCGATAATTTCCTGCCAGCTATCAATAAAAGCCATTTCCACATCTAAACCAACGTATTCACTTAAATGTCTCGTGGTCACTGAAGGCTCGGCGCGATAAGCATGAGCAACCGTAAAAACTCGTTCGAAAACCGAAGCCATTATTTGCTTGTAAAATTGAGGACTTTGAGCAAGATATGTCTGATAAGCATAATATTTAACAGGAAAAATTTCGGCACCACCCTCGGTAGCGGTCGCCACAATAGTTGGTGCCTGAAACTCCACAAAGCCCATCGCTTGCATCGTCTCTCGAAAAGCCTGCACGATAGTTGCTTGCACTTTAAAAATCGCTTGAATCTTTGGGTGACGGAGTGTCAAAGCCCGGTAATCAAGCAAAGTCGGCAAATCAACTTTTAAACTGGGGCTGCCCATATCAAAAGGTAAATTTGCCGCTTTGGCCAAAATCCTAATTTTGATCGCCTGAACTTCAATTTCGCCCGTTGCTAAATTTTTATTAATCATATTAGAAGGACGTCTGACTACCTTGCCGATGACCTCAATTGCGTCTTCATGATTCAATTCAATTTTCTGGCTGGTGACTATTTGAATAATTGCCGAGCGGTCGCGCAAATCAAAAAAAACAATTTTACCATGATCACGCCTGGCCACAAGGCGACCTTTAAGTAAAACTAATTGATTGATTTTTTTAGGAGTTTCTGCCGCGAGGGTTCTCTTTGCTGGTAAGTCATTTAATAATTTCGCCATTATCCTATATTTTATTCGCTATTCTGCCTCTTGACAAGCAGTTTTTCTTTTGCTAAAAATTCATACTGAAGATGAACAAATTCTTGATTTTCCGCCATTTTAATTTATACCTCCCTTGGTTTTTGAATTAGGAGGTTTGGCGGGAAAAAATTTTTTAAAATTATACCAAACCTCCTAAACAATAAGGAGGTTTTTTAATTTATGAAACGCGAATGCGAGTATTTACCCACCTGTAGTCGCCGCTTCTGTGGATGTCATGGCGAAGCTGCAAGCTTTCATCGGTGTAAAAAAGCCGTACACAAGGCTGAAAAGCTCGATGGTGGTGCTGAAAAGCTCGATGGTGGTGAACCTTATTTTCGCGAGCATATCTATCCAAAGCTAAAAGAGGCTGAAGAAGCCGTAGACCCTCGTTCTTGTGATAATCAACCACAATATTTACCTCCTAATCCTGAAATTTTCGATAAATTAGGGCTTCCCTTTAAACCGGCAAAAAATGCAACAGATGATTCAGTCGCAGGTTATTGGGTTCAATACCCATCTGGAGAATTCCTCTTCGTCCCCGCTAATGATTTTTAACCTTTACACACCAAGGGTGTTTTTAAGATTACACTGAGGTTATCATCAACTCGGCGGTGATATTCTCAAAACAGGTCGGGTATTTTAAATCTTTATATCCTTCACCTTTAACTGTAATTTATGGTTACCATTCCAACTATCCTCTTCAATGTTATAAAGAATGTCAATTTTTTGACCGGGTGTGAGTTTGAAGGCTAAATCACCATGATTGAAGGCAATGGCTTCGAATTCATTTTCTTTTAAGGAACGACCTTGCGATACTGCAGGGTCGTTCCTTTTAAGTCTTAATTTTAGGTGTTTGCCTTCTGTACCAACCTGCTGGAAAGAAACCACTTCAACTTTGCGACTGATAAAGGTTGGTTGAGGATTGCCGATGCCGAAAGGCGCAAATTTTTTTAATTGTGCATAAAGCTTTAAATCAATTATTGACAAACCAATCTCGCAATCAACAAATAATTTTGGAATTAATAACTCTTCCGCCAGTTGTTTTTGAGCTTCGGTTTCTAAGCGTTTTTGGAGTAAGGGCAATTTTTCCGTTTTAATGGTAAAGCCGGCAGCCATCGGATGGCCACCCAAATCTTCGTAAATATCTTCAAACTGCCGCAGATATTCAATGATATTAAAACCGTTTACCGAACGAACAGAGGCTTTGGAATAAACTTTACCTTTGCTGATCACAATCGCTGGTCGATAAAATTCTTCAACCAATTTCCCGGCAACTAAGCCAATCACTCCTTGATTATAAGATTCGTGGGCAATAAAAATTATTTTTGAGCTCTCCTTTTTGATTTTTGAGTTTTCTTTTGCATGCTCCAAAGTTTCAAAGGTTAATAATTGCCGTTCGCGATTAGTAGCGCCCAGAATCTCAGCTAACTTTAGTGCTTTCGTTTCTTTCTTGGTACACAACAAACGCAACGAATCCCAAGCCGTCTCAATTCTACCCATGGCATTTAAACGGGGGGCAATAATATAACCTACATGCCAACTTTCAATACCACCTTTTATTAAACCAGCTTCTTTAAAAAGAGCCTGCAGACCCGGTCTTTGGGTCTGATTTAATTCTCTCAAACCATATCTAACGAAAGCCCGATTAACACCTAAAAGCGGCATCATGTCGGCAATCGTGCCAATGGCTACTAAATCTAAACCTTCTTTTCCCTGCAAAACTTGATTTTTTAAATGTTTTGACAAGACTCTTGCCAAAACCCAAGCAACGCCTGCACCGCTAACTTTATCTGACCAAATCACGGCATAGGCTTTTGGTAAATCCTCTTTATTATTCTTGATTTTTTTCTGGTGATGATCCGTCACCAAAACCTCAATCCCCTTAGCTTTAGCATAGCTAATCGCCTTATGAGCCACTATCCCGTTATCAACCGTAATAATTAATTTCACGGCTTCGTTGTTAAATTTCTCTTTTGAGAAGTGATTAATAATTTCATCAATTCCCTTTTTTGATAGACCATAACCATGTTCCTCACGACTAGGAATAAAAGGCATCACTTTGGCGTTTAAAGCATGTAAAGCTTCCCAAAGAATAGCCGTGGCACAAATACCATCGGCATCATAGTCACCATAAATTATTATTGGTTCTCGTTGACTAATTGCTTGTTTTATTCGCTCAATTGTTTTTAAAAGTTGCCTTTTGTCAATTTTTAACTGATCTGTTATTCGCTGGGTCCACGGCGGCGGGGGATTAAAAAATTCTTCCTGCTGTTGTTTGGTTAAAAGGCCGCGGTTCTCAAGGAGTACTTTCAGAAGTTTTTGTTTTGAATTTTGAATTTTTGAATTTGCTTTAATTTCCCAATTTTTCATTCCACGAAGTATAATAACATTATGAAATTCATCTTACCATTATTAGTTAAAAAGGTAATCAAAGATTTTCAAAAGAATAATTTTGAGATTTATATTGTCGGTGGTGCCGTTCGTGATTTATTGATGGCTAAAGCTACTTACGATTGGGACTTTACTACCAATGCCACTCCTGAAGAAATTCAAAAAATTCTCCCCGAATCTTTTTATGATAATCGTTTTGGCACAGTCGGAATTGCGGTGAAAGATTTAATTAAAAGATATCAAATAAAAGATAAGCCGTTAAAGGGCATCAATACCTCTCGACCCTTCGAAATTACTACCTTCCGCACCGAAGGTGTTTACAGAGACGGGCGTCATCCAAACGAAGTAAGCTGGGGTAAAACTCTCGAAGAAGACTTAGAGCGCCGCGATTTCACCATCAACGCTATGGCAATAAAAATTCAAGAAGTAGGAGTGAAAACTAACCAATTCACAATTATTGATCCTTTTGGTGGCCAACAAGATCTTCAGAAAAAATTAATTCGCGCGGTGGGTGAGCCGGCTGTCCGTTTTAAAGAAGATGCCCTAAGATTAATGCGGGCTATCAGGATTGCGGCCGAGCTTGGCTTTAGCATCGAAGAAAAAACTTTAAAAGCAATTGCAGAAAATCATCAATTATTAAATAAAATTAGTGCCGAACGTCTTCGCGACGAGCTTTTTAAAATTTTAAAAGCAAATTTTCCGGCGGATGGTCTTAAATTATTAGCCGCCACTCACCTTCTTGAAATTATCTTACCGGAATTATCAAAAACCCAAGGTGTCCAGCAAGCTGGTCATCACACCACCGATGTTTGGCACCATTCGCTGGCTTCCTTAGCTAATTGTCCCTCACCTGAACCAGTGGTCAGATTAGCCGCTCTTCTTCATGACATTGGTAAACCAGTTACTTTCCGGAAAATTGAAAATAAAATTACCTTTTATGGCCATGAAGTTGTGGGTACCAAAATTGCCTCTAAGATCGCCGAACGTTTAAAGTTTTCTCAAAGAGACAAAGAAAAACTTTTAATTTTGATTCGCTATCATATGTTTGCTTATCAACCGGCAATGACTGACGCTTCTATCCGTCGATTTATCAGAAAGGTTGGCCGGGAAAATATCAATGATATGATTTTATTAAGAATTGCCGACCGTTTGGGCGGCGGTTCACGCGCTACTTCTTGGCGATTACGGGAACTGCAAGAACGTATTGGCAAAGTCCTTTATACTCCCATGCAAATTAAAGACCTTAAAGTCAACGGTTATGATGTCATGAAAACCCTCAAGCTTAAACCCGGACCCAAAGTGGGTAAAATTTTAAACCAACTTTTTGAAGAAGTTTTAGAGGATGCTGCTAAGAATAAAAGGGAATATTTATTAAAAAGAATGAAAGCATTAAAGACTACCTAAGGGATAAATTTTTATCTAAATTCATTAGTTAAATATTTTTAAAAACGAAACGTTCTTTATTTTACTTCGCTTTGCTTTCCGTACCTGCATCAATTATTTGTTTAAACTTATCTTAGACTTTAAATTTTTACTTCGAATCCTTTAAAAACCTTGAAATGTTGGTTTTTAAACTTTATTTTTTCTTCTTTAAATGATGCCAAATAACCAACAGGGGCGTCGCCACAAACGGCGAAGAGTAAGTACCCGAAACAGTCCCAATCAATAAAGCAAAAACAAACCATTTAATACTTTCACCACCAATCAACCATAAAATAAGAAGCATGAAAATAATCGTTAAGGAGTTATTAAGAGAACGAGTCATGGTTTCGGTAAGAGCTTTATTCACCAAATCGTTAAAATCAGCCCTGGGAAAATTTTTCATTGACTCGCGAAGCCGATCATAAACAACAACTGTATCATGAACCGAAAATGATAAACTCGTTAAAATCGCCGTCACAAACAACGTATCAATCTCTACGCCTTTAAAATGACCCAATAAAGAAAAGGTTCCTAAAATTACCAGCGAATCATGGAAAGTTGCTAGGGTAGCGCAAATACCAAAGCGTTTGTTATGAAAACGATAAGCAACATAAAGAAGGATGAAGCCAGCAGCCAACACCACCGCAATAATTGTTTTCCTAATCAATTCCTGTCCTAAAATTGGACCAATGGTTTCAAAACGCAATTCTTTGGTATCAGGAAATTCTTGATTAATAACTTTTAAAATCTCATCTTTCTTAAGTTGATCTATGGGCTTTAATTTTAAAATTAAACTGTCCTCACCGCTTTGCTGAATTAAATTTAAATCTACTCCTTCAATATTGACTATTAAATTTTTTATTTTTTCATTAACGACCGCTTCGCTTTCTTTACTTTTAAATTTTTCATTTTTAATCTCTATAATTGTTCCACCTGTAAAATCAATACTGGGTCTCAAACCCCATTTTAAAAGCGAAAACAAACCCGGTAAAATCACTAATGCTGAAATTAAAAAATAAAGCCAGATAAAACGAGTAAAGTTCATGATTAAAATTCCTAATTTCTAATCAATGGTTAATAATGTCTAAATATTTTGTCATTTAACATTTTGGCATTGGCATTTGATTATTCATTAAAAATTTAGGAATTAGGCATTTTTATAAAATGTCCTTACTAAAGTTCTCGTCACCACTATTCCTGTAAATAAACTGAGCAAAACACCAATCAACAACGTCAAAGCAAATCCTCGTACCATGCCCCAAGTTACTAAAAAAGAAAAATTAAAGGGGTTTAAAAGAAGCAAAGCCGTAATAATCGTGCAAACATTGGCATCTTTAATGGAATCCCAAGCCCGCCCAAAACCCAATTCCATGGCTTGACGCAAAGGTCTCCCGCTGCGTAATTCTTCTTTGATTCTTTCAAAAATTAAAATATTAGCATCAACAGCCATCCCTACCGAAAGCAAAAAACCAGCAATCCCCGGTAAAGTTAAGGTGATGGGTATTAATTTATAAATAGCTAAACTTAAAAGACCATAAATAATTAAAGCCATATCTGCCAAAATTCCCAATTTACCATAATATAAAGCCATAAAAATAATTACCAAAAGCAAACCAATTAAACCTGCCCTAATGCTTTTATTGACTGATTCTTCGCCCAAGGTGGCGCCGATATTTTTTTGTTCCACAATTTTAATGGGTACCGGCAAGGCACCGGCGTTAAGTTGAATTGCGAGGTTCTTCGCTTCGGTGGTCGTAAATTTACCGCTAATCACTGCTTGACCTGTTAAAATTGGTTCATTGACAACTGGAGCGGTAATAGGAAAATCATCAAGAAAAATCGCCAGTTGTTTACCAACATTGCGTGAAGTAATTTCACTAAATTTTTTGCTACCTTCGCTGGTAAACTCTAAAGCTACTACCGGTTCACCTGACTGAGGGGAAAACTGCACTGTTGCTTTTTTTAAATCCTTACCTGTTAAATCTGTTTTCTTATAAGAAAAAATAGCCATAGCCGAGGGCGTTGATTCCTTTTCTTCATTAGGATTTTCCCGAAAATCGAGTTGAGCAGTTTTCCCAATCAGCTCAATCGCCTCTTGAATATTTTTAATGCCGGGTAATTCAACGATAATCCGATAATTTTCACCCAGTTTTGAAGTTTGAATGGTAGGCTCAGAAACACCGTAAAGATCAATGCGGCGAGCAATAACTTCTCGTGCTGATTCCAAAGCCTTATCTTTATCCTCAGGAGCAATTTGCGACATATCTCCTTGCAAAACTAAATGAGTTCCTCCCTGTAAATCTAAACCTTTTTTAATGTTTAAATCTCTTTTAAAACTAAACTTTCCCAAAGAAAGGTCAAGGGTAGGTGAGGAAATTTGCGTTTCCAGTTTATAGCCAAAAAGATTAATTTTTAAAGGAAAGTTTTTGGGCAGATCAATGATAATGGCACCAATCACCAATAAAATAATAAAAATTAAAACTTTGGTATTTTTAAGCATTTTTCTTAGTGACTTCTAAAAGAGGCAACTGATAAACGCCCTCAAAGGTATAAACAATTTTACCCTTGTTGGGAATGATTTTAACTTCAACCCACCTTCCTGATTTAATTCCCATTGTCTTAACAAAATTGGCAGGTACGGTAACACCTAAACTGTTGCCTATTTTTAGAATTTTTTGTTTCATGATTTTGGCTTTTTAAGACAACATTTCTTCCTCGTCGCCGATAAGCATGATTTTACTATTGCGTAAAATTTGTAAAATAAAAGGATCACGACGCTCTTTGCGAAATTTAAATTCCTCTTCGCTCATGGCGGTATAATTAATTTCTCTTTTCAAAATTCCTTCATATTGCCGGATAATCGCGGCTACCTGCGGCAAGACAATTTCACCCACAAACAATAAGTCTATTTCTTCTGGAGGACATTTAAAACCTTTGGCAAAACGGCCAGCTAACATGGCAAACTTTACTCTGCCAATTTTATTTCTCTGACTGATAATCTCTGCGCCTAAGCCTGTTGTCTTTACTACCATTCTTAAAATTTCATCATAAAGAAGAAAGCTTTTTTTCAAACCGTAATAAATCCTGTTTGCTCTACTTTCTTTTTGAAGAAGACCAATTTTTTCAAGATGAGCAAGCTCGCGCCGCACCGCATTAATTTCCTCATTTGTCTTGCGTACAAGCTGTCTAACATAAAAAATTTCTTCTAAATTATTAAAAAAAATTGTCAACAGCTTCACTCTTACCCTTGAAATAAACAAATCTCTTAAAGAAGTCATAAATTTCTTAGGGCAGCGTTTAGTTAATACTCAACAACTGTTCCTGTTGGTAAGATCTCTAACCAAATTTTCCCTGGCACCAATTTTATCTCCTTACCTTTCTCATCGTAAAATCTGGTTCTTTCAAGGCGAGCAGATTTTTTCCAGATACCCTTAATTACTTGCCCATTTTGGAAAAACAAGGCTTTCCCTTCTCCTATGGTACCATATAAAAGGTGTAAGTTATTTTCATAACCATCGTTTGCCGAACTTTCCTTTAAAAAGAGAATAATCACATTTTTGACCGTTAACTGCTGATCGTTATTAAGATCTTTATGAGGCTGACCACCGTTTACCCGCAGGTAAAGATTATTGGTTTTATCATATTCCCACCTTACTTTATATTTGGGTGAATTCTTCCAAAACTCAAATTCTATCGCCTTTACTTCTCCTCTTTCTGCTAAGGCCAATTCTTTATCTGTAAATTGCCATTCTTTAAATTTAGCTTGCCAATCTTCACCCTCCGGCGAAAGATTAGTCCAACCTCTTGCTTTGGCAACGTTCCAAAGCTTCTCGGTGGTGGAATACATCGTATGTTCGGTTAAAACCGTCCGGCCTAAACGTTCATAATCGCGCCAAAAAGTGGGATAACCAATAGAAAACTGATTTAAATCATTACCTTTAGCCCCTCCCCAACCATACGTCTCAATTTGACCTAAGGCGTTAGCAGGACCAGGGGTATTAGCCCCACCGACATGGGCATATAAAGGATAACCACCATATTCTGAAGCCCAATCCAAATAATAAGTGCGCGCGCTGCGCACCGGACCCAAGATCACATCTTGAGCCTGCGCCTCACAGTAATAAACCGCCATAAACCGGGTAATACCACCTTCGGCTACCGCTTCATAAACCACATCAGCCTTTGAAAGTCCTGATTGTGGCCGGGCATCTTCATGGTTTTCAATCATCACCAGAAGAGGCCGGCGCTTCTCCCAAGCATTTTTTTCCGCTTTGGTAAACAAGCTATGATTAAGTGGACAGGCTTCAGTTTTAGGCCCAGAAATATCAATTAAAAATTCGCCCTTTCTTAAATTTTCACTTTCACGCTCCTCTTCAGTTCCGCTGATAGTTTGTTGAGTTGGCAAAAAGAAGCTAAAAACGGCAAAAGAAATCCCGGCCGACAAAAAATAAACACCTAAAAAAGTTAAAAATGAAATGATAAATTTACGATTGAATATTTTCATCTTTTACCTTCTTGATTTAGCCAATTTAATCACTTTTTCTTCCTCTTCAGATAAAGCAAAATTGTCGCCTTTGCCCGCCTTAATTCTCTTGGCATAGATTCGGGTCCCTTCTCGCCCATGAAAAGAAGACAAAACTAAACCATTATCATTACCATCCAGTAAAGCAAGAATAAAGCTCTGATCGCCGCCGGTATCCTTAAAAGGATTATAACGTAAAAACCCCACTCTTTGAAGATATTTTGAGGCTTCTTTTTGTAAACTTTCGCTGATTTTACTTAATTCTTTAATTTCAGCATCTCTTAATTCGATGTTTTTAAGAATTTCCTCCAGTAGATTTTTTAAATCTTTTTTTTCTATACCCTTGGTTAAACGCCGGTAATGCCAAACAGCCTGAAAAAGAAAAAAACTCAAGAGAGAAAGCCAAATAATAATGATGGTATTTAACCACGCTAAACTGAGTAACATATGTTCTCTATTTTAAAGATCTTTATAGAAGTTTGTCAATATGATATGATAGCATCGATCACAAAAGGTTGGAAACTAAAATGGCTAAGAAAAGAAGAACACGAACCCAAAAAATCATTGCCCAATTAAAAAGAGAATTACAAAAACAAAAAGTTTATGAACAACAAATAACTCCTGACGCCGGCTTTGAAATTGTTACAAAAAAAAGTCCGCCAGTCCTCTCTTTTGATTATCAATCTTTTAAAAAAGATAAAATTAAAATCAAAGCGACCGAAGGCAACCAAACCCAAAGTAATCTTTATCTTTATGATCCTACTTTGATTAAAAATGATCTTTTGAAAACTTTTTATCTTTCTTTGTTAATGTTCGCCTTTATTGGCTTTTGTTACTGGTATTTTAATTTCTTCAAATAAAAACTGGCATCTTTTTACGTAATAAATTAAAGCTAAAGTTTAAATGAGGAATTTACCTTCCTTGAAAATAAGTTTACCATCGATGATAATTTTTGAGCCAGCCAAGCGCATATCTTTAATCAAATCCCAGTGAATCGCCGATTGATTGCTGCCGCCGCCAAGTTCTTTTTTGGGATAAGCTGAGCCGAGAGCCAGATGAATCGTGCCTCCCATTTTCTCGTCAAAAAGAATGTTTTGCATAAAGCGACTAACGGCATAATTAGTACCCAGACCAAATTCGCCCAGTCTTTTGGCGCCGCTATCAGTTTGTAACATCTTTCCCAAAAACCTCTGGTGTTCTTGAGCTTTAAAATCAATCACTTTACCATTTTTAAAAACTAACGCCACGCCCCTCACCTCCTTGCCACCATATAAAGAAGGAAAGTCAAAATAGACTCTTCCTTCTGTACTTTCTTCTTTGGGGGCGGCAAAAACTTCACCGTCAGGCATATTATATTCGCCGGCACAAATGCAAGCTTTTCGTCCCCGCAGGCTAAATTTTAAATCTGTCTGAAAACCGACAATTTTTATCTCTCTCCCATCATCTAAAATCTTTTTTAGTCTTGCCATTTTAGCTTTCTCTTTTTCCCAGTCTTTCAAACAAGCTTTAAAATAAAAATTCTCCAGCTCATGAAGCGACATCGCCGAAGCATAAGCCATCCCATAAGTAGGGTAATAAGTCGTCACCCATTTCTTGGTTAAAATCACCTCTTTGACAATTTTTGTGGTTTTAAGGCGCAAGGTCTGTCTAAAAGGTTTAATGTTGGTTAATTCTTTAGGATTGTTCTCGGCAAAAATATTGATGAATTTATCTGCCCAACGAGCAACAAAAAGAGAAATTTCAGGCTTCTTAGTCAGCTGTTCTTTGTTAGCATGTTTGTAATAAAAATAATCCAAAGCTTCATCATGAAGTTGAAAATAAGGAAAGGCTCTTTTCAATAAAACCAGTTTATAAACTTCCCGTGCCAAAGGCAAACCGCTTTTAGAACTACAAGTAATTACCACCTTATCGCCCTTCTCAACTTTTACGGAGTAGTCAACTAAAATTTTAGCCAATTTTTTGTTTCTTGGATCAACCATGGAAGTTATTTTATCAATTTCCCAAATACTGGCGGACTTTCGTAACGAGTTGGGCAGGGGTAAGTTCAGCCTTAATAAGATACTCTTTTGCTCCCAACGCTTTGGCTTTTTGTAGTTTCTCCTGATCAATAAGGTTACTGAAAACAATCACCGGCAGATCTTTGCCTTTGGGGTCTTGCCTTAATTTCGTTAAAAAATCAATCCCGGACATTTTTGGCATCATGATATCTAATAAAATAAAATCCACCTTTTGAGAAAGTGCTATCCCCAAACCGCCCCCCCCATCATCAGCCGTCAAAACTTCAAAACCTTCGGTTTCCAGCTTGGTTTTGTACATTTTTGAGAGTAAAGGATCGTCTTCGATGATTAAAACGGTGGGTTTATTATTTGTGGTAGTAATTGTGTTTGTCATGTTTTTTAACTTTTAACATTCAATCTGCTTATTAACATTTTATCACTTTTTTTGATAAATTTATAGTTGTAGCGCAAGCTACCCTGTCCGCGGATGCGGATCCGAGATTTAAATCTCGCCTTTTAGGCGAGATTTCTTTTTTATGAAAGTAATTTTCATCTTAATTTCTTGGCTGTTGATATTAATATCAGCTTTACTTCTTAGATTTTTAGAAACATATCCGGAACTAAAGAGGACAATTTTTTTACCTTGGCGTTTTAAGAATTCAAGTAAGTAAGTAAGTAAAATCAGCGTCGCTGGAAAATAAACAAAAAGTATCGTAATTCTTTATAAACCTCACGGCATCCAAACAAATTTCGACATCAAAATTGCATTTAGGGATGTAGATATATTGACCAGTATGATCGCTTTTAATATCTCGGGTATTTAAACGCCTTTCCTGAGGTTTTAAATAATGTTTAATTAATTGAATTTGTTTAGTGACAGCTTTATCAAAATATTTTCTTGCCAAAGTAATAATCTTTAAGGATTTTAGATTATGTGAGTCTAAACCATAATAAAATCTTATATGTTGGGCAAAATTTCTAGTGAATGAAGCGAGTTTTTTGATGTCAACTACCAATTTGAACCCCTTTTTCAAGATTATCCCTTCCGCATTTCTTATGTCTCGCTCATACCAATAATTTACATTACCAAAATCAATAAAAGTGTAAATTCTGCCCAATTTTTTATCTTTAAAAAGAGGAATTTGATTAATCATGCTTTTTCAGTTTTTTACCGGCAGTTCAAACCAGAAGCTACTACCTTTACCCAATTCTGATTCAAAACCAATCCTACCGCCGAATTTTTCAATGAGAAGTTTAGAAATATACAAACCTAAACCGGTACCAATAGCCTTGCCGGCGCTGGATTCAACACGCGAAAACTTTTGGAAGAGTTTTTCTTTATCTTTAGTGCTGATGCCCGGACCGGTATCGCTCACTTCTAAACGAATAATTTGCGCTTGAGGCTGGCTTAATTTAATCGCCACTACACCTTTGTCTGTATATTTAACGGCATTACTTACCAGATTACTCACAACTTCATGGATACGATCCTGATCTACATAAATTTCGTCGTTAAGATTTTCGGGCATTTCGAATTTGAACTCCAATTGTTTTTTTTCTGCTTCAACTTTAAATTCATTAAAAACTGTCTCCACCACTCGTCCTAAAGCCACTTTTCCCATTTGATAAATCATCCGGCCTTCTTCAATCCGGCCGACATTAAGCATGTTATTCACTAAACGAATAAGCCGTTCATTACCTTCGGTAGCCTCCTTCAAATATTCGGCAATTTTTGGCGGCACTTCTCCAGCATCTCCCTCTAAAATCATTGATAAATAACCTTTTATCGCCGTCATTGGCGCCCGCAGTTCATGAGCGGCAATAGAAATAAATTCATCCTTTTGTTTATCAAGAAGCTTTAACTGTTGGTTAGCATATCTTAATTTTCGGTACAAATTGGCATTTTCTATCGCGACTGCAACCGCATCTGTAAAACCAGCCAAAATACCTTTCTCGTAATCACTAATCTCTTTTTCGGTTTTTGAAAGACTAAAAATCATCGCACCAATACTCTCGCCGTGGATGATCAAAGGAAAAACCAAGCTTGTTTTTATCCCAACCTCTTTTTGTAAATTCCGCCAAATTTCTCGCGTTTTTTCAGGATAAAAAACATCAGATAAATCGTGGGTAACATATATCTTTTGTTTTTTTATTGATTTAACTAATAAATTTTTTTCTTCCTTTAAAGGAATTTTGATTTCTTGGAAGCGAACTTTTGCTCTCTTTAAAATTTCTAAAGCTTCTGGCGTTGGCGAGAAAGAAATTCTTCTTACAATACCTTCTTTTCTATCAACGAGGGTTAATACCGAAATTCTATAACCAATTTGCAGGTAATTTAATTCCTGTAAAACGACACTGACAACTTCCTCTGTTAATTTTTCAAAATCTAAGGTGCTTAAAATAGCCTTATTTACTTTCCAAAGACTTTTAATAATTTGACTGCTGCCTTGTAATAAATCAATCGGATAAGCTGGTTTATAATTGTTATTGTGATTATTGCTTAACCTAGAAGAACGGTGCCGAAAAAACCAAAAAACAAAAAATCCTATACCGGCAAGAAATAGTAGCGTTAAAGTAAATAACTGGTAATCCATCAACTTTTCATAATTGATATCAAGTCCTTATTGGTCACCACCCTCTTTTTATCAGCTATTTTTAAAAATCTTTCATAAATCTTTAATAATTCTTCGTCGGAAGGAAAAATATTCAGTAAGCTCAAGCGATATTTAAGGGCATGTTTTCCCGAACGCGCACCAAGTATAATCCTAGCCGATTTTAAACCAATAGAACTTGGTTCAATAATTTCAAAGGCTTCCCTTTTTTTAAGATAGCCATCTTGATGAACTCCGGAAGCATGAGCAAAAGCATTGCGACCTGTAATGGCTTTATTTGGCTGAACCGGCATTCGTGTTAATTTACTCACTAATCTGCTAATTTTGTAAATTTTTTCTGTTTGGATATTTGTGAAGGCTTTTAATTGATTTCTTCTAACTTTTAGAATCATCACAGTCTCTTCCAAAGAAGTATTTCCTGCTCTTTCACCGATACCGTTAATCGTAGCCTCAACTTGTCTGGCACCAGCTTTTATCGCCGCTAAGCTATTGGCAGTGGCTAAACCTAAATCATTATGACAATGAACCGACAAAAGAATATTTTTATTAAGCTTAATATTCCTTTTTATTTTTTTTACTAAATCTTCCATCTCCCACGGTAAAGCGTAACCAACGGTATCGGGAATATTTAAAATGGTCGCTCCGGACTTAATCGCTGTCTTTAAAACTTTAAAAAGAAACTCTTTATTTGCGCGTGTGGCATCCATCGGTGAAAACTCAACTTCTTTAGTAAAAGTTTTTGCTTGTTTTACCGCATTATTAACAATCTTTAATATTTCTTCTCTTTCTTTCCTTAATTGATGTCTTAAATGAATATCTGAAATACCAATAAAAGTATGAAGGCGAGGTTTTCTAGCTGTCTTAACTGCTTCCCACGCAATTTTTATATCTTTTTCGAGTGTTCTAGCTAAAGCACAAATGGTTGGTCTGCGAATTTTCTTGGCAATAGTTTGCACTGCTTGAAAATCACCTGGAGAGGAAATGGGAAAACCAGCTTCGATAACATCTACTCCCAATTCTTCTAGTACCATAGCAATTTGCAATTTTTCTTGAGGTTTTAAAACTGCTCCCGGTGACTGTTCACCATCGCGCAAGGTGGTATCGAAAATAAAAATTTTCTCTTCTTTCATATTTTCAACCTCTCGATAAATTCCTCCATCTGTTCAAGAGTCCGTAATGGCGGTTCTTGATCGGGATAAATATTTTCATACTCTTTATGGTATTCTAAATTAATCTTATAATTCTTTAGGACATGTCTTGCTAATTCTGGTAAAGCCGTCCCTCTTCTTTTTACCAAAACTTTATTTTTCTCGCCATTAACAAAATCCAACAATGACTGAGAACCTCCCCTCCTCCATTCTTTTTCAACAATTTCATCCATAAGGGTATCACTAAAGATGACCACTTTATTCTTTTCTTCAATCTCCATTTCCAACCAATAATTATAAGCTTGTACAGAGGTCACTACTGCTTCTGTCTCTTGATGGGTTAAAGAAGTACCCATAAAAGGCCAAGGCAAACCAGCAAATTGCTCTGGCGCATTTTTTTCATAATCCGTGATAAATCTTACTAGAGGTGGATAACCTCCCAAACACATAAACCCAGCAGAAACTACCTTATTTTTATTAGGATTATTTTTATTAAAGGGAAATAAATCATAATACTTCTTTTTTATGGGCAAAATCATGTGAAGTAATAACTTACAATATAGCGATTTAATCATTTTTTGGGCTAAGTTCACATTCTTCAGATTAAACTTAAATTTCAACCATTGCCAATCAACCACTTTTTCTAGATAATTAAAAGTTACCAGCATAATTGGCGGTTTGCAATCAAATTTTCTTAATTCTGGAACTTTTACCGGATTTTTTTTTGCAGCAATTAATCTTCGATTGTAAACTTCAGCTGTATGATGTTTCAAAGGAGCAATAATCTTTTCCATAATATGGGGAAAGGTAGCACCAGTGCCCATAACCCCTCCGCAACTAAACCAAACTCCATAACCCTGAATCAGAAACTGAACTAATTTATTAATACTATTTTTTTCTTTTCTAATATCAAACTTAATGACTTTGTTATTTTTCATAAACTTAAATTATTCAATCATCTTTTCCTCTTTCATATTTTTCTCGATAAGGTAGCGAATAAAAACAGAGCGAGGAATTTTTTTGGTTTTTCTGACTTCATCAAGGTAGTTGATTATTTTGGGGGGTAAAATTAAAGTGAAACGCTCGTCACGCTGTTCTTTAGCCAAAGCTAAAGCGTATTTCAAGTTCTCCACTAAGCTCTCCGGTGTATAGGCTATAATTTGTAACTTTTCGCTATGAATACCCTCGGCAAGCAAGGGCGGGGTATAACCTTCTTGATAAAGCAAAATTAATGGTTTGCCTTTTTCTATCGCTCTATTAATAGTATAACCCATTGAAATACTTTGCGCTGAAGTTTCAAGAACAATAATATCAGCTTTTTGAATGTTGTGGTTAATTACTTTATAAAGATTTACCTGATCTCGATATTTTCCCTTTAAAAATTTCTCCGGATCTACCCTAAAAAGAAGATCATCAACATTTTTGTAACCCAATTCTTCAATTGTTTTATAAATTTTTTCATAATAAACTCTTAAGTTTTTGATACCTCTTAAGGTTGCATTAAAATAAACTTTCATTTTAATTACTAAAGATCCCTATCTAAATTTTATTATAACGTCATTTTTCTGAAAAGAAAACAAAAATATGGAAAAACCATCTCTTGGAAGAATAAAGCTAAAAGTTTAAAATTTTTCTCTTCTTAAAATATTTTTCTGTTTCTTTTAAGAAAATTTCGCTAAAATGATTTAAAAAGAGATTTAATTGGCGGCAAATAAGTCACGAACACCAAAAAATTTATTTCTAAGGTAAGCCATTTTGGGAATTAAAAATTTAGCAAGTTTTTCTCCAAATGTTTTGGGAATTTCTGACTCAAAGCCGACAAAAAGAGGGTGTTCACCGGTTACTCTCAAAACCTTGCCTGATTTTGTTTTAATCTCATAATAAGAATCTGTAGCTCTCGCATAATTTTTTTGGATAACACTGGTGGTTAATTTTTGCGTCTGGGGGTCAAAACTTAAAACCTTCTCGCCAACTTTAACTTCTTCAATGTTCTTCTTACTCCCATCTGCCATACTAATCTTCGTCCCGGGCAGGAAACAGGAGCTACCACCCGTACAGGCTGCTACACTACAACTGCCGGTATTACAACCTGGAGGTTGATTTGGATACCAAACACAACTAACTTCTTTAAAACAACCAGAACAAGCATAAGGAGGGTGGGGATCAACTATGCAACAATCATCCCAGCTGTTATAAACACAAGCAGTATCACAAGGAACAGCTAAAACGACACTGGCCAAAAGAAACATGCCTACAATTTGAAGACAAGTAAAGACTAATAAGATTTTAATTCTAAAATTCTTCATTGTTTTTGTTTACTCACACTTATAAAATCTAATAAATTAGGCCGTTCTTTTATCTCTTCACTAAAAAGAATAATTTTTAGGATTTTAAATTGGGTCGCCAAAAAATTCTTTTTTATTTCTATCCCTACCACCGCCACTTCCTTCCCCAATAAATCTTTTAATAAAAAATTTTCAATCTTCTTAATCTTAATTTCATTGTTTTCTTTTAAGTAAAGTTGAATGTGTAGTTCTCCCTGAAAAAACATTTTTAATTTTTCCTTTTTATTTATTTCTAAAATGACATTTTCGTGGTTAATGTCTTTCACCACGCCGGTGGCTTGAAAAAAATTTATCCCTTTTTCATTTTTCCTTATTAATAAAGATTTAGGTATAAACTTTAAATTCCATCTCTCCCCTTGAATATAAAAATAATTTCCCAACAAACTTCCCCCAACTAAAATAATAAAAATTCCCAAAAAAATATCTATCAGGATTAATTTTCTTAAGCTCATCAATTCATAATAAAATACACCAAAATAAATTTCAATATTGAAAGTAGAAAAAATGCTCAATGAAGAATATTAAAATTAGTTATTAAAAGAGGTTATTATCTCCATTATTAATTCTCTATAAATATCTTGCTTTCGTAAATAAGCATTGCTACCAACCTCTTCTTTAATGCTCCCAGAAACCATGGCTGCCGCTAAATTACCTAACTGATAATCTTCTTCAGGTTTATTTTTCCTAGCAGCATAAGAGTCCGGCATTACCAATCTTACACTTTTTCCTTCCTGAAATGGATAAATAATCATTGTGGTTGAACGAGCCGAGCCTTTTTCTCCACCATCAATAATAACTTCCTGCCAACTAGAGGGTGGTATCTTTCCTTCAGATGTCAATTGACCTATGGCCTTTACTACCTCTATTACTCTTCTTCTGCCTAGGGGATTAACGTTTGGTAAAATTTTAAATTTCGTCTCACCAATTTCTATTAACTCCGATTCTTCTAATTCTTGCGCCGAAACTTCATCTGGGCTTCTCGTGTTTCTAAATATTTCGCCTTCCCCAGTTAATAGCGCTGCTGCAATTGCTAAAGCACCCATTCCTTTTTTAAAAACTTCTTTCATACTGTCCTCCTATAAAAAATTATTTTCAAATTTTCTTTATTATACAACCAAAATTAACCTTTTCAATATATATTTTATATGTATCAATTCGTGAGTAAGAAAGAGGAGTTAACCGTGTCATAAGGAATAAAAATTACTTTTAAAATAATTCCGGCTGTAGTTAAAAACTGTGGCCAGTTTTTCGGCTATTATCTTACAATTCTGACTTAAAGTTAAAAAACAATAAAAATTTTACCTTTTAAAAAAAATAATAAGGAAGAAAAAAGAGGTTTGAAATAATTTAATAGTTTAGTTTAGCTTTCCAAAACTTTCACCGCTTCTTGGGCGCATTCGGCGTCTTGTTTTACATCATAGGAACCGCCGACACCCACGCCGCCTACTAACTTACCGTTGATTTTTACGGGTAGGCCTCCGGCAATGGTAGTAAGTTCGCCACCTAAAATATCAGTAATCCCAAAGTATGGTTTACCTTCTTTGGCATAAGCGGCAAGACTTTCACTTGGCATTCCCAGCGAAGCCGAAGTAAAAGCTTTTTCATAAGCAAATCTCGGACTGATGGGAATGGCGCCATCCATGCGACTAACACAAATCATTGATCCATGATCGTCAACAATAACCGTAGTAATAGCAACCCCAAGTTCCCTCGCTTTTTTTTCTGCAGCTTCTAAAGCTTTTTTAGCTTTGGCTAAAGTAATCATTTAAATCCTCCTTTCTTAAAAATTTTTAGTTAACAAGCCCTTGAAATAGGGCGGTAATTCTCATAATAAAGGTGGATGTGGTAAATTATTTTATTTAAAATTAGCTCAATTTTATTCTAAAATCAAGTAGGATAGAATAATTAACATATGTCGCAAATATATCGTTTAGCTAGAAATACGAAAGGTTTAACCGACGCTACCGTCATTAAACTTCTTAAAGCGGCCGTCGATCCTAAAATTATTTCTTTTGCCGGCGGAGTACCTTCACCCAAAACTTTCCCTTTAAAAAAATTTAACCAAGTAAGCCGTCGCCTCTTCAATAATCCTTTGGCTTTTCAGTATCAACCTACTCAAGGAATTAATGAACTTCTTGAAATTTTGTCTTCATATTTAACTGCTAAATGGCAAAGGCAAATCAAGCCGGAAAATATTCTTATTACTTCAGGTTCGCAACAGGCAATTGATTTACTGGGCAAAGCTTTAATTGACAAGGGTAATAAAATTTTGGTTGAACGACCGACTTATTTTGTCGCTCTCCAGGCTTTTTCGGCTTATCAACCATGTTTTCAGGAAGTTATCCTCCATAACGAGCAAGTTAGCTTTAAAAATTTAACTCGCTTCTTAAAACAAAAACCCAAAATCTTTTATCTCAATCCCTCTTTTCAAAACCCTACCGGCCAATCGCTAACTCTAAAACAACGCCAAGAACTTGTTAATCTTGCCGCCCAGTTTCCCCAAACCTTATTTATTGAGGACGCTGCTTATACTGATCTTTTTTTTGACAAAGCTTATCCTGATTTAATCTCCTTCTCGCCCAAAATTATTCACCTCGGAACATTTTCTAAAACTTTAGCCCCGGGCCTAAGAATAGGCTATCTTGTTGGTCCAAAAGAATTAATTTACCAGTTAACCTTAATTAAACAAAGCTTGGATCTTCATACTAATTCTCTCTCGCAACTGATGGTAAATGAGCTCTTACGCGAAAAAAAATGGTTTGCAAAACATCTTTCGAAAATCAGAAAATTTTACTACCACCAAGCGGAAATCATGGGTAAAACTTTAACAAAGTTAATGCCAAAAAGTGTAAGCTGGCAGCAACCTCAGGGCGGGCTTTTTTACTGGCTTAAAACCGCCGTCGATACGCGAAAACTTTATCTTCAAGCAATTAAAAGAGGGGTGGCTTTTATTCCCGGCCACGTCTTTTTTGCTGCTCGCCCAGAATTTAACTATCTACGTTTAAGCTTTGCGACGGTTGATAATAAAAAAATGAAAAAGGGTTTAGTAATTTTAAGTAGTTTATTGACCTAGTATGCTTGTTAACTTTTTTTCAACTCAAAAGTCGGAGCTGATGAAACCTTGAAGAGCGCTGCTAGCTACTACCCTTGGATTAGCCAAATAAGCCTCACCTTCACCCATACGGCCATGGTAATTACGATTGGAGCTAGAAATCACCACTTCACCTTTAGCCACCCTGCCGGGTCCTTGACCGCAACAGGCACCACAGACTGAAGGATAAATCTTTCCGCCTGCAGCAAGAAAAATTTTATCCAAACCTTCCTTTTTCATCTGTTCAGCCACGCCCGTCGAAGCCGGATGAACCACCAACTCCACCCATTTTTTAATTTTCCTGCCCTCTAAAATTTTAGCCGCTTGACGAAGATCTTCTAATTTACCACCGGTACAGGAACCAAGAAAGGCCTTATTGATTTTAATTTTTTTACTTAACATTGAAAGGGGAATAACCTTTAAAGGACTTGGGGGTAAGGCAATCATCGGCTCAATTTTTGCTAAAGCCACCCCCAGTACTTCTTGATATTCCGCTCCTTTATCAGAATAAACAAATAAGTTCTTTAAATATTTTTTCGAAAGTTTTCTTCTTTGGGCTAAATAATTTAAAACACTTTCTTGAGGTTCAACAATACCTGTTAAAGCACCGGCTTCGACGGCCATATTGGTCAAAACAGATAATTCATCAACGGAAAAATTCTTTAAACCTTCTCCGCCAAATTCCAAAACACAACCAACAGCCTGAGATGATTTAACAATTTCCTCAGTAAAAAGATAAAGAATCACATCTTTTGCCATCACTTTTTTTGACAATCTGCCTTCAAAATTAATTCTCACCGTTGGGGGCGTTTTAAAAACAAGTTGATTATTAATTATCGCCTGCGCCATGGTGGTTGCTCCCACCCCAAAACACAAAGCATTAAGCGCGCCACCACTGCTCGTATGAGAATCAGTGCCAATAACTATCTGTCCAGGTAGGATGAAATTTTCTCTTAGAACGGCGTGGCAAATACCACTCTCCTTACTCCCAAAACTTATAAGTCTTACGTGAGCTTTTTTAGCAAACAAACGTTGGGCTCTTAATAAAGATTTAACTGTAGGATTATGACTTAAAAGAAAATGATCTTCAAATAAATAAATTGAGTCTGGGCGGGTGATTTTTTTAAAATTTTTTTGCTTTCTTTTTAAGATTTCAGCAATCAGTGGCGTAAAAATCTCATAAGAAAATCGCAGATCTAAAAACACTTTGCCATTTTCAAGTAAATGACGGTTTATGATTTTTTCGACTATGGTCATCGGTTTATTGCCAATTTTTTTAACCGGAGCCAACTTTTTTCTGATTAATTTTTTAGGAATTTTACGGGTTGATAAATATCTTTTTAAAACTACTTCGTAAGTAGTCGTATAAAGATCCAAGTTGGCGCAGTTATCCGCAAAGGTCTTATTGAAAGAATAAGCGTAAATCAGCTCAACACCAGCGTCTTTAAAAGTAATCGCGGCATGCTCTCTAGCCGAGCCACAACCGAAATTTTCGCCGGCAATAATAAATTTAATTTTGTTTTTCTTTAAAAATCCCTTAGGAATTTGACCAAAACGATCACCAGTTAAAGCAAAACGGCCAATTCTTTTAAAATAAAAACAATATTTCACTGGATAAATTTCATCTGTGGAAACATTGTTTCTTAAAGGAAAGTTTTGTAGCCTCGGCGCCTTAACCAGTTTATAACCGCTTTCAGTCAAAATTAAACCCTGCACAGGTTTATTTTAACACCTCTACACATTTTTCAACACCGGGTGTTGCCTCTTGACATAACATCGGTAAATTTAGAATAATAAATTATGGATGCCTGCGAGGAATACGCCACTAGTCACTAATCATTATTATCATGTATTTAACCGTAGCCTTGCCAGAATGCCGATTTTTTCCTACAAATCTGATTATTACCGGGCATTAGATCTTTTGTATTATTATAATTTCAAAAATCCTCCTTATTCTCTTTCCAAACTTAAAAAAGCAGACAGAAAAATAAGAGAAAATATTTATCAAGAGTTGGAAAAGAAGGCAAATTGTCTTGTAAAGATTATCGCTTATTGTTTGATGCCGAATCACTATCATTTATTAATCAAACAGGTTCAGGAAAACGGAATTATGCTTTTTATCAGAAATTTCCAAAACGGCTATGCCAAATATTTTAATCTTAAAAATGAAAGACGTGGTTCACTTTTCGAAAGCAGATTTAAAGCGGTCTTGATAGAAGACGATAATCAACTTCTCCACCTTAGTCGCTATATTCATTTAAATCCTTATTCTTCATTTTTAGTTAAGACCAAAAAAGCTCTTCTTGAATATTGCTGGTCCTCTTTACCTGTTTATCTTAAAAAATCCACTGGTTTCTGCCAGCCTGACATTATTCTTGGACAGTTTAAAAACAGAAAAGACTATCTAAATTTCGTGTTTGATCAAGCTGATTATCAAAGAAACCTAGAAAGAATTAAACATCTTACCTGCGAATGACCGGTGTTGCTTCAAGAGGCAACACCCGGTGTTGGAAGCGAAGCCTTTCCATAAGCAAAGAATAAAATCTTAAATTATGAATTGTTGCCAGTCGCCCCCCGGTAAAAGGGTCAAACCGAAAAAGATGCGCGAGATAAGCTCTTGAATAATTTCGACAAAGAAGACAATCGCAAGCAGAACTTACCGACTGCTTATCGTCAGCATACCTTTTTTTCTTGGGTAGAAAAAAGGAATAGAAATTTTCTTTTTTAAGGTTTATTTCTCTAATTGAAGTAGCATTGTAAACATAAAGTCTTGCGTGTCTGGCATCACGGGTCGGCAAAACACAATCAAAAATATTAAAACCTAATTTCACGCAATTTACAATTTCTTCAGGCTTGCCGACACCCAAACCATATAAAAAATAATCTCTAGGCGTATTTTTAGCGATAGTTTCTGCTGACTCATAATCAAACTTTCCCTCTTCATTAATCGGCCAACCACCATAACCTAGACCATCAAAACCCATCGCCACCAAACTTTTTACGCAATATTTTCGTAAATCTTGATACCTCCCCCCTTGAACCACTCCCAAAATGTAAGGCAAAAATGGTGATTTTTTCTTTTGAGAAAGTCTTTCTCTTTGACAATTTTTTAAATACGCTTCTTTGCTTTTTTGGGCCCAACTAATCGTCCTTTCTACGGAAATTTTTGCCTCTTCATAACTTGCCTGAGGAGGAGTAAAATCATCCAAAACAACAACCATATCTGTTTTCAAGGCAAACTGAAAATCAATTGATTTTTCCGGTGTTAAAATTTCCCTTTTATTTTTTGAAGGATAAAAAACGATGCCTTCGTCGGTGATTTTTCCTTTCATTAATCCCGATTTAATCAGCGACATCACTTGAAAACCGCCGGAATCTGAAATCAATCCTCCCTGCCAGTTCATAAAATTTCTTATCCCATCAAAATTTTCCAAAAAGTCTTTTTTTAACTCCCACCAAAGATGAAAAGTATTCACCAAAACTCCTTTCGTTTTTGTTTTTTTAAGATCTTCTGTATCTAGAAATTTTACCAACCCGCGGGTAGCATCAGGAAAAAAAATTGGCAGAGGCAACCTGACATTTTTTGATCTAAAAAATTTTCTCACTCTTATAATATGTATTTTGTATGTATTTAACTTGGTTTACTAAAAAGAGAGAAGTTTTCCGCTGACTTTAAAATTTAGGCAGGAACTTCTCTCTTTAAATTAACGAGTTACCGTAATGGCACCAGCTAATTCTCCCGAAGCTGAGGCTACTATCCGACCCGTCGTATCCACCATAATTGAATAATGAGTATTGGCTTGCGAACCTACTGATGGATCCACCGGCAACGCCGCAATATAAGTCGGCACAATCGTCGCGCCAGTAACTCCCGCTGAGGCTAAATCAAAACAAGGATCGGTATTACCAATACAAGTCATCGTTGTGGGGAAATTACTGGTTTCATCATTACCATCAGTGTCCGGCAAACGACCGTTATGTTCGGCAGCAAACTGATAAATTGCATTGGTAATCGCGTACAAGTCGCTGCGTCTTTGGGTATCTCTGGCTTGAGCAAATTGTCTTCCGGGATTAACCGCCACCAAAACAATCATCGCCAAAATGCCAATGATACCCATTACCACCAAAAGCTCGATTAAGGTAAAACCTTTTGTCTTTTGCATTTTTTGCTCTTCTCACCTCCTTCCGCACTCTCTCTTATTTAGTTTTACACAAAATCATAGGCCCTCGTCAAGAGAGATAATTTTCTTGTTAAAAATTAACTCATAAGCTTTTTCTAAATCCCCCTGATTTAATTTAAACTGATTTACTGAGGGATGTTCTTGTTTATTAAGTAGGCTCAACGATTGGTAAATTCTTTTAGATGTAAAAAATACCAAAACGGCCAAGAAACCGCTAATAATAATTAATAAAATGTAGAACTGATCAATCTTGAACGAAATTTTGGCTGACATATAAAATTCCTGCAAACTTAAGCATTATTTCCTTATCCGAAAGTAATTTTATTTCTAAATTAAGCCCCCTGATTAAATAAGGTAACTGGTCAATGCTTTTAAGGGTTTCATTTATCTCTTGCCAGCTGCCTTTACTTTCTATAATTAAGGGTAAACCAAAAAAACCAGTTTTATCTTTCATGGGTTTATCCGCCACAAAAGAAAAAGAATTAATTTTTTTCTCTTTTTTAAGAAGATCTATCTGGTTAATAAATTCAATAAGCTCATCTTCATTGGGAAGTACGGTTGCTAATTTCTCGCTTTTTTCTTTATTCTCAAGAAGAGTTTTTTGTATGGCATCAAGATCAATTTGTTTTGCTTGAACCAACAAATTTTTCATTTTTTTTAATTCAGTTGTCTTTGGCCCCAATTTCGTTAAAAACCAAGCCAAAAGAATCAAAAAGATAAAATCAATAACACTAAAAATTAAAACTTTCAAAGTCAATTTACTTAAACCTTCTGTTTCTTTCATGTTGAATCTAAAAGTTTCCGTCGTCGTTATTTAATCGGGATGGTCAAATTTTGTCCTCCCTTTGCTGTTTGCCAGCTAAGATTAATTTCAAAATCAATATCTTTTTCTGTTTCCAAAACAGTTAAAGGAAGCGTAACTTTCTCGAAATTTTTATTTTCTTCCAGAGATTGTTTAAATTTCAGCAACGCCGAGCGATTATCTGCCTTTCCTTTAAGGTTAATTTTACCTTTATCTAGATCAAGTTTATAGGCACTAAAGAAAACTCCTGAAGGTTTGGCTTTAAAAAGAGCGTTTATAATTTCTTGAGGTTGTATCATTGCTGTTTTGATGGTTAGAATCTTGGCAGTCATTTGATTAATAGTCTCAAGTTTAGTTTTCGTTTCCTCGGAAATGCTCGGTACTCTTTCGACTGCTTTTTTCAGTTGGTTTATTTGTATAAACAACCACAAATAAAAACCTAACACGCTCAAAAAGCAGCTCCAGATCACTACCGTAACCAAGGTTAAAAGAATTGAACTTTGTTTTTCAAATTTAATTTTTTGATATTTTTCTACCCAAGTATCAGGTAATAAGTTAATTGTTAGCTCGTTAGCTGGTTCTGCCGGATCCTTAAATTGCAAAGCAAGAGGCAGTAAATATTCTTGAATTTGTTCAGAACTAAGGCCGGCAACCTTAGGAATTATCCAATTTATCGGCTTGTTGATTTCTTTTTGTAAGTTAGTCAAAAGCTGCTCAGTAAATTTTAAACCGCCAATTTCTAAAACTTCAATTTGAGTATCTTTATAATGTCTACTCATATTAACTGCCGTCCAAAGGATACCTTCATAATCAGCAGCATTGACGACCGAACTACCAATAATTTCCTCTCCATAACTCAAAACTAAAATAGCCTCCTCGCTGTTAATATAAATAATTAATCTCCCAAATTTTTTGGAGTCGGCAATTCGCGATAAGGCTAATGAAGGAGTTTCTACCACTACTGGTAAAAGCTCAGCCTCGCCAACGGTATCCACAAAAGTTATTAAAATTTCTTTGGGCATGGCGATAACTAAAATTTGACAATTATTTTTATCTTTCTGAATAATTCTCCAATCTAAAACTGTCTGATCTAAAGGTAAAGGTAAAAAATCTTGAGCCTGCCAACGCACGGCTTCATCTAACTCTTTGGCATCAAGTAAAGGCAGGGTAATATTTTTACTAAAAGCCGAAAATTCAGGAATAATAATCCCCACCTTTTTTTCTTTTAAGTGAAATTTTTGCCAGATATCTTTTAAAATCTTTATCAAAACATTTTTGTCAGTGACTTTATAATTGCTGATTAAACCCTCTGGTAGGGGCACAGAACCGTAACTGATTACTGCTGTTTTGGCGGCATTAAGTTGCAAAAATTGAAGTTTTTTGGGAGTAAAGGATAAAGAAATAAAATTTTTTTTCGAATCCATGGGCAGTAACAATTTATCTTAAAGTTCATTATATATCAGCTTACTCACATTTGTAAATTAAAAGTGTTAAACTTAAATTATAAAATTATAATTTATGAAAACTGCCGGTCAAATTTACCTTGATATTTTAATTGCTGTTGCTATTTTAGGTATCCTCTCTCACGCTCTTTTTAGCCTAGTGCTTTCTGCTTATGAACTCATTTCTTTTAATAAAGCCAGGGTTACAGCAAGACATTTAGCTTTAGAAAAGATTGAACTCATTCGTAACCTTCCCTATAACCAGGTGGGTACTCTCGGCGGCATCCCTAGTGGACCTTTAAGCCAACTTGAAATGGTTAAAAAAAACAATTTAGTTTATAAAATTAAGGTAGATATTATTTATATTGATGACCCTTTTGACAAGCAAGCGCCAGCTGATTTACTCCCTACAGATTATAAACGTGTAAGAGTAGATGTGAGTTGGGGAGGGGTGGCTGCCTCGGAAAGCAATCCGGTAACCCTAGTTACTGATATTGCTCCCAAGGGAGTGGAATCAACCACCGGCGGTGGCACTCTCTCTATTTTGGTTTTTAACGCTGAGGGTCAACCTGTGCCTCAAGCTGAAGTAAAAATCAACGCCTCCACTAATCCACCAGTGGACCTTAACTTAAAAACTGCTGACGATGGCCGGCTTATTCTGCCAGGCGCGCCAGTTTGTAATGATTGCTACCAAATTCAAGTAACTAAAGCCGGTTATAGTAGTGAAAAAACCTATTCTACCGAAGAAATTGCCAACCCAAGTAAGCCCCATGTGAGCGTTTTGGCAGGACAAATTTCAGAAATAAGTTTTACGATTGATAAACTAAGCACCCTCACTATCTACTCTGTTCAAGACGCAGAACATGATTTTCTTCCTCTTCCTTCTCAAAACTTCATTTTAAAAGGAGAAAAAATTTTAGGCCGTGATAGTGACGACGAGGTTATTCTTAAATTTGAAAAGATGCTAACTACCGACAGTAATGGCGTTTTGGTTTTAAATAATCTGGAATGGGACAATTATCACTTATCATTGCCTGAAGGAAGCCCTTATGATTTGTCCGCCAACAACCCTCTACCACCGTGGGTAATTCTGCCCGATAAAACTTATAGTGCTACCTTTGCCCTCACCTCTCATACTCCCCATAGTCTCTGGCTCATCTTCCAAGACGCCAATCAAAATCTCATCGCCTCGGTAGCAGCCCAACTGACGACGGAAAGCGGTTTTCGGGCAAGCGGTTCCAGCGGTCTTGCCGATAAACCTAATTTTGGCCAAATCTTCTTTAAAAACCTAGCGGCTCTTACTTATAATTTAAGTGCCACGGCTTCTGGTTTTAGTGATTATCATGGTATCATTGAAGTTTCAGGACAAACTCAAGAAAAAATTATCATGAATCAATTATGACAAACGAGAAAACTAACGGCTTTACCCTTGTTGAAGTTCTTATCGGTTTATTTTTGATTTCGGCATTGGGATTGGCGGCGCTAAACTTAAACACGGCTCTTTCGCAAACGCAAATCTTGGCTTGGCAAAATTATTTAAATGTTGAGCAAACCAATGCTTATGTCGCCAATTTAATAAGAGAGTTAAGAACGGCTCGGCCGGCTGACAATGGTGCTTATCCTTTGGAAACCGTAAATGACCAAGAAATAAGCTTCTTCTGCGATCTTGATTTTGACGGCAAAACAGAAAAAGTAAGATATTTTATCACTGATACCCGGTTATTTAAGGGAATTACCGAACCTAGCGGTTATCCTATTACTTATCCCCCAACTGAAGAAAAATTAATAAAATTAACAGATTATGTAAGAAACGGCAGTAATCCTCTTTTTACTTATTATAACGGCGACTGGCCAGCCGACCAAGTTAATAATCCTCTTACCTTAGCCACCAGATTGGCGCAAACAAAGCTTATAAAGGTTTATCTAAGACTAAATACCGAAAAAGATAAACCAGATGAAGATTTTATTCTGGAATCATATGCGCAGTTGCGCATGTTAAAAGATAATCTATGAAGTCTCAATCAGGAACGATTACTCCTTCTTTATTGATTATTACGGTTACTTTTGTGGTGGTGATTTATGGTCTACTCTGGCTTTTAACTCTTCAGCTTGATTTTTCCCATCGTCAAGTTGCCGCCGAAGAAGCTCTCAATATCGCCGAAGCGGGAATTAATTATTATCGTTGGCATCTAGCCCACGCTCCTGAAGATTTTCAAGACGGCACCGGCCAGCCTGGCAAATACGAACACGAATATAAAGATCCTCAGGGAAGCCTAATTGGAAAGTTCAGCTTAGAAATTCTGCCACCGTCCAATGGTTCTTCGATTGTCACCATTATTTCGACTGGCTGGACTAACCAGTATGAGAAAGTGAAAAGGACAATTAGAGCCCAATATGGTAAACCTTCGCTTGCTAAATACTCTTTTTTGCAAAACGCCAGCAGTTGGTATGGCAGCGGTCTTACCGTCCACGGCAGAATCCATTCTAATAATGGCATCAGAATGGACGGTATCAATACTTCTTTGGTAACAAGCGCTAAAGAAAGCTATCTTTGCGGCAGTGAAACCGGATGCATTCCCCCACAAACTAAACCCGGAGTGTGGGGAAGCGGACCGGGCGGTGCTCAGGGTCTTTGGCAATTCCCGGTG
Organism: uncultured Pseudomonadales bacterium; assembly: GCA_964398365.1. Lineage (GTDB taxonomy): Bacteria > Patescibacteriota > Microgenomatia > UBA1400 > CAYNMC01 > CAYNMC01. The sequence continues at coordinate 60,429 of CAYNMC010000021.1, read as the reverse complement.
CCGGCAAAAGATTTTAACCTCATTTCCTTTGATTTTGGTTCAATGCGCGAACAAGCACAAAACAATGGTCTTTACCTTGCTCCTTCGGAAGCCTATGGTTATCATCTCAAATTTTACGCTGGCGGGAATTTTGAAGTTTATCGGGTTACCCAAAGAAATTATTATTATGGCTACGCCGAAGATGATGGTTGTCAGCGTCGCTATCAAGTAATCAGCCAAGAAAATTTAATTGGCAATTATCAGGTTTCTCAAAAACCAATTATTTTTGCTGAAGATTATCTTTGGGTAGAAGGCACACTTAAAGGTCGCACCACCGTTGTTGCCGCCCGTTTCCCCCTTGAAACCAATAATATGAGTATTTGGATAACCAACAATTTGGTTTTTGCCGCCTATGACCAAACCAATGCTTTAGGTCTTATTGCCCAGAAAGATATCTATTTTAGCCGAAATATTCCAGATAATTTCCGCGTTGACGCCGCACTCATTGCCCAAAAAGGTAAAATTATCAGACACGGTTATTTATGGTTTTGCGGTTCAAGTTCTCAGGCTCTCAAAAATAAGCTCACCATTAATGGCACGATTATCTCTTATGAAAAATCTTACTGGAATTTTGGTTCACCCCCTTCTTCGGGTTTTAGAGAAAGGGAAATTACTTATGATGCCGCCCTGCTTTATCAACCGCCACCGTATTTTCCTACCAGTGGTGACTATGAGTTTATTTCTTGGAAGGAAGAATAGAAATTATTGTTATTCTGGACGAAAAAATAAAATTTGAGAGGATCCGGATAAATAAATTTGTTTTTCTTATCCATAACCTTTCTAATTTTCATTTTGACCAGCTTATAAAGTCGTCAAAATTTTAAGTTGTCGGAAAAGTTACTCTGTAGTGTATATAATAGTTAGGACAAATACGCGTAGGCATAAATCTCCATTTTTTAAATTGGCGATAAGAAATTTTTCCCCATTTGATACTAAACCGTAAGGAAATTCGCACCGCTGACGAAGCATTAAGAAAGCGGTTTAAGACCTGCTCATGCTTTTTAAACAATTTCTTCTTAAAACTAAACTCTCATCAGTTCTCAAAATTTTTGAGGAATATGATGAAGAAAATAAAGCATGTACCTCTCACCCAATATCTCCCTCAAAATCTCTGACCCATATCAAAAGGAGTAGACTAACGGCAAATAAAGGTAGCCTATACCATCACCCTTCATCAAGAATCACAAATCTCTCATCATAACCGCCAAGTAACTTTCTGCACAAGCATCTTTATAAAGTTTAAGTTTCAAGTCATGTTAAAGATTTAACTTTTTCTTTTAAAACTATCTTTTGGACTTATTTTAGTGGGAATGACTAAATGAACAATCAATTATTAGTCCTTTTGATTTTGGTTATAACCAAGAGTTCTTTCTTAAAACTGTTATTTTTGTTCTTTAACACAAAGAGTGTTGGAAATTACAGTTCTACCGGTAACCAGCTGTTCCCAAAGACTACAATCCGGAACTGCCGGTGATTTTGTTGGTTTTGGTAAAAAGACAGAAGGTGAGAGCGAAGGAGAGGAAGCACTCGGAGCAGGAGAAAAAGACCAATGACGGGGATAAATACACATACTTAAAATCCATAAAGGACAGTCTGAAGGTCGCCCGCCACCACTGCTTGTTCCCCCACTTGAGCCGCCACCTGTGCCGCCGCTAGAAGTATTACCTGAAGGAAAAACTCGATCAAACCAGTTACTGTCAATACTTTCTCCATCACTAGAATTGTTAAAAAAATTAAAAAGATTATTAATTATTTGATTATCTTTACCTATTTTGAAACTAAAATTGAAACCTCTTTCATCGCTCAGGGTCACTTGATAATTTTCCTTGAAAGCTAAAGCTGCCTGTTCTGCCTCATCAATATTTTCCGCCTCGTCTTTAAGAGTGCTCAATAATATTCTTATTTTTTCTTCGTCCCATGTTTGTTGAACAGAAGTGGTGGGATTTTTAAAAATTATTGAACCGTCTTTATTAACAAGCAAAGTTTTATCTTTATCTTGAATTTTAACTTGAGAGTTTTCAAAATCCTTTATTGTCTTTTTATTAACCTGACTAAAAATGAACCAAAGGAAAATCACTAAACTTAAACCTAAAAAAATGATTAAAAAATAGGAAGGATTATTTAAAATTTTTATCGTTTTGCCTAAGCGCTTTTTAGTCATTTTAGCGTTTAATACTTTCCTGCAAACCACCAATAACACTATAAATGGGAGCAATAATTAAAATAACCATCGCTCCTACTACAATACCAATCAATAACATCAAAATAGGCTCAATTAACGTCGTTAACCTCTTCAATTGATATTCGACTTCTTTTTCATAAAAATCAGCCAGCTCCTGTAAAACAGCCTCTAAATTACCACTACCTTCGCCAGTTCTAATAGTTTGAATCATAATCAAAGGAAAATATCCTTGTTTTTCTGCTAAAACTGTGGATAAAGATTTACCTTTAGCTAAACCAGCAGCAAAATTTTTGGCTTGTTTTTTCAATTGCGGCTGGGTGAGACTATCAGCCGCTACCTCCAAAGCTTCGATGATCGAAACACCGCTTTTTAACAAAATTGCTAAAGTTCGGGAAAACCGCGCTAAATCAATTTGTCCAAGCATTTTTTTTATGGGCGGAAATTTAGTCAAAAGCTTAATCAACTTATTTCTTGTGTTTTCTAGATAAACTAAAAGAAAAAAAAGAAAAAAAAGAACAATAAGTCCTAATAAAAATAAAAATGTGTGACTGCCAATAAAAAGACCGAGATTAAAAATAAATCGCGTCATGGTGGGTAAATTGATTTTCATCTTTAAAAAGACATCGGCAATTTTTGGCAAAACCATCACCAACATTGTTGTGCCAACGACAAACATCGCCCCAATAATCACTGCCGGATAAATTAACGCTCCTTTTATTTTTTGAGAAAATTCATAACTGTTTAACAACTGTTTGGCTAAATAATTAAATGCCTCTTCCAAAGTCCCTGATTGCTCACCCGATTTAATAATTGTCAGAAAGGTGGCATCAAAATCGCTCTTATAGGAAGAAAGTGTTAGGGAAAGACTCTTACCCTTTTTTGTTTGAAAAGCAATATCGGCTAAAATTTCCTTCATTCTTGCATTTTCTGTTTCTTGTTTAATAATTTCTGCAGCTTCAGAAAGCGATAAACCTGAACGTAACATCGTTGCCATAAAACGACAAAAAGCAGATTTTTCCGCTGTAGAAATTTTCTTTCCCCATCTTGTAAAACCTTCATCTAGGCTTTTAATTGTTAAAACTTGCAAACCATCGGCTTTTAAAAAGGAGGCGGCTTCACTTTTCGTAGAAGCCTGAATCGTTTCCTCAACGATTAAACCGTTTTTGTTTTTAGCTTTATAAGTAAAAAGCGGCATTTTAATCTCCCTTTCAATCTTCTCTCACTGCCCGCAAAACTTCTTCAATTGTGGTCAAGCCAGCGGCAATTTTATTTAAACCATCTTCAATCATCTTAACCATACCTTCACTCTGTGCTTGCTTTTCAATCTCATCACTAGCAATTTTGTTATTGATTAAACGTTTAAGGGTTTCGGTTACCTCAATCACCTCATAAATCCCAATTCTGCCAGTATAACCACTTCCTCCGCATTCACGACAACCTCTGCCTTTATAAAATTTTTGCCCGCTTAAGTTTAAACCAAAATCTTTGGTTAGTAATTCTAAAATTTTTTCCTCAGGTTGATATTCAGTAATACATGCGGGACAAATTTTCCTTACCAAACGCTGGGCAATGATGGCGTTAATTGTCGAAGCTACCAGAAAGCCTTCCACGCCCATATCTAATAAACGCGGAATGGCTCCCGCAGCATTATTGGTATGCAAAGTTGATAAAACTAAATGTCCGGTAAGCGCCGCATGAATGGCAATTTCCGCTGTCTCTCTGTCTCTTATTTCTCCCACCATAATAATATTGGGATCATGCCGCATTAAAGCTCGCAAGCCCACCGCAAAAGTTAAACCGGTTTTGTAGTTAACCTGAATTTGACTAACGCGTTTAATCCCATACTCGATAGGATCCTCAATCGTACAAATTTTCACCGCCACGGTATTAAGAATATTTAAAATTGAATAAAGGGTAGTAGTTTTACCACAACCCGTAGGGCCGGTAACCAAAATCATTCCATGAGGTTTGAACATATTATTCTTAACTACCCGTAAATTATTACCCATCAAGCCTAATTCTTCCAAGCTTAAAGGTCTGGCATTTTCTGGAAGTAAACGCAAAACCACATTCTCACCATAAAAACTGGGAATAATGGAAATTCTTAAAGCAATTGCTTCCTCATCAATGATAAATTTATAGCGACCATCTTGAGGAACTCGATGTTCATCAATTTTTAAATTAGCCAAGATTTTAATCCTCGCTACCAGAGCTGTTTCAATGCCGCGTGGTAATTTAATAATATCCCTTAAAATACCATCAATACGAAAACGAATAATCACCTCTTCGGCATAAGTTTCAATATGAATATCTGAAGCCTTCTCCGCCACCGCATATTCTAAAATCGTATCTAAAACCTTAATCACGGGTAACATTTCAGCGGCTTTGGCTAAATTTTCTTCAGGACTGGCTTTTTTGAGATTTTCACTGATGGCTTTATCAAAAACAGCACGGATATTACGTTTATATTGGCCAAGGGCTTTGCGGATGTTGCCTTCGGTAGTAAAATAGGGAACAATTTGTAAACCAGTTTGCCTACGGGCAAATTCCAGGGCCTCAAAATTCGTTGGATCGCTCATTGCCACCTTCAAAACTGAACCCTCTTTTGCAAAGGCAACAATCCGATAAACTCGCGCGAGTTTCTCGGGAATAAGTTTCAAAACATCTTCGGCAATAAACTGGCGGCTGATCTCAATGTAGGGTAATTTGAGGTACTCGGCTACCAGCTTACCTAGCGTAATTTCATTAATAAAACCCCTAAAAATTAAGATATCTTCAATCCTTTTTCCTAAATCTGTGGCAGCACGCAGGGCATCATCAAAATCAGCAGCGGAAATAAAACCAGCCTGAACGAGGATTTTTTTTAATTCTTCATGAGCAAGTTTCATGGGCAGTATTTTGTCATCTTACTTGAGAGCTTAACTTTATTCTAGCTTTTCAGAAACCAAAAATCAAAGTTAACTATTTTAACCAACCTAATTCAATTAATTTTTGAGCAATTAATTCGGCAATAAAAATACAGCCTTCAACAGAAGGGTGAAGATGATCAGCGACACTAATGTAACGAAGATTGCCATCACCATTAACTAATGAAGGATGATAGGCATCAACGAGGGCTAATTTTTGAGAATTAGCAAAGTTAATTGTATTTTCTAAATATAGACTAATTTTTTCTGCATGTTGCCATGCCTGTTCCTTAGTTAAATTAATTCCTGCCGCTCCCAGCCCAAAATTGGCTTTATTGGGAGCAATGGTGGCCAATAAAATAATTTTTGCACGAGTCTGGGTTTTTAAAATCTCTACCGCTTTTGCCAGTGATAACCAATGGTGGTCAAAATCACTTTTTTGAACTCCGCCAGCATTATAAGCAAAGGACTCAATAATCACAATGTCTGGGTTAGTAGAAATTAAAGCGGGGATATTTTTACCTAAATATTGATAATTTTCTGTTAATCTTTGAATACCATAATCAATATTCGTGCCGCCTGCCCCATAATTTAACAATCTAAACTTATAATGAGGATAATATTTTTTTAAGGCTTTTTCTAAATAAGGAAGGCCCTCTCCCATCGTATCTACCATTGAATCTCCCAAAATCGCAAGAGTTAAACTACCAGCATTGAGGGAAACCGCTGGGTTTCTTAAAGCTAAAGAAGAGTCGGTAAGCTCTTCATTTGCTTTTAGAGGCTCATTTTGGTTTAAATTTTGTTTAAAAACTTTCTTGGGCGCTGAAAAGGTTACCCCTGCTGGTCTTAAAATTTCCTCTCCGCTGACGGGCATAATGAAATCTTTGGTGGCGGCCATCGAAAGAGCCACAGGTGCGACTAAAAAATTATCTGATTTATCTAGCTTAAAAAAGCTTAGAAAAACACCGGTAATTAAACCTGAAAAAAATATTAAAAACATCTCTTTAATTTTCATCGCTATTTAATCTCTAAAGAATTATTTAAAGATAGGTTAACAATCTTTTTCTTATTTTTTTTAAAGCCTTGCCCCGATGAGAAACTTGATTTTTTTCTGCTAAACTTAATTGAGCAAGGTGTTTATTTAAACCATCAACAATAAAAATGGGGTCATAACCAAAGCCGCCTTCGCCTTGAGGTTTAAAGGCAATCTTTCCCTGACATTTACCTTTACTGATTTCAATCATCTCCTTCACTGGATCAAAAAGGACGAGGGCACAGATAAAGACTGCACGCCTTTTTGCCAAACTAACCCCTGACATCATCTTAAGTAATTTTTGATAACGATCTTCATCGCTACCCTTGCCAAATCTATGACTGTTTATACCCGGCTTTCCTTTCAAATAATCAACACATAAACCAGAATCATCCGCCAGCGTTAAGCAACCGCTTGCTCGACCAAAAGTTTTGGCTTTTAAAATAGCATTCTCTACAAAAGTCCTACCTGTTTCTTTAAATTTGAAATTAAAAAACTTTTCTCCCAAATCATTAAGTTTAAAGAAATTAAAGGGTAAATCTTGAAGGGCTTCTAAAAATTCTTGAAATTTATTGAGATTGTGAGTAGCAATCAGTAATTTTCTCACCTTTTTATCATAACAAGAAAGCTATTTTTAAAAAAGAGTTTCTAGATTTAAACATTTAAACCGCTCCCCTTTCCCCTTAAAAATTCAATGATTCGAATCATTGAATTTAAAGACCTTTGAGTCAATTACTTTGCTTAGTAAGCAAAACACAAAACATAAAAAAACAAATATTATGGAAATTTTTATGAATTTAATAAACTTATAACATGAAGCAAGTGATTATTTAACTTAAACTCTTCTCCCTTTTATTATCAATCTTCTGGGTCTAACTAAATAAAGAAATTAAAAAACGAGGGAGGTTAAAAATTTTTACCATCTAAAGTGAGCAAAGGCTTTATTAGCTTCAGCCATTTTATGGACATTTTCTTTCCGACGAACCGCCCCACCAGTATTGTTTAAAGCATCTATGATTTCTGCCATTAATTTCAAGCTGTAGTTTTTATACTCCTTATTAGGTCTTTCTCTTGCCGATAAAACCAACCACTTAATCGCCAAGGACTCTCGTCTGTCTCCTCTAACAGGCATGGGTACTTGATAAGCGGCTCCCCCAATCCGACGAGGTCGAACTTCCATCACTGGTTTAATATTTTCCAAAGCTTGTCTAAGCACATCCAAAGCTGGTTTCTTGAGCTTTTCTTCTACAAGTTTTAAAGCTTTATACACCTGCGCTACTGCCACCGATTTTTTACCATTTCTCATAACCCGATTAATTAATCTTGTTACTAGGCGGCTGTTATAAACAGAATCTGGTTCAAGAAGTCTCTTTTTGGCTCTTTTGTTTCTCATATTTAACTTGTGGCTGGAGCTGGTCCAGTAGTTACTCCTACTTTACCACCGATGCGTGTACCATATTTAGAACGGCCTTTTTGTCTACCTTCTACGCCTAAAGCATCATATTTGCCTCTAATAATATGATATTTTACTCCCGGCAAGTCTTTAACTCTCCCTCCTCTTACCAAAACCACCGAATGTTCTACTAAATTATGACCTTCTCCAGGAATATAGGCAGTAATCTCTTGTTTATTGGATAGTCTTACTCTTGCAACTTTTCTTAGAGCCGAATTGGGCTTTTTAGGGGTCATTGTCTTCACTAAAACACAAACTCCTCTTTTTTGAGGAGAAGCTAATTCTTTAACCCTTCTTTCTTTAGCATTAAAAAATTTTCTTAAGGCTGCTGCTTTTACCTTCTTGGGTTTAAGTTTACGGCCCTTACGAATAAGTTGATTAATTGTGGGCATAATTTTAAACCTCCTATTCTATTTTTGCTCTTTCTGGCGTTGTTGGAATCAGTCTGCCTATTATAACATTTTCTTTTAAACCTAAAAGTTTATCTTCCTTTCCTTCCAAAGAAGCATCAGTTAAAACATTTGAGGTTTCCTGAAAAGAAGCTGCCGATAGCCAAGAACTCGTGTAAAGACTAGCTCGAGTAATCCCTAAAATAATAACTTGAGCAGTAGCGGGTTCGCCACCAGAAGCTAAAATCGCCGCATTCTCATCCTCAAAGTAAGATTTTTCTACGAGTTCCCCAGGTAATAAATTAGTATCCCCTGAAGATTCCACTTTAACTTTATCGCTCATTTTACGAATAATCACCTCAAAGTGTTTATCATTGATAGGAATGCCTTGAGATTCATAAATTTGTTGGATTTCTTTGATAAGATAATCCTGAACGCCTCTTAAACCTCTAATCCTTAAAACTTCTTTAAGGTCAAGGCCACCAGAAGCCAATTGCATGCCTACTGGTACCAGGTCACCTGTCTTAACCTTTAAAGTGCTTGTCAGGGGGACTAAATATTCTCTTTCCTCGACTGGTTTTATACCAACACTTCTAATTTTTACGCGATAACCTGATGGTGTTTCTTCAACTTTAACCCTACCGGCAATCTCCGTAATCGGGGATAACAATTTGGGAGTTCTGGCTTCAAAAAGTTCTTCAACCCGAGGTAATCCTTGCGTCACGTCAGAAACTACAATTCCCCCAAAATGTTTCACTCTCATCGTCAATTGAGTTCCTGGCTCACCTATAGATTGGGCAGCCAAAATCCCCACCGGTGTTCCCAAAGAAACCAACTCTTTTTTAGAGAAATCCCACCCATAGCATTTTTGACAAAGTCCATATTTTGCTTCACAAGTCAAAGGGGAACGAACACTTACGCTTTCTATCTCTAGGTCTTTAATTTGGCTCAATTTCTCTTCAGTAAGAATTTCTCCAGCTTTTATCAAAATTTTTTTTGTTCGAGGATTAACTATATTTTTAAGCAAAATGCGCCCCAATAAACGTTGATAAAAAGTAGTCATGCGTTTTTCTTCTCTCTTAATTTCTATACCCTGCGAAGTTCCACAATCTTCTAATCTAATAATCACGTCGTGAGCCACGTCAACCAAACGCCGTGTTAAATAACCTGCATCAGCCGTTTTAATAGCCGAATCGGTAAGGCCTTTTCGGGAACCTCGACTCGAAGTAACATATTCAAATACTGATAAACCTTCTCTAAAGTTTGATTTTGTCGGCAATTCAACTATTTTCCCTAACGGATCAACCACCAAACCTCTCATTGCCGCCAACTGTTTCACTTGATCTTTCGAAGCCCTCGTGCCGCCAGAATCAATAATCATTCTCACGCTATTTTGCAAATCAAAATTTTCCCATGTCTTATTGGCAATATCTTCTGTCGTCTCTAACCAAACATCATTGGATAAACGTTTCTTTTCTTCCTCGGTGATTAAACCTAACTTGAAATTTTTTTCAATTTCGGCAACCCTTTTATTAGCCTCCTCAATAATCTTTTTCTTCTGAGGAATCACCTCACAGTCTGAAATAGACAAAGAAATACCGGAAAGTGTCGCGCCCCAAAAGCCTAAGTGTTTAAGATCATCAATTAATTTAACCATTTGTTCAAGATCAGTCTTTTTAGAAGCTATATTTATTAATTCCTTTAAATAAGCAGCATTAACTGGCTGATTAACAAAGGGTAAAAAAGAAGGCAGAGACTCATTAAAAAGAATCCGGCCAACACTCGTCACCACCAACTTTTTATCTATTTTTACCTTAATTGGTTGGCGTAAACCGATTTTTTTAAGTTGGTAGGCAGTAATTGCTTCATGGATATCGCTGAAAGGCAAGCGTTCTTTTTTTTCTGTTTCCTTAGCAAATGTTGTCAAATAATAACAACCAAAAGCCATTTCTTTATTGGGTAAGGTAATTGGTGAACCATCGGCAGGCTTTAAAAGATTATGTTGAGGCATCATTTGCTCAATTGCTTCTCTGATGGCATTTTTGGATAAAGGTACATGAACTGCCATTTGGTCACCATCAAAGTCAGCATTGTAACCGGCACAAACACAGGGATGAATTTGAATCGCATTCCCTTCGATCAGAACTGGATAAAAAGCTTGAATACCTAATTTATGTAAAGTTGGTGCCCGATTGAGAAAAACAGGGTGTTTTTGGGTAATTTTCTCCAAAATATCAAAAACTTCTGGCGGTCGTCTTTCTAAAAAATGTTTGGCACTTTTAACATTTGGCGCCAATCCCTGTTTGATAATTTCTCGCAATACAAAAGGTTTAAACATTTCTAAAGCCATTTCTTTAGGTAAACCGCATTGATTTAAGGAAAGTTCTGGTCCCACAACAATTACACTCCTGCCTGAATAATCTACGCGTTTACCCAAAAGATTTTGGCGAAAGCGCCCCTGTTTCCCTCGCAACATTTCTGATAAAGACCTTAATTCTTTGGTAGTTCTTCTCTTAGTCCTGCCTGAAATCGTGGCATCAATAAGATTATCAACGGCTTCCTGAAGCATTCTTTTTTCATTCCTTAAGATAATCTCTGGAGCGCCAAGATTAATTAAATGCTTAAGGCGGTTGTTACGATTAATCACCCGACGATATAAATCATTAAGGTCTGCTGAGGCAAAACGACCACCAGAAAGTTGAACCATGGGTCGCAAATCAGGAGGAATCACCGGTAAAACGCTTAAAATCATCCAACTGGGCTGAATACCGGCTTTTTTCATGCCTTCAATTAAACGTAACCTTTTGGTAGCCTTAATCCTTTTTTGTCCTGTTGCCGTTCTTGCTGTTTTTCTTAAATCATCTGAAAGTTTGTCAAAATCAGTTTTCTTAATAAGTTCCAGCAAACTTTCCGCACCCATTCCAACCTTCAAAAAACCAGTCGCTTGATAATCCAAAAGTTTTAGATACTCATCTTCTGTAAGAATACTTTTTATTTTTATTTTTTTAACCATTTCAAAAAGGGCTTTAAAAAGTTGATGAGCTCTTTCTTTTTCCGCAAAAAGATTGTCATTAACTGCCGCAATTTGCTGTTTAGTTCTTAAATTAATTTCTTGAATAGTCAGTTCTCTTCTTTCTACTAATTTAATTTTTTCTTTCAATTCTTTTATGGCTTTAGCCTCTTCTTCTTTTAATTCTGTTTTTTCCTTTTTTGCTTTTATTTCCAGTTCCTCAAGAGTTGTTTCTAGCTTTTTTTTCAATTTATTCAAAACGTCTTTTCTTTTATCTTCATCAACTTCCAAAACTAAATAACGAGCAAAATAGATAACACCTGCAAGATCTCGTGGAATGATATCTAATAATAAAGAAAGCTTAGAAGGGATACCTTTGAAGTACCAAACATGAGCAATTGGGCAAGCCAAAGAAATATGTCCCATTCTTTCTCTTCTTACCCTAGATAAAGTGACTTCTACCCCACATTTATCACAAATAATCCCTTTATAGCGAATACGTTTATATTTACCACAATAACACTCCCAGTCCTTGGTAGGACCAAAAATCCTTTCGCAAAACAAACCGTCTTTCTCCGGTTTTAAAGTTCGGTAGTTGATAGTTTCCGGTTTGGTTACTTCACCATGCGACCATTCTTTAATGGTTTGAGGTGAAGCCAATTTAATGGTTAAAGTTTTAAAATCAATAATTTTATTACTAAACATTTTCTTCTTCCTTCACTTCTTCTTTTTCTGTTTTTATCTCATTATTAACTTGGTCAGAAAAACTACTAATAGCAGAATTACTCATATTTGCTGGCTGGGCAATTACCCCCCCGGGAATAATATTTAAAGTCAAAGAATTAAGTTCTTTAACTAAAACTTTAAAAGATTCCGGAATGGTAGCTTCAGGAATTTCGGTACCTTTAACGATTGCCTCAAAAGCCTTCGCGCGACCAACCACATCATCACTTTTAATAGTCAACATCTCCTGCAGGTTATAAGCAGCACGATGAGCTTCAAGTGCCCAAACCTCCATCTCACCTAAACGCTGACCGCCCATTTGGGCTTTACCACCCAATGGTTGCTGGGTTACCAAAGAATAAGGACCAGTTGAGCGGGCATGGGTTTTATCTTCCACCATATGAACAAGTTTAAGAATATAAGCTATACCCACATTCGTTTTTCTTTCAAAAGGTTCTCCTGTTTTACCATTATAAAGTTGAACTTTGCCATCTGGTGGCAAACCAGCTTTTTCCCATTCCCTTTGGATAGTTTCTTCCTGTAAATTTTCAAAAACCGGTACAGCAACTTTATAGTTTAATCTCTGGGCAGCCCAACCTAATTGAGCCTCAAGCAACTGACCTAAATTCATTCTTGCTAAGATGGAAAGTGGTGAAATAATAATATCGATGGGTGTACCATCCTCCATATAAGGCATATCAGCCTCGGGAACAATCCGCGAAATAACTCCTTTATTACCATGACGGCCTGCCAATTTATCACCAACCACCACTTTTCTCATTTGGGCTACCCAAACTTTAACAATTTTATTCACGCCTGGTTCTAATTCATCACCCTTTTCTCTGTCTAAAATACTTACTTTGATTACTGTTCCTGATTCGCCATGAGGCATCCGCAAAGAAGTATCACGAACTTCTCTCGCTTTTTCACCAAAAATGGCACGCAGAAGTCTTTCTTCTGCGGTCAATTCCGTTTCACCTTTGGGCGCAATTTTGCCCACTAAAATATCGTTTGGATTAACGTTAGCACCAACCACAACAATACCATCCGAGGCTAAATTTGCCAAATCTGTTTCGGAAACATTGGGAATATCGCGGGTTAATTCCTCAGGACCAAGTTTAGTATCCATCACGGCTGCTTCATATTCATTAATATGAATTGAGGTAAGAACATCTTCCTTAACTAAACGATCAGAAATCACAATGGCGTCTTCGTAACCTAAGCCCTCAAAGGGCATATAGGCAATCAATAAATTAGCCCCCAAAGCCAATTCTCCGTTTTGACAGGCTGGGCCATCAATAATAAGTTGGCCTGTCGAAACTTTCTCACCTGTCTCAACAACAGGTATCTGGTTATAGCAGGTACTTTGAGCTGTTCTTTTAAATTTAATTAATTTATAAATTACTTTATCGCCTTCAACCTTGACCATTTCAGGAAGATTCTTTTTAAATTCTTCAAGTTTTGCTTTTTCTTTGGGATCGACTTGAATAATTATTTTTTGGGCATCAACAAACACCACTTTGCCGTTAAAATCACTTTTTACCACCCAATTCATCACACTTGCCACCGTCTTTTCCATACCTGTACCAACTAAAGGCGCCATCGGTTTTACCAGAGGCAAAGCTTGACACTGCATATGAGTACCCATTAAAGCTCGATTAGCTTCATCATGAGCAATAAAAGGAATTAAAGAAGCAGAAGTCCCCACTACCTGCTGAGGTATGACGTCCATAAATTCTACTTGCTCCACGGGTATCTCAATAAATTCGCCTTTATATCTTGCCGGAATCCATTCCTCTCGGATATAACCCTGGTCATCAACTTTGATCGCCGCATGAGTAATATAATGTTCTTCCTCATCATCGGCAGGCATATAAACAATTTCTTCAGTAACTTTCATTTTTACTTGATTATTCTTTTTAACTTTGACTACTCGTCGATAAGGAGCTTGCAAAAAACCATACTTATCAACCTTAACATATAAAGAAAGATAGGTAACCAAACCAATATTTGGTCCTTCTGGTGAACGTACCGGACAAATTCGGCTATATTGCGAGGAATTAATATCGCGCATTGAAAAGGAAGCTCTTTCTCTCGTAACTCCGCCTCTTCCCATCACCGAAAGACGTCTTAAATTATCTAGTTCAGAGAGGGGATTATTTTGATCCAAAATTGTTGACAGCCGATTCCGACGGAAAAATTCACTGATGGTAGCCACTAACGGGCGAGGATTAATAAAAAAACTTGGGGTAGCTAAAAAATCTGGCTTAGTAAGACTCATCTTCTCACGAATAGACCTTTCAAGCCTTAACATACCAATTCTAAAAGCAAGAGAGGAAACTAATTCGCCTACGCGTCTTACTCTGCGATTAGCTAAATGATCAATATCATCAATTCTTCCCAAGCCATTTTGCAGACCAATAAGATATTTGACAGTTCCCACAATATCTTCTTTAGTTAAAACTCGTTTCTTATTATCAAGATTTTCGGTAGGAAGTCCCAAGCGTTTATTGAGTTTATAGCGACCAACTTCTCCAAGATCATAGCGGCGCTGACTAAAAAACATATTATTGAGAAATTGACGAGCATTATCTAAAATCGCCGGTTCGCCCGGGCGCATTTTTTCATAAATTTCAATTAAAGCCTCCTCTGTAGATTTCGTAGGATCTTTATTAATAGTGGCGGCTAAATAATTATGCTTGGGATTGGTATCACTTTCCTTAAAAATTTCCTGTAATTCCTCGTCAGAAGAAATGCCGACTGCTCTTAATAAAACTGTCACTGGAAATTTACGATGACGGTCGATTCTCACGCTGATAATATCGTTGCGGTTAACCACAAACTCCAACCATGAACCACGCAACGGCCGCAATTCTGCTTTGTAAAGTACTCTGCCTGTTAAAACATCCGTCTCTGCCGCAAAAAAAACGCCCGAACTTCTTACCAGTTGAGTTACCACTGCTCTTTCAACACCATTAATAATAAAAGTCCCGCTCCCAGTCATCTGGGGTAAATCACCAAAAAAAACTTCTTGCTCGGTAGTCTCACCCGTTTTTTTATTAGTTAATTTACTTAAAACTTTAAGGGGGCTTTCATAATTTAAACCTTTTTCGATTGCCTCTAAAGAACTGTATTTAGGTTTACCAAACTTGTGACTGAGAAACTCTAAACGCCAATTTTTACCTGTAAAATCTTCTAGGGGGGAAAACTCCATTAAGATTTCTCTAATGCCATCCTCGAGAAAATCTTTATAAGACTCTTTTTGAATCGCTAAAAAATCAAGCTCAGGCAACACCTTATAGGCTTTACCCCAAAAAAGTCTTTCACCGGTATTATTTCTTTTCATCAATTTAAGGTAAAATAAATAAGGCCTTTTTTAAGGCCTGGATGCTTTAATTTTTTGATTTATAAAATATTTTTTTTAATCAAAGGGAATCTTTCCTAATAAATGACACACTAACAAAAAATTACCTTAACAGGCTTTTCTTTTATAACATCAATCCTTTATTTTGTCAAGAGTTATTTAAGATACCTCTCGATATTGGCTTCGTGCTCCTCTAAGGTCTCAGCAAAATGAAGGTTCCCTTTATTGTCCGAAAGATAGAACCAATAGTTAGTTTTTTGAGGAAAAATTGCCGCTCTAATTGAAGATAAACCAGGGTTACAAATTGGCGTCGGCGGCAAATCGCGATTTTTGTAGGTATTATAAGGCGAATCTATGTTTAAGTCTTCACTTTTAACCTCTTGCCACCAACAGTTTTTAGTTTGGTTTTGTTGACACTTTGTTTTACCTAAGGCATACTGCACAGTCGCATCTACCTCTAGCGGCCACCCATTTTCGAGTCTTTTTCTCAAAATTCCTGCGACAATTGGTCTGTCTTTTTCTGTTTTTACTTCTCTTTCGATCACAGAAGCTAAAATAATATCTTCGAAGTTTAAATCTTTAGCTAAATTTTTTGTTTTTTCTTTAAAATTATTCAATAAAATCTTAATAATGGCTCCTGCTGTTGCTTCCTGAGGAACAAGATAAGTGTCAGGGAATAAATAACCTTCTTTTTCTTCTGTCAAAGTCAACCACTCTTGAAAATTAAAATTAAATCCTTCATTGGTTAAAATT
This sequence comes from uncultured Pseudomonadales bacterium, assembly GCA_964398365.1. Taxonomy (GTDB): domain Bacteria; phylum Patescibacteriota; class Microgenomatia; order UBA1400; family CAYNMC01; genus CAYNMC01. The sequence continues at coordinate 44,577 of CAYNMC010000021.1, read as the reverse complement.
TGATAAATTTCTTCGCGTCTTAAACCTTCAGGGATAGTCACCCAAACATCCAGTCTTCCCTTTCTTAACTGTTGAATAATTTCTCGGGCGTTCATTTTTGGACTTAAACGAAAATCTCCTGCTTGAATTTTTTCGGCTGCACCCTCTTTATATAAGAGTAAACTAAAAGCTAATTTATTTTTAATTAGACCCTCGTTTTTGAGCCTCTCAATGATATTTTGCGTCTTTTCGCCTTTCTGAATAACAAAAATTTTTTCTGCTTGACTCTTACTGTCTACTGGATTAATGGCCCATTGCCACCACAAAAAAGAACCAAGTAAAAAGGAAGGGAAAAATAAAAATAAAGTTAAAAACAGAGGTAACCGGTTTTTCATTCTCCTTTTGAAGAAATAAACCTATACTTCATCAAATAAAGCCCTTCTATATTTTCCCGTTTTTGCCTCCCGGATAAATATCCTGCCACATCTACAAGTTACCTTTACTGAACCATCCTTTCTTTTTTCTTGTCGCCCCAAAGATAAACTGGTACCACAACCAACACACTTTCCTCTTGAGAGTAACCAAGCTTGGACTGGCGCAATGATATTTTTAAACATAAATCCATTTTAACAGTAATCAATAAAAATAATCAAGATAGAAACCTAACCTGATACTTTTTTGATTTAACCATAAAATCTTAAACTCAATATCAAAGAAACTTTAAATACCATTAAAAAATATTTGATAAAAACACTAAAAGGAGAAAACTTCGGGTTTTTACAACACTCTAAAACTCAAATACTAACCTCCTTTAAGCCCTTTCACAAGTCCTTAAAAATAAGCTAAGGTTATAAAAATAAAAACTATATAAAATTAGCAAGGTATAAACCGCCGAGAGAGGAAAAACATCACGCCATTAACCATCAAAAATTCAAAACTTCAACTTCATTAGTAATTATTAAAAAGTTTGAAATTCTTAACTTTAAACGGGGAAAGCACTAAGAAGATTAAGAAGATATATTAAGAATATCAGGTGTAGGAAAATATTAAATTTATAAAAATAATTAAGCTCTATGGGGTAATAAATAATCTGCGGCCGCTTAGTTTTTATACCCCACCACCGGCTTTTTCGGCATTTATTTTCCTTTAATCTAACCGTTAAAAGTCTTCCTAAAAGCTGTTTTTAATAAACTAAATGTACAAAAAAATTTAAACTCATCTTCAGTGATAAGAAATTTCAAACTTAAATTGTTAAGTTAATTTTGAGTCTCCAAATATTCCTGAAGAATTAGACAAGCTGCTATTTCATGTTCTTTTCTTTTTTTTCTAAACTTAGAATTTCCCGCCTCGGCCATTTTTTTCTTTGCCTCATAAGTTGTTAGGGTCTCATCGACAAAGGCAACGGGAACTGAAGTTAGCTTTCTTAATTCCTTGGTAAATGACTTAATCCTCCTTTCTAATCTGCCCTCTGGTAAACCAACAATCACTTTATTGATCCGTCTTTTTTGAATGATCTTAATCAATTTAGCTATTACTTCTTGCAAGTTAGTAAATTGAAGGGTAATTAAAGGCTCTGCCAAATAACCAGAAGAAAAGGCTAAACCAAGATATTGGGTCCCAAAATCGATTCCTAAAAAATTCTTCCTCTCTCCTCTTTTTTTCATATTTTCACTAAGCGGGCTCTTAAAATCCCCCGGCGAAGATAAGTTCCCGGCGGCACACAAGTCACCAAGCTTAAGGTTTGACGATCAAAGTGTTGTTCCAAAATATCAATCTCTTCTGGTTTAACCTCAAAATAATCTTCAACTTCATAAACAAAACTCATACCATCAAAATCAAGAATTATTTTATCCCCCTTTTTTAAAGTAGGAATCAAAGAAAAAATAGTTTTGTAATCTTTGGGATTATAAAAGGTTGGCAAAACCGAATGGCCAAAAATTACGGTATTACCATATTCGCCAGGTAAAGCCGTACCAGGATATTGAATTAGACTATCTTTTAACTCTCTCCCTCCAATCGCCACCACGGCTTTTTCAATCTTTAATTGAGGTATAGAAAGATTGTAATGGGTAACTTTACTCGGCTTAATCGGTGGTACTGGTCGCGAAGGAAACCAATTTGCAATCAAGTTATAATCAACCTTATCAATTACTTCCACTTTCCCACCGCTTTCTTCAACTTTTAAAGGGGTAACAAAATCCTTAGCCAAAACTATTTCCGGAATTGGCGAAATAATCGTCTCTTCTTGCCAACGCCAAAGATTAATTTTGTAAGAAAAAAGGGAATAGCTCACCAGCGAAAGTAAAAAAAGTCCCCCTAAAATAAAAACAATTGGTAGAAACCGGTTTTTTTTAAAAGTGGCAATTAAACCCATCTTTGAAGACGACTCATAAAAACTTAATTCTGGAGAAAAAAATACTGGTGGTTTTTTAAAATAAGAATATAATGCCATCGCTTCTAAAAATTAATTATTCAAATTTAATCTCTATCTTTATATTTTTATTGAGATGCGGCAATGTTTTTAGAACACCAAAAAATGAAGGGAAAAGCTCAATCTTTGCTCGCTTTAGGTTAGGTAAAGAAAGAAGATAATTTTTGGCACTAATTTCGCTCTTGCCTGCCAGTTCTTTCTGTAATTTCTCTATCTCTAAGACTGGCACTAAACTTGCTCGCACATTCAATTCAACCTTTGTCTTATTTTCTTTAACTTCGGCATTAATAACTTCTGTCTCTAAATTTTCATCTTCTAAATTAAAATCCCCTGCCTTAGCTTCTTTAATTTGTTTTAAAATAATCTTTTTAAGATCATCTTTATGATAAACTAAACTTTCTGCGGCTAGTTTCATTTTTAATTTCAAAGTTTCCGCTTCATCACCAACTTCTTTATCATATTTTTTTTGAATAATCGTCTTGTTGAGAATTTCCTCTAACATCACTTTGTCATCTGTTAAACGATTCATTAAATCTTCTCTAGCTTTTTCTTCCAATTCTTCAGTTAACTTATCAAGAAGTTGTTTTTTATCTTGAGCGGTCACGATTTTAACCTTTTTGCTACTCCCACCGCTTAAACCTTCTTCAGTTTTGGCAGTAAAGGAAGAAGAAGAATAGTCTTTAAAGGAAAAATAGCTCCCCACTTTTAAATTTGATTCTTCACCCACGGAGGCGGCTGAGATTTTTGCTTTAGCCTTTCCCGGTGTCGTAATTGTCGTTTCATCGCTTTGAACTTGACTAGAACTAGAAGCCACCGTTACCTCTTCGTCTAAAATAAATTTTAAATTGCCTTCGCCCACTAAAACCGTACCTGCAGGGAAAGTTTTAGGCACTTCGGTTTTATTATAAATGGTAACTTCTCCTTTGGCTTTTTCACCTGTCAATTTTTCACCAGTGGTGTTGATTTCTGCCTCACCCTCAACTTCTGTTTTAAGTTGTTCTGCGGGAATAATTACTTTCTCCAAATCAACCGCCGTGGCTTGAGGATCAAGGTTAAAAACGATCTTCTCTTCAATATTTTGAGGTGCAAAGTAAAGGTCTATCTGTGCCTTTAAAAAATTGAAGTAAGCAAATATGGGAAGACCGAGAACAACAAATAAGAGGATAAAAACTAAAAAGAGCTTTCTTTTTCCTAGTTGATATAAACGATAAAAAAATCGAGGCATTTTAAAAAATGATTTAATTAGAGGATTTTTATAATTAATTCTTTTTTCCTCTTTTCTTTCTTCTATTTCTTGATGTTCTTCAGTTTTTTCTTCTTTTAAGTTAATTTCTGGTTTTAGTTCTTTAATATCCTGTTCTTCAACAAAACCTAAGTCTTGAGCCGTTAACTCTTCTTTTTCTGGCGTAAATTCCTCTGAATTTTTTTTAATTTCTTTTTCTTGAATTTGAAAACCTAAAGATTTAGCTACCTCACTTCCGCCAGCAATGGCAATTGCTTTCATTACAAAATCCTTATCTAAAGAATCAACCCGGGGAAAGTGTAAAAATGGAAGTTGTGCCATCCAGTCAAACGAAATAATCTGTTGTTTAGCTTCTTCAAAATCAATTAAGCCATCAAATAAAATCATTCTGGCGGGCAAACTTTCTACTTCTTTAAACCTTGCCAAAGCTTCTTTAATATCTAAGGCTAAATCACCGCTTCGACCAACTTTTTGACTGTCGATAACCTTACCTAAGTTTACGAGAGTAACCACAATTTCAGTTTCGCTCAGCTGAACGAAGATCGCCGAAGGGGGAGTGCCTTGTTGTCTTTTCAAATAAGTAATCAATGCCTCTAAAGAAACCACAAAACCTACTGGTTTTAAACTTAATTTTTCGCAAAGACCAGCCAAGAGCGTCTTTTTTTTAGGAAGAATTTTTTCACCCTCAACCCAATTTAAGGGAAGTCCAAAGATTATTTTTTCTGGTTCAGGTGTAATTCCCTCACTAGCATAACTAATTGAGATATCCGCCGCTTTAATCAAATCTTCTTTATCTTCCCACTCTTCAATAGAGCCAAAACGCAAAATTTCAACTTGATTAGCAACTACCGACCAAACTGCAGCTTTAACAGTTTCGCTATTAATCTCGAGAGCTAAAAAATTTTCTTTTTTTTCAGAAGTTTTTTTGGTTAATTTTAAAAAAAAATTACCAACCGTCATAAAAACAAAACCATTACCATCAACACGCCTCCTTTAGCTGGTTTTTGCATAAAGGCGACGTTTACCTGTCCCCACGGCTTCTTCTTTGATTATTTTAAAACTTCCTATCTTACCTGTAAAGTCTACATGAGGTCCACCACAAACTTCTAAACTAAAAGAATCAATTTTATAAACCTTAACTTTTTCTGGATATTTCTGTCCAAAAAAGGCTAAGGCACCAGCTTTTAAAGCCTCCTTTAATAACATTGTTTGACATTCAACTTTTATATTTTTTTTAATGATTTTATTGACCAATTTTTCAATTTGGCTAAGCTGGTCTACCGTTAATTTATTCGGGTAAGTAAAATCAAATCTTAAGCGTTCAGCAGTAATATTTGAACCTACTTGATGAACCTCTTCTCCTAAAACTTTTCTTAAGGCGGCATGGAGTAGATGAGTAGCGGTGTGAAGTTTTGTGGTTTGTTCAGAATGATCCTGTAAACCTCCGGCAAATTTCTGCTGGGCGCCTTTTCTTGACAAAGCTTGATGTTTCTTAAATTGCCTCTCAAATTCTTCCTTATTAAACTTTTCACCCCTTTTTATGGCTAATTCTAAACTTAAGTCGAGAGGAATACCGTAAGTTTCAAAAACAAAAAAAGCCGTTTTGCCATTAATTACCTTTGCTTTATCTAAATATTTCATGCCATTTTTTAAGGCTTCTGTAAATTTATTTATTTCCCTCACAATTAATTCTAAAATTTTTGGAGAATTTAGCATTAATTCTTTGTAAAAAGGTTGATAAACTTTAATAATCTCCTTACTGATCTCCAAAGAGGCTTCACTAATATTTTTAATTTGTAATTGGCTGAGTTTAAATATTGCCCTTCTAATTAAACGCCTCAAAACATAACCTCTATCTTTGTTTGACGGTTCCACGCCATCTGCGAGCAAAAAAACACTTGCTCTTAAGTGATCAGTAATAATTCTGAATTCTCTCTGCTGTTTTCTATATTCTTTCCCTGATAAAAGTTCAATGATTCGAATCATTGAATTAAAAAGTTCGGTTAAAAATGGATCAGGTTCTTCAATTCTGCCAGCGATAAATTCTGTTAAGGCAACAGCTCTTTCTAAGCCAAGGCCGGTATCAACATTCTTTTGCTTTAGAGTCTCAAAATTACCATCAGTTTTTTTATTAAATTCCATGAAAACATCATTCCAGATTTCTATAAAGCGACCGCATTGACAGTTAGGGTGACAAAATTTGCCAAATTTCTTATCATGAGGTAAACCCGTATCATAAAACATTTCCGTATCCGGCCCACAAGGACCGCTTTGTCCTGCCGGTCCCCACCAATTTTCTTTTTTACCATAAGTAAAAATTCTCTCCCCTAATTTGGCTTTAATTCCGACTTTTTTAAAGACTAACTGCCAAAGTCTAATCGATTCTTTATCCATCGGAGCAGTCTGATCACCTTTAAAGACTGAAATATAAATTCTTTGTGGATCCAACCCAAGCCATTTTTTATTAGTCAAAAACTCAAAAGACCATGCTATCGCTTCTTTTTTAAAATAATCGCCCAAGCTCCAGTTACCCAACATTTCAAAAAAAGTAAAGTGACGCCGATCGCCAACCTCGTCAATATCATCGGTTCGCAGACATTTTTGAACAGAACACAATCTCTTTCCCAAAGGATGAGACTGACCCATAAGGTAGGGAACAAGAGGATGCATACCGGCAGTGGTAAAAAGCACGGTCGGATCATTCTCGGGTATTAAAGAAGCTGAGGGAATTTGTTTATGTTTTTTGGTAAGAAAAAACTTTATAAATTTATTCCTCAACTCTTGTGCCTTCATTAACTTGATTTTAACAGAAGAAGTCTAGAGGAACAATTAAGAATAAAAAGAAGGGGACGTTTATTGATACTTTTCCTTTAAATTCTCTTAAGTAAAATTTATTTTTTGAGGTTTTTACCTTTTTGTTTAAAGAAATGTTTGTGAATTTTGGCAGCTTCGTGGACAACGCCCTTTTTAAGCTGATTTAAATCTTTATTAACTTCATTTAGTGTTTGTCTTATTTTCTTTTCTTGAACCTGAACCTGTTTATGTAAAACGCCAACTTTATCTTGAATTTCTTCTTTAATCTCGCCTCCTTTTTCTAACATTACTTCCTTTTTCTCACTCAGCTCATCAATAATCCCCTCTAATTGTTTTAAAACTTTTTTTCCTTTTTTAAGTATTTGTTCTCTGCTTTTTTTACCTCTTTTAGTGCCTAAAAAAAAGAAAGAACCTGCTCCCAATAAAGCACCCAGCAAAACTCCATTAAAAAAAGCCACGCTAGGTCGAGCTTGTTTTTTTTCTGGCAGTTTATTTTCTGAATCCATAGAAATTACCAAGTTTTAATCTTCATCGGCAACAAAAATATTTCTGAGTCTTTTGACGAAGCCAAAACCACTCCGTAAACCACTTATAAATGTTGAGGCTTCCTCTACAGGTTTCACCACGGCTTCTGTGACTTTTTTGGCATCATCGAGCATGGCGCCTAATTTTTTGAGAATATTTCTTACTTCTATCAAAATTAAAAATATTTGAACGCCCACTGCTGTCAGTAAAAGAGTAAGAGTGGTAATGATAACAATTAAAAGAATTTGGGTTGAATCTGTCATCTTTTAAGTATTGAATATTTAAAATTTTTTGTCAACTAGAAACTTTTTACCTTAACCGCTCTTCGCTTAATTTAACTCCCCTGCAGGCTCACGTGGCGACGGATTTCTACTTCTTTACCTCTTCTGTTGACTGCTTTAATTTTAATAATATTCTCTCCAGATAAAAGCTTGACGGTATAAGAAAAACTGCCGTCAAACTCAACACTAATAAGTTCATCATTAACTAAAACAGTAGCATCAGGTAAAGTTTTTCCTTTAACCTCTAAAGATTCACCTTTAACCACCTCTCCTTCTTTTGGTGTAAAAATAATAAGAGGAGGTGCCAGAAAATACTGTTTTAACTGTAAACCTAAAAAGGCCAGAATAATGATCACTGCCGAAACCGAAAGGCTAATTCCTGTCAAGCGTGGAGACCAAGAAAAATTCTTTTCAAGTTCTTTATTTCCATGGGAAATTGTTTTCTTTTGATCTAGTGATAAATGATCACGACGAAAAACCGCAAGAACCTTTTCTGGATCCAAATTTAACTCCAAAGCATAATTACGAATAAAACCTTTAACAAAAATGTGGGGTGGTAAATGTTGAGTTTGGTCCTTTTCAATCGCTTCCAGTGTAGCTTGGGGAATTTTTATTTTTTGAGAAATTTCTTCTAAAGTTTTTTTTTGCTTTATTCTTGCCTCTCTTAAAATCTCTCCAGTTGTTTTCATAACAAAAGTTATTCAACCTGATTTTGTTTGGCTAAGAAGGCGTCGGCATCTTTAATTAAAACTTCTCTGGCTTTGGCACCCTCCAGTGGACCAACGACACCGGCTACTTCTAACTGATCCAGAATTTTAGCGGCTCGCGCATACCCCACAGCTAATTTTCTTTGTAATAAAGAAGAAGAAGCACGATCATACTGACAGATAATTTTTACGGCTTCGTTAAATAATTTATCTCTTTCTCCTTCTTGAACTCCCATACCTTTAATAATTTGGGTTTTATATTTAGTCGTTACCTCTTCTGTATAGTCGGGTTTAACCCCACTTTGACGCAAAAATTCAATCAGTTGACTGATTTCCTTGTCAGAAACAAAAGCTCCTTGAATTCTTGTCGGCTTTGCTTGGTCTGGTGGAATAAAAAGCATGTCACCTCTTCCTAATAATTTTTCGGCACCGGGCATATCAATGATCACGCGTGAATCAACCATTGAGGAAACATTAAAAGCAATTCTACAAGGAATATTGGCTTTAATTAATCCTGTTAATACATCTACGGAAGGTCTTTGCGTCGAAATAATTAAATGAATTCCTGTGGCTCGTGACATTTGGGCTAAACGCGTAATTGTATCTTCAACTTCTGAAGGAGCAAAAAACATAATATCTGCTAACTCATCAATAATTACTACCAAATAAGGCATTGCTTGAAACCCGGCCATTTCATTATAAGTTTCAATATTTCTAGCACCCGCCTCTGCAAAAAGTTTATAACGTCTTTCCATTTCGTTAATAATCCATTTTAAGGCGGCCACCACCTGTTCAGGATCGGTAATCACCGGATTTAAGAGATGGGGGATCCCATTATATTGGGTTAGCTCTACTCTTTTAGGATCAACCAAAATTAATTTCAACTCTGCCGGTGAAGCCCGAAAAAGTAAGGCTGAAATAAAAGAATTAATACAAACAGATTTGCCAGAACCGGTGGCGCCCGCAATCAAAACGTGAGGCATTTTGGCAATATCGGCGGCGATAACCTTTCCTGAAACATCCAATCCTAACCCAACTAACAATTTCGATTTATTTTTTTTCATCACCGAAGAAGTAAGCATCTGCTTAAGAGTAACAATTTCTGGCGTGCGATTAGGAATTTCGATACCGACTAAGGAACGCCCCGGAATCGGTGCTTCAATCCGAATCTGACCGGTAGGCGCCGCTAAAGCTAAAGCTAAATCATTAGCCAAGGCAGTAATTTTAGATAACTTCGTCCCCAAGGCAATTTCTAAAGCGTACTGCGTCACCGCTGGACCACCATTAACCTCCACCACTCGAGCATGAATCCCAAAACTCTCTAAAGTCTTCTCAATAGTGGCGGCGTTCTTATTGAGGTTACCACGATCTGCCTTACTGCCAATTTCATCACTTAAAATAGATAAGGGGGGATATTCCCAAATCTGCGTTTGACTTGCTGAAAAGCTTATTCCCTCTTCCAGTTTGGGCACTAAACTCTCTTTTACTTCATTTTCCGTAATCTTTTTTTCTTCAATTTTTATTTTTCCCCTGTTTTTAATTTCTGCCGGTAAATTAATTGGTACCTTTCTTTTACCTCCAAAATTACCCTTAAATATCTTTAAAATTTTCTGATAAATCAACGTCGTAAAATTCAATATTTCACTAATGGAAGTTTCAAAAAAAACAATCACGCCCACACCTAAGGTAATAAGCAAAAAGATAAAAGCACCTAAACTGGTTACTAGGCTTTTCAGGGATAACCAAATCTGCCAGCCAAAACTGCCGGCCTTGGTTAAACCTAATAAAGATAAAAAAATAAGAAAACTTCCAAGTAAAATACTAGTTTTGGTTAAGCACCAAGGCACTCTTAATAATAAGAGACCAATATTAATGGCAAGGAAGGGGACAAAAAAAATACACCAACCAATTAAGTTTGTCAAAAAATTAAAAAGTAAGTTCAGCAGACTGCCTTGACGCGAAAAAGACAAAATCACTAAAATCGCAAAAAGAAAAAATATAAGACTAGAAATCGAATAAACCGTATCTTTTTTGAGCTTTAATTTGAATGGTTTTCTTCTTCTCCCTCTTCTTGCCATGGCCATTTCATCATATCAATTTAAGAGGTCAAAATCAATTTAACTTTTAAATTTTAGGAAAATTAATATTGATGATAACTGCTAAAATCATTGGTTCGCGCTGAGTTTCTTTGAAGAAAAATAGTTGCAATTCTTTCTCAATTTCGTTTTTAATCTCCTGCCAATCCTCCAAGTTTTTTCTTCTCTCTAAAATTTTCCTCACGATCATTTTTGCTTCCTGAATTAAATCTTTGGCCATCCGCATAAACACAAAACCGCGACTAATAATTTCTGGTTCTGCCAGCAGTCTTTTTTTGTCTCTTTTTAGAGGAATTACCACCACCACAATTCCTTCCTCGCTCATTTTCTTGCGGTCATTCAGAACAATGCGGCCAACATCGCCTATCCCTAAACCATCAACAATCACGGTTTTAAGATCTAAAATTTCTTCAAAGTGAACTTTACCAGTTTCGTCAAAAGCAATAATCTGACCATCTCTCAAAATTAAAGTGCTCTCTTTATTAAAACCCAAATTTAGACTTAGATTTTTAAAATGATTCATATGGCGAAAATTGCCACCAATAGGTACGAGATAGCGAGGCTTAAGTAAGGATAAAAAAATTTTTAATTCTCCCGAAGAAGCATGACCAGAAACATGAAGGTCTTCCAAAATATCAGAATAAGAAACGATAGCTCCCAGTTTAGAGAGTTTATCAATAGTTTGATAAAAGGCATTTTCGTTGCCTGGAATAGGATCAACACTAAAAATTACTTTATCGCCTGGCTTGATTTTAACTCTTTCATGAATATTATTGGCAATTTTTACTAAAGCCGAATCTTCCTGTCCTTGACTGCCGGCGACAATCAAACAAAGCTTATGATCAGCAATGGTGTTTATTTTTTGTTTTTTCAAATAAACATTCTGAGGAATTTTAAAAAATCCCAATCGCTGGGCAACCTTTAAATTTTCTTCAATTGAACGTCCCAGAAAAACTACTTGACGATGATGCCTCGCAGCCACGTTAACTGCTTGTTGAATCCGGTGAATATTAGAAGAAATCGTCGTCACAATAAATTTACCTTGACAATTATTAATTTCTTTCTCGAAGGTTTCTTCAATTAAACGTTCCGAAGGGGTAAAACCCTCCTTTTCTACCCGTAAACAATCAGATAATAAACATAAAATTCCTTTCTTGCCAGCTAAGGCCATTTTTTGGAGATCTGCTGCTTTGCCGTCAACTGGGGTAAAATCAAACTTAAAATCAGAACCGTGGTAAAAAGTGCCAATAGGCGTATAAATGAGAACATGTTTGGTATCGGGAACCGAATGAGTCACCGGCACCAATTCAAAACTAAAATGCCCCAGTTTATAAAGAGTATTATCTTCAGTAACATTGATATTTAAATTCAAACCAAAATCTTTAACGGTGCTTTCAATCAACCCCGCCGTTAGACGGGAGGCAAAAAGCGGTAAAGCTCTTAAATTAGAAAAAAGTTTCGGAAAAATATAAGGAATCGCCCCAATATGATCATCATGACCATGAGTAAAAATAGCACCAATCAAAGTTTTTTCTTTTCCTTGAAGATAAGAAACATCAGGTAAAACCAAATCCACCCCTAGCATTTCTTCTTCCGGAAAACCAATGCCGCAATCAACCACAATTCGTTCTATCTCACCCTGATCGGGCCAGTACTCATAAACAAACATGTTCCGGGTGACATGATTAGTTCCGCCTAAAGGCACAATTCTTACTTTAGCCATCGCTTTCATTGTAACACGTCAATTTATAGAAACAAATAAATTATTTAAAACACAAAACTTTAAATCTCTCCTTAACCTGTTCCTTATTCTTCTGAAAAAATTTGAGCGGTGTAAACAAAAATTTCAGTTTGGGGGTCTTTAAAACAGTTGGGATTTAAACCGGCCTTATCGGTACAAAGATGGCTTAAAAATTCCTCCAAGGACCAACCAGTTTCTCTAGCTACTTGAGGTAAAAAGGTCCCGCCACGCCACCCCTGCTTAAGCCAAACTCCATGTTCACCCAATTTGATTTTATGCCAATCATCAATCTTTCTCAGCGGAGAGATTACCGAAATTTCGATTTTAATTGATTCTAATTCCCTTTCTTCGAGCGGATAAAATCTTGGATCTTTTATTGCCGCATCTATCGCCTTTTTCTGAACCAATTGATAAAGAGGTAGTTGAGATTCAAACTCACCAAGACAGCCCCGAAGCCGCCCTGCTTTTTTAAGCGTAACAAAAACCCCCATTTTCTGATTTAATTCTCGATTTTTTAGATTTAATACCGGAATTTTTTTACTTTTTAAATAAGTTACTAAAGTTTCTCTTGCAATTTTTAAGAGTTGGTTTTGTCCCTTTTTACTGATCATTTTTATAAAAACCAATGGCAGCATAGCCTACTACTCTTGCATAATCACCGGTGACTTTGCCAGAATTTTCATAGTGAAGCAGTTTAATTTCATCAATATTTAAAATCTTAGCTAATCGTAAACCTAAAATTACTGCCGATTTACCACAGGCTGCCGTTTCTACGCCCTCGATCTCTCCTCTTTCACTCTGTTCAACCCATAAAGTAAATTTATCAATCTTTCCTTTAAGAATTAATTCAATGGTTGTCCTATCTACCTTGTTAGCCAATTCAAAGGAAGGATAATGAGCTAAATCAGTAGAAATCACCAGGAAAGTTCTTTCATCAAAATTGCGGGCAATTGCCGCAGCCAATTCCTTCAAAACTGCTTTATCTACCTGACTTAAAAGAATTGGTACGAATTTAAACTCACCTAAAATATGTTGTAAAAATGGCAGTTGAACTTCTAAAGAATGCTCATCTTGATGAACTAAAAGATTAGCTTCAAGAAAATTACTCCCTACAATTAGATTTTTAGCCAGTTTTTCTTCGATAGGAACCTTACCGAGAGGTGTTTCCCAGCTTCCGCGATTATAAACTGCTATTTTTTTAAACCAGTGACGATGAGAAACTCCAACAAGAATAATTTTTAACTCTCCTTTCTTTTTCCTTTCAAATTGACTTTCGAGTTGTTTAAATCCCCACGCCGCCGTCTGACCAGAATATTCATAACCCGCATGAGGCACGAGTAAAAAAGAAAGAGATTTTGCTGTTGTTAAAACTTTGGTTTTAGAAAAAAAATTATTAAGTTGCCAAATTAATTTATTTTTATCCTTGGGATAAAAAAAGCCAGCCACAACAGCTTTTCTTAACATTTATTCCTCCTTTAATTGGCGATATTGAACAGCTTCGGCAATGTGCACACTTTTAATTTCTTCGTCACCAGCCAAATCAGCAATGGTTCGAGCTACTTTAATAATTCGATAATAGGCTCTTGCTGAAAAATTCATTTTTTCCATGGCTAACTGTAACAAGTTTAAGGAATCGCTAGTTAGAGGGCAATATCTTTTTATCTCTTTTGTACTCATTTCTGCATTACAAACTAAGGGGGTACCTTTAAATCTTTGACTTTGTTTATCTCGGGCTTTTTGGACCCTTTCCCTTACTGTTTTACTCTTTTCTGTCTTTTTTTGCCAATCACTTAATTTTTCAACCTTCACCTCCGGCACCACCAAGTGAATATCAATCCTGTCTAAAATCGGACCAGAAATCCTTTTGCGATAACGGATTACCTGTCCTGGCAGACAAGTACAGGCTCTTTTTTGGCTCCCCAAATAACCACAAGGACAAGGATTAGAAGCTGCCACCAAGATAAATTTTGAAGGAAAAGTCATGGTACCGGCAGCTCTAGAGATTTGGACCACCCCATCTTCCATAGGTTGTCTCAAAGCTTCGAGAACTCCCCTGGGAAACTCTGGAAATTCATCCAAAAATAAAACTCCTCGATGAGCCAAAGAAATTTCTCCAGGATTAGGCTTTGAACCTCCACCAGTTAAACCAATCCGAGAAATTGTGTGATGGGGACTACGAAAAGGACGATATTTAATAAGTGAAGTGTGAGGTGGCAAATTACCGGTAATCGAATAAATTTTGGTTACCTCAAGCGCCTCCTCTTCTGTCAGACTCGGTAAGATTGAAGGTAGGGCCCTTGCAAGCATTGTCTTTCCTGCACCTGGTGGTCCGATCATGAGTAAATTATGACCACCGGCAGCAGCAATTTCCAAGGCTCTTTTAGCCTGCTCCTGACCAATAATCTCACCAATATCAAATTCAAAAATCTGTTCAGATCTCAACTCGTTAAAATCAAGATGTTTTTGGGTTTCAATTTTTTTAATGCCATGGAAATGGTGTAATAATTGTAATAAAGAAACCACCGGGTAAATGTTTAAACCCGTAAGCACGGCTGCCTCCAAAGCGTTGTTTGCTGGCAAGAAAATATTTTCAAAACCAAGTTGTTTGGCTAATAAAGCTAAAGGTAAAACCCCATTAGTATGACGCAGGGAACCATCTAAAGATAACTCACCTAAAACCAATGTTTTTTTTAAATCTGCTTGGATTTGACCAGAAGCAATTAAAATTCCTAAAGCCATAGGTAAGTCGTAGGCCGGCCCTTCTTTAGGTAAATCGGCAGGCGTAAGGTTAATCGTAATTCTATGGGTAGGAAAATCCGCCCCCGCGTTTTTTAGGGCGGAACGAATACGTTCTTTGGCCTCTTCAACCGCTTTTCCTGGTAAACCAACAATCGTGAAGGATGGTAAACTTTGAGGGCTAATATCTACCTCTACTTCTACGGGAATGCCTTCCAAACCCACGATCGCACCAGAAATCACTTTGGCAAGCATCTTGGCTAGTTTATTTTTTTCTAATTTCTTCTTTTAATTTTTCATACCATTCATTCAAAATCTTAGCCACCAAATCTTTAGCTCCCAAACCTATAGCCAAACCAAAACCTAAAGCAAGCATGGCTACCACCCCTATAAATAAAGTATTAATCAACGACTGGGCAATTCCCAATTCATTAATTGCCGCTAAAATGGCAAAAATAACCACCAAGTAACTGGCGAACTTCCCGGCAACTCGTCCTAGTTTCAAATCTAACTGGGCCACCGAACCTTTAACTAAACTTTCTATTAAACCAGCCAACAAAACACCAGCTGTCAAAATAAAGGCGGCTGAAAGAATACGCGGTACTGCTCCCAAAATACTGTTTAAAACCACCGAAACACTCTGTAAGCCTAAAATATTAACAGCTGTAATAAAAAAAACAAAAATAATTAGCCATTTTACCAAGTTGCCAAGAATTTCTTCTATTTTGATTTTAATCTCGGCTTTAGTTAAAAATTTCTCCAAACCAGTCATCTGGAAAAGCCTAGTTAATTTTAAACTCGTAAGAAAACGCACTGTCAGTTTCTTTAGAAATCTTGCCAGAAATAAACCAATAATAAAAATCAAAACTGACGCGAAAAAGGTGGGCAAAAAGGTAAAAATTGTCTGTAGAACAGTCAAGGTTGCTTCACTAAAAGCAGTCTGCCAATCATAAATATTTGACATTTTTCACCTCCTTTCTTTAACTCTTTTCTTAAGTTTAACAATAAGCAGCTTTAAATTACAAGCTATATCTGGTAAAATAAGCGTGGGGGAAGTTCAAGGTGACGCCCTGAAAAATTTTGATGAAAGATGGTAACCAACCAAGTAAACATCAAAATTTTGACAGGGAGGAAAGTCCAGACTGCAGGAAGCAAGGTGGTTCACCTAAAGTGGTGGACTCCCCGCTTTTCAGCGGGGATCGAATAGGACCACAGAGACCAAGTCTGCCCCGCCGTTTTAGGCGGGGTAAGAGTGAAAAGTCCCCATAGGGGAACTCGCCTAAAGTGGCGGGAGGTAACCCGCCCTGCAGCAACTTCCGAAAAGTTCCTTAACAAGACGCTTCCCTGAACTTTGCCTATTAAGGTAAAGTAGGAACTAAGGTTTGAAGGCAAAGAGAAATGTCACCATAAACAGAATCTGGCTTATGAACTTCCCCTTTTCATATTGACTTTTTCTTAAGAAGATAAAGTTCTTCAATTAAAATCCTCAAAATTAAAAATAAGGGAATTGCTAAAATTGCCCCGCCGGCTCCTCCAAGTTTAAAACCAATCAGCAAACAAATAATCGTCACGATCGGATTAAGACCAACCACATATTTCATTACCTGAGGAACAATAATATTATTTTCAAATTGCTGAATGATAATTGCTAAACATAAAGTTCCCACTGCCAAAATCGGTGACATTGATAAACCCACCAAAACCGCGGGAATCGCCGCAATTGTCGGGCCGATATTAGGCACAAGCTCTAGAAATCCTGCCAAAATTGCTAAGGCAACGGCATAATCTAAGCCAAGGAGACGAAACCCCGCATAAGATAGCAAGCCTATAATTAGCATTAAAAAAAGCTCCCCTCTTACCCAACCGCCAATGCTTTTTTCTATTTTTAAAAGAATATCCTGTGCTTTTTCTTCTTTCAGTTTATTGGCAAATAAAAAGTGAAGATACTTTGGCAAGTTCTTTTTTTCCATCAGAAAATAAAAGGTCAAAACAAGAACGCTAAAGATGCCTAAAAGATTGGAAAAGGCGCCTAAAAGAAACCTAAAAATACTCCCGGGAATTGAAGTTAGTTCTGGTAAAAACATATTGGGGCTTACGCTGTCCGCCAAACCTATTTGTTTTAAAATCTGCGGCACGGAATTAAAAAAGTTAGTACTTTGTTCAACCATTGGTGGAATTGCTAAATAAATGAGTCCTGCAATAGCACTAATTATCACCAAATAAATTATTAAAATTGCCAAAGAACGGGATATCCTTAATTTTTCCAAAGCATCAACAACCGGATCTAAAGCGGCTGTTAAAATTAAAACGATAAAAAGTAATAAAAGTATCATTCTTATCTGATATAAAAGCCATAAAAAGATTAAAAAAAGAATCGTAAATATAATCGTTCTGTAAGAAATTTCAATCCTTTCCATATACTATTTTCCACTATACCATTGCTTTACTAACTTTTCAATTTGTCGGTAATAGGGTTGATCAACCTGAAACCATTTAATTCTTTTATCTTTTTTAAAAAAAGTTAACTGTCGTCGCGCCAAACCATGTTCCTGAAGTTGCCATCGTCGACAAGTTTCCGCTAGACTTTTTTTCTTTTTAAAATAGTCCTGCCACACGCCATAACCCGCCGCGCTAAAAGCCGGTAATTTCCAAGAATAGCCTTTCTTAAGTAAACCTTCTATTTCTTTGATGACACCTTGTTTAATTCTTTTTACCACTCTCTTATCAATTTTTTTGTATAAAGATTGAGGATCTTTAGTTTTAAGGCTAATCATGAGGAGTTTATCAATTTTTAATTTTTCGGGGTAATTTTTTTTAATTTTCAGTGATTGTTCTTTGCTGATTTCTATCGCTCTTATTAAACGTCTGGGATTATGTTGATCTGAACGGTTCATTTTCTCTAACCGCTGAGGATTTAACTCATGCAAAATTTCTCTCAGTTTCTCAGTTCCTAAATGCTTTAATTCCTCCCTTAACTGCCAATCAGGCGGAATACCCATTGAGTCAACACCGTCGAGCAAAGCTTTGATCCAAAATCCCGTTCCCCCCACCACAATTGCTAATTTTCCTCTCTCCCAGATATTTTTAACTACTTTTATAGCAAATTTTACAAAATGGGCAACAGAAAATTCCTGATCTGGTTTACAAACATCTAATAACCAAACCGGAATACCATCAAGCAAATAATAACCAATTACATAATTCTTAATTGGGCAATGATTGTCTAGTTTATTTGCCGCGATAAAATTGAAAATTGAATTTTCGGCAATATCCTTACCCGTACCAATATTCATATAACGATAGACCTGCTTGCTATCTGCCGAAATAATCTCTCCTTTAAATTTCTTAGCCAGTTTAATTCCCAAGGCAGTCTTACCCACTGCCGTAGGGCCGCCAATAACTAAAAGTCTATTCATCTTTTCTTCTTTATATTATAATGATTCTGGTGAAAACCTTAATAATTTACCAATCAATTCACCACCAAAACACCCAAAAAATAGGCAAAGCCATCAGTAAAGTCTTAAAAGCAAAATTAGTCAAACCTGAAAAAATTAAATCTCAAAACTTAAAAAATTATGATCTAATCGGTTTTGGCTCCGGGATTTATTTTGGTAAATTTCACCAAAGTTTATTAAACTTCATTGATTCCTTACCCAAAACTAATTATCCTTTTGCCTTCGTTTTTTCTACCAGTGGTGCTGGTTTGAAAATTTATAATCAAAGTTTAATCAAAAAATTAAAGCAAAAGGGTTTTAAGGTAATTGGTGACTTCAGCTGTCGCGGTTTTGACACCTACGGACCTTATAAACTTATTGGCGGCTTGGCCAAAGGAAGACCAAATAAAGAAGATTTAGCAGCCGCCCAAAAATTTGCAAGAAAATTAATTCAAATGATTACTTGATTTTTGGAGATTTATTAATTAACTTTTCTAATATCTGCCATCTTCTTTTTTTCTCCTGATAAGGAACGTCGTCTTTAAACTTGTAAGCAGGAGTACCAATCCGCGGAGAATATTTAGCAATATAAGCTACGCTAAACTTCGCCTTCTTACATAAAGCAAACGTATTCTGAAACTGTTTTTTGGTTTCACCAGGAAAACCAACAATAATATCGGTGCCAATTTTAATATCGGGAATTTTTTGACGGATTTTTTTGATTAAATCAAGATATTGCTTTGCCGTATAGGGACGATTCATACGGCGTAAAATTTCATCATCCCCTGATTGAACCGGTAAATGTAAATATCTATCAATTTTAGGTAAGCTCATTGCTTGAATAATCTCGTCAGTTAAATCCCAAGGGTTTGAAGTAATAAAAGAAATTTTTTTAATTCCCGGAATTTCATGTAAAACTCGCAGGAGGAGAGCAAATGAGTTTTTGAATTTTGAAGTTTTCAAATCCTTTCCATATGAATTAACATTTTGACCCAGTAAAGTAAGCTGCTTATAACCGCGCGTAGCCAATTTCTCAACTTCGCAAACAATTTCTTTAAAGGGCCTACTTCTTTCAGGACCGCGAGCGTAGGGAACAACGCAATAAGTGCAAAAGTGAGAACAACCCTCCATAATCGGCACCCAGGCATGAATTTTGGACCCTCGCTTAGGATTTTCAACTTGAAAATCGGAAATTTTTTTGAATTCGTCAACAACAGGTAATTTCTTTTTTAAATCGGCAAGCGGATATCTTAGCATACAACCAGTAAGAATAATTTTAGGTTTTGAAGATTTTCGGATTTGGGATTTAAATCTGAGATTTTTCAGATTGTTTATAAGGCCAAATACTCTATCCTCTGCCGATTGTCTCACCGAGCAAGTATTAACTACAATCTCATCCGCTTCTTTAATTTTTCCTGCCCTCTGCCACCCCCGACTTTCATACCAGCCGGCAATTTTTTCCGAATCCGCTTTATTCATTTGACAACCATAAGTAATAATAAAATAGTTTAAATTTTTAGTCATTTATTTAACTGATAATTGTTAATAAAATGATAAACGCCAAAAAAACTTTTTCCCTCTGGTTTATAAAACCTTTTTTCCTCTATTAAATAAGCCTCCATACCGCCTCTGTGTTCGCTTCGGCTAACAAAATATAAAGGATAATCTAAAGTTAATTTTTCAAGAGGAAAATTAGGATTAAACAACTGTTTATCAAAATATATTACCTGTGCTAAAGGCTGATGAAAATAATAAGCCATCAGAGCATTTTCTGGATTACCGGCATCTAAACGAATACCAATATAAATCGGTCCTTCTTTTATCTTTTCTGCCAAATAAGAACGAACTTCATCCAAACCGTAGCCAGCTGGATTACCGGTAACATATTCATGCTTTTGGGAAAAAGAAGGCGTCAAATAATCTAAATAATTAAAATAAGTTAAGGGTTGAAAGATTAACAAAAAACTTAAAGTTGCAGGAATAACTAAACTTAACAAGTTTAAATAACCCAAAGATTTCTTAAATTTGAAAAGATAGCTCAAACCGCCGGCAGAAAAAAAACTAATTGGGATCAAGAACGGCAACAAATAACGAGGATTAAAATTTCTAACAGTAAAAATAGCAATAAGCAAACCGCCTAAAAACCAGAATAAAAAAATTTTTTGCTTTTTGTTTTTTTCTTTTAATGTTTTAAGTATGCCAATAACTGCCAGAAAAATTAGAGGGGGCGAAAGATGCCAAAGACTTATTTCAAGCAAGGCATTCAAATTTAACCACCACTTATTTAAAGGGAAAGAAAGCAATTCTGAAAAAGTTAAATTATACCTTCCTCCCATGAGGATAATGTTTTTGGCTAAAGGTTGTAAAAATAAAGGTATGAGTACCAAAAATGAAGTAAAAATCACGATCAACAAGCCTTGGATAATGAGACTATTTTCCTTTAATGAAATTTCTTTCTTTAAAAAAATTTTTAGCAATAAAAGATAAATTAAATAAATAACGCCCAGAAGAAAAAAAATCAGGACACTTGACTTAATAAACATACCCAATCCCGCCAAAAAACCAAAGGCAGCTGCCCAAAAGCGTTTCTTAGTTTTCGTAAAATTAATTAAAAAATAAAGCAACCAAACCCCAACACAAGCAATGGCACTCTCCATTAAGGCTTGTCTGTCAAAAAAAATAAATAATGGGCAAATAAGATATATTAAAGAAGACCAAAAACTCTTACTTAATTTATAAATCCCCCATAAGCTTAAACTTCCCATTATTACCGAAACTAACCTTCCCGCTAAAAGAGGATCAGAAATAAATTTATTAACAAGGGCAAAAAGCCACATTAAAAGTGGTTGTTTGCCGTCGTAAAGTGAATAAAAGGCATAAACCGGTGAGGCCAGCATCCGCTGACCCCAATCTAAATAAATTCCTTCATCATTAAAAATTGGCAACAATAAAAGATTCATCATTCGCATAAAAAAATAAACCGCGAAAAGAATTAACAAGTGATTCTTGGAACAATTTTTTATGATGGTTAATTTCATTAATTGCTTCTTGAAAAAATTTGACGGAAAAATTTCTTAAGTTTAAGCTAAATTTTAAGCGCTTAAGCATAATTCTTACCCGTAAAAAGCTCACGAATAATATCTTCAATGGCGGTGTCGGTAATATTTAAGTCTTCAACAGGATAAAATTTCAAAAGTTTTGCAGCGATGGTATTTGATTTTTTTTTCTCTACTTTTAAAACTACTTTGGGAAACTCGTACTTTTTAATTTCACCCAGTTCCGCAAGATGCCTTAAATTAACTTCCCTACTTAAAATTAATTCAATTAATTTATGATCGGCATACTTATTTATAATTTCTGTTAACTTGCCATCAAAAACAATTTCTCCCTTATCAATAATAATCACTCTTTGGCAAAGTTCACGCACATCTCCCATATAGTGTGAAGTAAGAACAATTGTGGCTTCAAATTCGCGGTTATAGGCTTTAACAAAATCTCTAATTTTCTTCTGCATGACTACATCTAAACCAATGGTAGGTTCATCTAGAAAAAGAACTGTGGGTGAGTGAAGCAAAGCAGCAATCAGCTCACATTTCATTCGCTGACCCAAAGACAATTTTCTTACCTGAACATTAATTATATCTTCAACTTCCAACAATTTAATAAGTTTCTCTAAAGTTTTTTTAAATTGCTCTTCGGGAATTTCATAAATTTCTTTATTGAGTAAAAAAGTCTCTATGGCTGGCAAATCCCACCAAAGTTGGTTTTTTTGACCCATCACCAAAGATATTTGACGCAAAAATTCTTGTTTTCGCTGCCACGGATTAAAATTTAAAACTGAAACTTCTCCTTCGCTGGGATAAAGAAGCCCGGAAAGACATTTTAAGGTCGTGGTCTTGCCTGCACCATTGGGACCAATAAAACCAACCAGTTCTCCTTTTTCAATTTTAAAGGAAATTCCTGACACCGCTTTTACTTCACGATATTTTCTTCTAAACAAAGATTTAAAAGAACCCAATAAACCCGGTTCTTTTTGATGAACTCGATAATATTTTTTTAAATTTTTAACTTCAATCACTGCCATAAACTAATAATAACATAATAATTTTAATGATAAATCTGAAAAGAGAAATAAAGAATTAATCATTAAAATGCTTAGCTAAAACCCATTTTAGTAAAACAAAAAATCATCATTGGAGAGTTACCAAAATAATCAGCTGAAAAACAGCCGATATTTTAAAGTTTTTATTCATAAAGGAAAATTATCTCACAGCCCTTTTTAAGCCTTTCGCTACAATAAATCTCACGACTTTATGAGAACGGTGAACTATTGGAGTAGGATCATTAACGCTTTTCCTCCCCTTTTTATCTTCTACTTTCTTTACCTTAAAAGTACCAAAACCAGAAAGAACCACTTTTTCACCTTTAATTAACGTTTTGGCAACTTCTTTTAAAATCGTCTCAATGGCTTCCTTAGCAGCCTTTTTGGTTAAATGGGCCTTTTTAGCAATAATCTCAATTAATTCTGATTTTTTCATTTAACTTCACCTCCTTTCGCGGTTTTTTAAACCACCTCTGTGGCTCTCGTTTCTCTAATCACGGTAATTTTTACTTGACCAGGAACATTGGTTTCTTTTTTAATTTTCTCTTTAAGATCGGCGGCTAATTTCATCATTTCATTATCATTTTTTTCCTTAGGATTAACAATAACCCTAATTTCCCTGCCTGCCTGTAAAGCATAAGCCTGTTCCACTCCTTCAAAACTCAAAGCTAATGATTCCAAATTTTTTAGACGCGCAATATATTCTTCATAATCTTCATAGCGGGCCCCTGGTCGACTACTAGAAATAGCATCAGCAATATAAACCAAAACCGATTCAATAGAACTAAATTCTTCATCGCCATGATGCTGTAAAACACAATCTAAAACCGGCTGGGGAATATTATGTTTTCTTAAAAAATCAGCACCAATTTTAACATGACTACCTTCTTCTTCGGTAATTACTTTCCCAATATCATGTAATAAGCAACCCAGACGAACAATATTGGTATTGGCCCCAATTTCATAAGCCAAGGCTACCCCAATTTTCGTTTCTTCTAAAGTATGAGAAATCATATTTTGACCATAAGAAAAACGATAACGAAATCTACCTAACATGTCAATCACTTCTCTGGGTAAATTATAAACTTTTAAACGATGACAAAGCTCCTCACCAGACTGACGAATAATTCTGTCAAGATCTTTTTTTGTCTTCTCAACAATTTCTTCAATTCTTACCGGCTGAATCCTACCATCGGCAATTAATCTTTCTAAGGCCACACGGGCAATCTCTCTTCTGATAGAATCAAAACTCGAAAGACGAATTACTCCTTCTTCGTCCAAGTCCGTATCGACACCCGTAACCTTTTCAAAGGTGCGGATATTACGACCCTCCCGACCAATAATTCTTCCTTTCATCTCCTCGTCGGGTAATTTCACCACAGAAACGGTATATTCAGGAACATAATCGGTTGCTCCCCGTTGCATTGCCTCCACCAGAATTTCCCGTGCCTTATTATCAGCAATTTGTTTCGCTTCTTCTTCTGCTTCTTTAATACGCTGCCCTATCTCGGTACTAATTTTTTTCTCCCAAGCATCCAAAATTAATTTTCTTGCTTCTTCTTTTTTAAGTAAAGAAATCTTCTCCAAACGATCTAGTTGCTGTTTTTTAATCCTTTCAATTTCTTCTTCTTTCCTTTCTAAGATTTGTTCTCTTTTGTTTAAATTTCTAGTTTTCTCTTCCAAAATTCCAAGCTTACGATCAATCTCGGTGCTTTTTTGCAGTAATTGCTGTTGGATTTGCTGGGTCTTTATTCTGTTACTTTCCAGAAGCTCTTCTGCTTGATTTTTTATCTTTAAAGCCTCTTCTTTAGCTTCAAGAATTATTTCTTTGGCCCTAGCATTGGCCTCAAAAATTAATTTTTCGGAAATAAATGGTTTTAGGGAAGTCTTCTTACTTACTTCCCTTAGGGTAACAGTCTTACGGCCCTCTTTTCGCCAAAGGCCTGTTAAACGCATGAAGAAGGACATTTTTACCTCCAATAAAGAAGCGACAAAGGTAAACTTTACTTATCCTCTAGGAAGACGAGAAATTTTTTTAATTGGTAAAAATCGATAATCATTGTTTTTTTAAAAATTATTTAGCTTACCGATTATCACTTCTTAATGTTTAATTTTATCGTTTTTGGGCCAATTCGTCAACTAAATTTTTTACTAAATCGTATTCAAAGCCTCGAGCTGTAAGATAATTAATCAATTTTTGGGGTGGGTATAATTTGGCCTTTTTAGCAATCAGGGTTTGAATGGCTGTCTGAATCTGATGTTGACTAATGCTTGCCAATTTCTCTTCAATTAAATTTTTAGCAATTCCTTTTTGTAATAATTCCAAACGTAACACCTTCTTGCTTTTCGGATTAAAACTAAACCGCTGCTCCAGCCACCAATCAACAAATTCTTCATCATTGATCAAATTTTCATTCTTTAAACGAGTGATAATCTGCGCTACTTGATGGCGGTCTTTTAACTTCTTATTTAAATATTTGAATATTTCTTTTTCGCTCCGAGGACGAAAAGAAAGAAAGCGAAGAGCTTTTTGATAATATTTTTCGTTACTCACCAACTAGCTACCATTTAACAAGCTAACAATCTCACTTTACTCTTCCTTGTGTTCGCCTACTTCAACAGGAATTTTTTCCTGTTTTTTAACCGCCTGCCAAATCTCTGTTTCAATCTGACTTGCCAGTTTTTTATTTTCTTCTAAAAGGTTTTTCACTGCTTCTCTTCCTTGTCCTAACATTTCTTCGCCAAATCGGAAAAAACTTCCAGACTTTTGGATTACCCCCAACTCCACACCCACATCTAATAAGCCTCCTGAACGCGAAATGCCACCCACATTCATAATATCAAACTCTGCCACTCTAAATGGCGGTGCCAGTTTATTTTTAACTACTTTTACCCGATGCCTCGAACCAATAATTTTGTCTCCGTCAGTAATATTACCAACCTTCCTGGTATCAAGCCTTACTGAGGAATAAAACTTTAAAGCCATGCCGCCGGTGGTCGTTTCCGGATTGCCAAACATAATACCAATCTTCATCCGAATCTGATTAGTAAAAATCATCACTGTTTTGGAACGATCAATGGCTGAAGTTAACTTGCGCATTGCCTGACTCATCAGTCTTGCCTGAACACCAATGATAGAATCTCCCATTTGACCCTCTATTTCTGCTTTTGGCACCAAAGCCGCTACCGAATCCACACATAAAACATCTAAAGCGCCGGAACGAATCAAAGTCTCGGCAATTTCTAAGGCTTGTTCACCTGTATCCGGTTGGGAAATAATTAAGTCATCTAAATTAAGACCGATTGATTCTGCTCTTACTGGATCCAAAGCATGTTCTGCATCAATAAAAGCCACCTTTCCACCTCTTTTTTGCGCCTCGGCCATCACATGTAAACAAATTGTCGTCTTCCCTGAGGCTTCCGGACCATAAATTTCTGTAATACGACCACGCGGTAAACCTCCAACTCCCAAAGCTAAGTCTAAGGCAATCGAACCAGTAGGGATGACGTCAATTTGATAGTTTTTTTGACCATCACCAAATCTCATAATTGCTCCTTTACCATATTGTTTTTCTATTTGAGCCATGGCCACTTTAATTGCTTCTAATTTTTGATCGCTAATTGGCGAGGAATTTTTTGGTGGTCTTCCCATAACTTTCCTTTCAGGGCAGGCAAATTTGCTTAATGTATTGGTAGCACAAATCTTGTTAAAATACAAGAGTAATATGATGATTAAGTAAAAGGAGATTTCAACTGTTTAAAAACTGATAAATCTCAAAAGCTACTAAAGGGTGAGATTTTTTGAAAAACAACTCTAGCGATCTCACAAAATTAAAAAAGCATAGGAGAAAACTCCCAAAAATCTTGATTTCCTTGCCGCTCGGAAATTTTCTGATATTAATCTATTCCAATCTTCATGTTAAAATAAAGAAACTTCGGGGTGTGGTCTAATGGCATGATGAGCGCATGGGGTGCGTTCGATCCCAGTTCGATTCTGGGCACCCCGACCAGATCGAATTTTTAAGGGAAACAACCTTAAATCTAAGAAAACAAGAAGATTTTTAAAACGAAAAAATTTATTGGTTAATAATTTATTTTCCAAATTCAAATTCAAATTCAAATAAGTCTCCGCGGTTAGTTCCCGTTTCAGCTTGAAATTCTGCTTTATTTTCCTCACCATTAAAAATTTGCTGTATTACCAGCTCTCCCCCAACTACAATCATAAGAACATTAACCAAAGACTCTCCCAGTCCATCAAACTTACCTAGACGCACTTCCTCTCCTCTTCTTATTATTTCAGAAAGAAGATAACCTTGAGCGGCGAGTAATGCCGCGATTCTAACAACTTTTTTTAGTTTACTGTTTCCTTTCTCGTTAGGATTTAAAGATTCTCCTTCTTCTCCTCGTAATCCCTCTAATAAATGTGCTCTTTCGTGTCTCCATACTTTTTCAAACATACTCCTTATACCTGCTTGCATTGCTTCATGGTTGGAAGCTGGTACGCGGCGAACCCCAACGTCTACGATAGTTTTGGGGTAAAAAAAACTCCCATAGCTTCTACACAACCTTCCTTACTTTTAATAGAATAAGCTGATCCCAATGTTAATCCGGAAGTAACAACGTCTAAAGCCGAGCTAATTCTTAACATAAATCTTAATAACTTCCTTGAAAAGGGGTTTTCAATTCCTTTTAAGGATTCAATTATTATAGCTTTATGAAATTTAAAAGGATCGAAATATATTCTCAACCCCATTGCCGCTTTTTCTGCTTCTGCTGGATCTCTATTTTGTCTTTTTGCTGCCTTCAGAAAATCTAATTGTAAGGGTTTGAGGTTAGCTTTTACTACTCCCTCACCTCCAGGATAAGAAAACACTTCGCTTAATGGTGAAATTGGCGAAAATATGGGTAGTTCATTAAATTGTTCTTTTGTCATTTTTATAAAAATCCTCTGGTTTAAAAATAAAAAAAGATGTATTATTGTAACATAATTTTGCCTAAATCAAAAGATTTTTTTTAATAAAATTCAGGGAATTATCTTTAATAAATTTACTTCCTCTCGCAAAAATCTAAAGAGGATTTTGTAGGCTGTTATCAAAATAGCCACTAAAAAGTGAAATTAATAATGATTATTTTTACTTGCCTTTAACCTTATAATCTAGAACGAAGACTTACAATCAATAAATCTTTTGGATAAAAAGGGGAAACTTAAAATGTTTTCAAAAAAATCAACATTTAAAAATTTAACTACCTTAATTCAGCCGAAAATGATAAAATGATGATGATTAATAAATTATAAAAGTTAAATCATGAGTCAAAAATTTCTTTACTTAACGCTATTAATCTTACTTTTAATTTCATTTTTTTTAGCTCAAAAGTGGTTAAATAAAACAACCAAAATAGATTCTTCCAGCTCAGAAAAATGTGGCATGGAAAATTGTCATGGTTTAAATATTACTTGCGGCCCAAAAATACCTGAAATTTGCACCATGGTGTATGAACCAGGTGATAATTGCCGTCAATACGCTAGTTGTCAAATTATTAATAAAAAATGTCAACTCGTAAAAAGTCAAAAGTTTGAAGAGTGTAAATCATGCACAGAAGAATGTAAAAAGAATTTTGAAAACGATCCTCTGCGCTTTTCTGAGTGTGAAAGCAAATGCTCAGAATAAAATTGGCTTCAAAAACTCCTCAATTTTAATTTATACTGTTTCATTAAAAGTGAATTTGAAACCACACTTACCGAAGAAAAAGCCATTGCCGCAGCGGCAATCGCCGGATTTAAAAGCCAACCAGTAAAGGGATAGAAAACACCAGCAGCAAGGGGAATGCCAATGACATTATAAAAGAAAGCCCAAAAAAGATTTTGCTTGATTTTATTTAAAGTGTATTTACTTAAATCAATAGCGGTGACAACATCTCTTAAATCGTCTTTAATTAAAACTATTTCTCCGGTTTCCATTGCTACATCGGTACCAGAACCCAAAGCAATCCCTAAATCAGCTTGCGCTAAAGCCGGAGCGTCATTTATCCCATCACCAACCATAGCCACAACATTTCCTTCGCTCTGTAATTTTTTAATTTCTGCCGACTTTTCTTGCGGCAATACCTCGGCTAAAACCCTATCTATACCGACTTGCTGGACAATAGCTTGCCCAACTCTTTTATTATCTCCCGTAATTATCGCTACTTTCTTTCCCATTTTATGGAGCATCTTAACTGCTTCTTTTGAAAAATCTTTAAGAGTATCAGCCACGGCAATAATGCCAACAACCTCTTTGTCTTGCGCTAAAATCATTGCTGTTTTGCCTTGATCTTCTAGGGCGATCATTTTTTCTTCAATTAAACTTGGGTCAATTTGATTATCGGCCATTAGTTTTCTTGTTCCCAAAAGTATTTTTTTGCCCGCCATCTCAGCCGAAACACCGTGGCCGGGTATGGCTTGAAAATTTTTTACTTCTGAAAAATTAACCCTTTCTTCTTTCGCTTTATTAACAATTGCTTTTGCTAAAGGATGTTCGGAATTTTTTTCCACCGACGCGGCGATTTGTAAAATAGAATTTTCGCTAACCTCGTTTTTAACTTTAAAAATGTCTGTAACGCTGGGTTCTCCTTTAGTTAGCGTCCCCGTTTTGTCAAAGATAACAACATTTACATCTCTGGCAATCTCTAAGGCCTTGCCGCTTTTGATTAAAATGCCATATTTTGCTGCCAAACCCGTGCCCATCATTACAGCGGTTGGTGTTGCCAATCCCAAGGCGCAGGGGCAAGCAATAATCAAAACGGCCACAAAAACCGTTAAAGTAAAAGAAAGTGGCTGTCCCAATAAGAGCCAAACAACAAAAGCAAAAATAGCAATGCCGATTACCGACGGAACAAAATAAAAAGAAACTTTGTCTGCCAAAAGTTGGATTGGCGCTTTAGAACCCATCGCCTCTTCAACGATTTTTATAATTTGGGCCAGCATTGTGTCCTTGCCAACCCGCGTTGCCCTAAATCTTAAAACCCCGGTTTTGTTAATGGTAGCACCAATTACTTCGTCTCCTTTTTTCTTTTCAATCGGCATACTTTCTCCGGTAATCGCTTTTTCATCAACGCCGGAATAGCCGTCAATAACAATCCCGTCCACAGGAATTTTTTCACCGGGCCTTACCAAAATAACATCCCCGACTTTTACTTCAGAAATAGGAATTTTTATTTCCTCGTTGTCTTTTAATTCCGAGCGAAGTGAGGAATCAAGGTTCTGCGAATGAAATGAGCGGGTTCTTATAATCGTTGCTTCCTTCGGTTGAAGCCCGATCAGTTTTTTAATTGCTTCACTTGTCTTTCCCTTAGTGATAGCTTCAAGATATTTACCCAAAGAAATAAAAACCAAAATTAGAGCCGCGCTTTCGAAATATTGATGCGCTTCAATTTTTGTTCCCAAAAACATTAAAACAGAAATAATTAAACTATAAAAATAAGCAACGGCTGTGCCAATAAAAATAAGAGAATCCATATTGGGAGAAAGCCGCAGTAAATTTTTAAAACCAAAAGTCCAAATATTAAGACAAGAAATGATAACAGCCGTAACTAAAACAAACTGAATTATTGTTCCGTATACCTCAAAAATTGCCGGCATTGGCAAGCCAACCATTTCACCCATTACCATATAAATAATGGGTAGACTGAAAATTAGCGCAAAAATAAAGCGCTTTTTTAATTTTTGAATTTCTTGCACCTTTGCTTCTTTGTGATGATCGCGCATTTCTTCCTCAAAAGTTTCTTCTGTTGCCTTATACCCCAACTTTTCAATAATCTTTTGAATTCTAGCAATACTTATTTCTCTCTGGTCAAATTCTAAATAAAGTTTTTCCGCCGTAAAATTAACATTGGCAGATTTAACCCCCGCCTCTTTTCTTAAAGCGTTTTCAATATTCGCCGCACACGATGCACAGTTCATGCCGGCTATTTTAAAAATTATTTTCTCCATGAATATTAATTAATTTATACCTATACCCCAGGTATAGGTAATCTTAGCATATTAAGAAGACTTGTCAATAAAGATTTTAAATTTTAAGAAGATTACTTTAACTACTTAATTATTTTTTAAAAAAGAGCCGACTTGATTCTTAATTTTCCGATTAAAGCCAAATATTAAAATTTGTTCTTAAAATTGCCAAAAAGGCATGGAGAAGGAAAAAAACAAAAGCTAAATAAATAAATTTTTGGTGATGTTTTTGAGCAAATCTTGCAAATCTACCCAAAAATTTATTGTTAGTTAATCTAAAAAGGTAGCGACAACCAAAAAAATTAAAAGTAAAAAATGTTCCAGTTATAAGACCTGTCCAAAAAACTAAATCTTGTCCAAAAAATGTAATCATTGTTTTATTTTAATTGACCAATGTGATATTTATCTAGTAAATCTTGGGCTTTGGGAGAGTGAGGCTTGCCAGATCCAATTTTTTCTCCATCTGCTGTTTTTCTTTTTGTAAATAAATCACTCGCGTCTTTTCCGCAACCTAACAAAATTGCTGAACCGCCGGGATGAAGGGATATAAAAGAAGTAACGTTATAGACCTCTCCATTAATTACCATCCAACAATCTTCTTTTGTATTATGCTTTATCACTTCTTCTAAAGAATATTTTTTAATTTCAGACGGCTGGTTTGTTTCAATTTCTTGACTATTTTTCTTTTTGACTGTCTCTTTATCCAGTTCTTTCTTTTTACCAAAGAATAAGTTATTACCAAATAAAACAATGATAATAAGGCTAAATAAAAAAACACTAAAGATTATTATCTTATTCTTCATATTTCTATGGCTTATTAATTTGGTTATTTTTGACCTCTGTTAGTTATATTCTCCTCTCCACAAACCATGAATATTGCAATACTCTCTTGCCTCAATTTTTTCTGCCTTAATCTCAAATTCTGCTTCTGGTTTGTCAGTAGGTTCTAAAAATTTTCTATAAGTCACCCCATCAGCAATAATTTCTATCCATTCAATATAATGACTTTCTTCCATGGGATGAGGTACAGAACCAATTTTCACTTTTACTCCATTTTTAGTTTTCTCAATCACGGGCACGTGCTTTTCCTTACCCAAATCTTCTGTTTTTTCGTTAAGTAATTCCATCGGCTGTCCACAACAAACAATTTCACCGCCACCAGCATGCAAAACCTCAACGATATTACCGCAAATATTACATTTAAAAACTTGTAATTTTTTAGTTACAGGCATATTTTTCCTCCTTTCTAAATTTTACCCACTAAATTTAAAGACGGTTTCAGTGTCTTTTTTCCTGGTTTCCAACTAGCTGGACAAACTTCTCCTTCATGTTCTCTTACAAAGACAGCTGCATGAAGTTTTCTTAGTAATTCTTCAGCAGACCTTCCAATTGAGTTATGATGCATTTCGTAAGCCGTCAATTTACCGTCGGGATCTAGAATAAAAGTGCCTCTAAAAGAAACCCCCTCTTCTTCGATATATGTTCCGAATTCTTTACTTAATCTTCCTGTTGGGTCTGCCACCATTGGAAATTTAATCTTTCTGATCGCCGGCGAGTAATCATGCCATGCCTTATGCACAAAAACTGTGTCAGTACTGATACTTAAAACTTCTGCTCCTAATTTTTTGAATTCTTGATAATAATGAGCTGCTTCCTCTAATTCTGTAGGACAAACAAAAGTAAAATCGGCTGGATAAAATATGAGAATTAACCATTGGCCTTTGTAGTCAGAAAGTTTAAGCTTTTTAATCTTTTCTTGATGAAATGCCTCAAATGAGTGACTAGCAATTTCCAGGTCGTAAATTTTTTGATTAATTTTAATCATTTTATTCTTAAGCTTCTAAAGTTTAATTTTGACATGTTTGGCACAAACCATAAAAAATTAAATTATAGCCTTTAATTTTCCCAAACTTTATTTTTTTTCTTTTAAGAATTTTACACTCTTTACAAACATTATTAATATCAAAAATTTTATCGCATTTTTGGCAGACAAAGTGGGCATGTAAAGAAATATCACCATCATAGTGAGCAACTTTAGAAAAAATTTCCAAAACTTTTCCCTTCTTTGCTAAAAATTTAAGATTGCGATAGACTGTTCCTTTGCTAATTTGGGGGAGCTTTTCCTTAATTGATTGATAAATTTGTTCAGTTGTCGGATGGGTTTTTACCGATTGTAAAAATTCCAAAATAGCTCTTTTTTGACAGGTAATTTTTTCTTTCGCTTTTATTTTAGTAATCATTCTTAATTAGATTTTATTCTTAATTTTAAGAGCTGTCAATAGGCAAGGTTGTGGCTAACTTTATTGAATTTTTAGTAATTCTTAAATTACAGCTTTTGTGTTTTTTACACCATTTCTCACACTTTTTAGCCCACCTTTTTTCTTTGTACCAAAGTTTGCAAACCGGACATTGATATTTTTTCGTCTCTTCTTTCATAACTTCAAAAGTTTAAACATGTCGCCTGGCTAATATTTTAACTGCTCAATTAAAACTAAAACTTTTTCCTTTATTTTGCTTCTTATTTCCCTTAACTGATCAAGTTCCGCTTCCGCTGGGTTAGGCAGGCGCCAATATTCAATATTTTCTTTGGGTAAAACCAAACAAAGACCCTGCTCTTCACATTCCTGGCAAACGACCACAATTTTATCTGCTGATTTCATCATTTTGTCAATCATTAACTTTGGTTTTTTGTCAGAAATATCGATTCCTTCTTCTTTCATTAAAATTATTGCCTTTTCATTAATTTTATCTGCCTTAAGAAACCCAGCTGATCTTGCTTGCCATTTTATTCCTTTTTCTTTGGCGAATTTGTTAAAGAAGGCCTCAGCCATTTGGCTACGAAAAGTATTGTGAACGCATAAAAACAAAATGGTTTTGGGCTTAAATAAAAATTGCCCGAAAATAAAACCAATCATTAAGGTAAAGGTAATAATTATTATGATCAATTTATTGACCATAATTAAAGAGTCTTACTTTCTCACAACTTCACTAGCCACTCCTCCACAACCGCAGCCTTTAGCGCCAGAAGGAATAACAGCATTATTGTTAGTATTGGCAGCTTGAACTCCGATGCCGGAATTGTTTGTAACATTTCCGCTATCAACCACCTCAATAATCCCGGAAACCATACCCATCCAGCAGGAAAATTTATATTTTCCCGGCTTTGTAGGAGTGAATTCTTGAACGCTGGTTTGACCTGGTGTTAAAGGAATTTCGTCTGGAAATAAACCTTTGGAAATAATGGCGTTAGTGCAACCAGAAGTACCAACGTCTTCAATTTCCCATCTGATAGGAACCCCTGCTTTAACCTTGAAGTAATTTGGTTCATAACCGAAACTGGAAGCTTTCATTTTAATCACCTGCTTGCCGTTGATAATCGGAGGCAAATCTTTTTCATTTACATTAAAAGAGTTTTTTTGTGAGTTCGCTTGATTGGCAGAATTAAACTTAATATCTGATAAACTGGGTACACCCAAAATATTTAATTGGGCATTAATATTATAGAGGGCAAAAAACAAGACTAAAACTCCAGCCACTTTTAAAAATTTATCGGATAAGTGCGGTTCTTCTAAAAACTTAACTGAAGAAAAACCAATGGCTAAAAGCTCAGGCGCTGTTCCTAAAGCAAAAGCAAACATAATTCCTGCTCCTTGCCAGAAACTGCCGGAAATTAAAGCTAAGCTCTGGCTGGTTAAAGTAAAACCGCAGGGCAGGAAAAAGGTTAAAGCGCCCATTAAAAACGGCATCAATTTTCCTTGAAATTTTGTCTCATCAGCAATGTATCTTGTGATAAATTTTGGCATTGTTATTTGAAAACGAGAAAAATATCCTACTCCTAACATTTGTAGTCCCAAAAAAATCATCAAAAGAGAAACAAGAGTAATTAGAAAAGCAGTAAAGCTTAAAGAGAACTGAATTTTTGCTCCAATCGCTCCGATAA
This sequence comes from uncultured Pseudomonadales bacterium, assembly GCA_964398365.1. Lineage (GTDB taxonomy): Bacteria > Patescibacteriota > Microgenomatia > UBA1400 > CAYNMC01 > CAYNMC01. The sequence continues at coordinate 10,561 of CAYNMC010000021.1, read as the reverse complement.
TACCGCCTAAAATAGCGTAAGATAAAATCCGACCAAAATTAAAAAGCAAATAAGGTTGGAATTTTTCAAATGTAGAATTGCTTTTTAAATAAATTTCAGACCATTGTTTGGCTAAAGAAAGCAAAAGTCCGCCAACCAAAGCAGCGCAAGAAGAAACACCGGCAATTAATCCCAAGAAAAAGAAAGTCGGCAAAGAAGAATTGCTGCTGACGTTGACCAAACCGGCAAAGCGACTGTTTTTTAAAAGAAAAAATAAAACAATAACCAAAAGGGCACTGCCAATAATAGTTAAGAGATGATTTCTTGCCTCTTTTTTTATTGGTTCTTCAAAGAAAAGATATCCTTCTTTTTTAAAAATCTGATTTATTTTTCTAATTTTCGGTTTTTTGCCCTCATAGAATATTTTGACTGTTCCTTGACTTACTGACGCTTCAACTGATCTTATATTTTTTATTTCCAACAGTTTATTTTCAATTAAAATCTCACAAGAAGCGCAATGCATACCTTGAACATAATAAACAAATTCTTGAGGAGAGAAAATTGAAGTTGAAATTTCTTTTATCTTATAACCAAGCTCTCTTATTTTTTCTAAAATTATGTCTCGAGAAATAAAAGAATCTTCAAAGCCTATTTCTGTTTCGCCAGTTTTCTCATCAACATTTACCTCTTTTACTCCTTTTAAAACATCAATTTCTGTTTCTAGTCGGATTTTATCATTGATTGATTGAACGCCAACTATTTTAATCTTTACTCTTTTGAGCATAAGAGTTTTATTTATTAAATAATTTTGTAACTTTTAAAATTTCTTGAACCATCACTTGTTTTCTTTTTTCATTTTTTGTTGCCATTGCTGTTTTAAAGCAAGTATTAAGATGATTCTCCATTAACATCTGATGGGCGGATTTTAAAAGGCCTATTACTGCCAAATTTTGCTGCATAATATCAATGCAGTATTCATTGGCTTCGACCATTTTGATGATTTTTAAAATTAAGCTTTGGGCTTTTTTAAAATTAATAAGCGTGTTTTGTTTTTGTAATTTTTTCATAATTTCTCCTTCCTACCTATACCATAGGTGTGGGTATTATGGTTTAAAAAAGCTTTCTTGTCAAGTGGCTGTTTTTAAAAATCTTCAATTATTACTCTTGCAAGGATGAGATCTTTTTCTCTTTCTCCTTTACCCTTAATCTATAATATGATTAATGAAAGTTGTTTTTGGTTATCCGCCACTTGCTTCAAAAAAGGGCATTCCTCTTCTTGGACAAAATCGGCAATTTCAATGGGTCCATTCGCCTTGGACTGCTTATCCCATGATTCCGGCTTACGCCGCGACCATGTTGAAGGAAAATAGTTATCAAGTCTATTGGTTGGACGGCATTAATAGCAACCAAACCTATTCACGATGGCAAAATGATTTAAGAAAAATTAATCCTGATATTTTGCTCTTGGAAACCAAAACTCCGGTTATTAAAAAACACTGGCAAATCATTAATAAAATCAAAAAACAAAAATTAAAAATCAAAATTATCTTAGTGGGAGACCATGTGACAGCAATGCCTGAAGAATCATTTAAGAATTCTCAAGTCGATTATGTAATTACTGGCGGTGATTATGATTTTTTACTTCTCAATCTTCTTAATCATCTGACTAAAAAAGAAAAATTAGAGCCGGGAATTTTGTATAGAAAAAATGCAAAAATCAAAAATCAAAAATCAAAATTAAAAATAGAAGATAAAAAAATTATTACTACTGGAAAATTTAAACTCAATCACAATTTAAACACACTGCCGTTTATTGATCGAGATCTGACGCGCTGGCAACTTTACGCCTATAATAACTCCAATTATTTGCGCCTCCCTGGCACTTATACGATGTTTGCTCGCGATTGCTGGTGGGGCCGTTGCACTTTCTGTAGTTGGACTATACTTTATCCTCAATGGCGGGTAATACAACCCCAAAGAGCCTTAGATGAAATCGGCCAACTCATAGAAAAATATCAAATTAAGGAAATTATGGACGACTCCGGTACTTTTCCAGTCGGCGAGTGGTTAAAAGAATTTTGTCAAGGAATGATTAAAAAAGGTTATGCTAAAAAAATCCACATCAACTGTAATATGCGTTTAAACGCTGGCTTAACGCCGCAGGATTATCAATTAATGGCTAAAGCTGGTTTTCGTCTTATTCTCTATGGTTTGGAGTCTAGCAATCAAAAAACTTTGGATAAGCTCAACAAAAATCTTAAAATCGAAACGGTTGAAAAAAATCTTAGCTTGGCCAAACAAGCCGGCCTCAAACCTCATCTGACAGTCATGATTGGTTACCCCTGGGAAACAAAACAAGATATCTTAAACACTCTTAACTTTGTCAAAAAATTATTTAAAAACAATCTTATTGACAGTTTGCAGGCCACCTTGGTAATTCCCTATCCCGGCACACCACTTTTCAAAGAAGCAAAAAAAAATGGTTGGTTAAAAACTGAAGATTGGAATAAATATGATATGCAACAGTCAGTTTTACATACACCTTTAACCGATGAAGAATTAAAAAAAATCATTCAGGATTTCTATAAATCTATCTTTTCGCTGTCTTTTTTAATAAGAAAAGCGCAAGAAGCTTTAACAGATTTGGATGTTTTTAGCTATTACCTTCGTTTGGGCTTAAAATTACCCAGTAAATTATTGGATTTTTCTGAAAAGAAATGAAATCATATCCTTTAGTTTCTATTATTATCACCACTAAAAATGAAGAAAAACAAATAGGCAGGTGTCTTGAAAGTTTAAAAAAACAAAATTATCCGAAAGAAAAAATTGAAATTATTGTTGTAGATAATTTTTCCTGCGATAAAACCAAAATTATTGCTAAAAATTACACCAGTAAAGTTTATACTAAGGGCGGTGAACGTTCTGTCCAAAGAAATTTCGGTATAAAAAAAGCCAAAGGAAAATATATTTTTTATTTGGATGCCGATATGAGTCTAGCGACTCAACTTATTAAGCAGGCTGTTTTAAAATTGGAAAATAGTAATCTTGCGGCTTTGTATATTCCCGAAATTATTATTGGCAATTCTTACTGGGCCCGTGTCCGTAATTTTGAACGCAGCTTTTATACGGGCACCGTAATTGATGCGGTCAGATTTATAAAAAAACCGATATTTATAAAAGCTGGTGGTTTTGATGAAAGTCTAACCGGTCCCGAAGACTGGGATTTGGATAAAAGAATCAGAAAAATTGGCCAAACGGCAATTTTAAATAAACCCAATTCTGTAATTTATCATCACCAGGAAAATCTTAGCTTAATAAGCTATCTCAAAAAGAAAAACTATTATGCTAAAAGTTTTCGTAAATATATTAAGAAATGGGGTAAAAATGATGGTGATATAAAAAAACAATTTGGCTTTAAGTATCGATATTTTGAAGTTTTCTGGAAAAAAAATAAGTGGAAAAAATTATGCAAACAACCTCTCTTAACTTTAGGAATGTATTTCCTTAAACTCTTAATTGGTTTTCAGTTTTTAAAAGCTCTTAATAACCATGAGTAAAATCAGCATCTGCATGCCAACTTATAACGGCGCCAAATTTATCGGTGAGACTTTAAAAAGTATCTTAAACCAGAATTTTAAAAGTTATGAATTAATCATTGTTGATGACCGATCTAGCGATACCACTTTAGAAATTATTAAAAGTTTTAAGGATAAAAGAATTAAATACTCTCAAAACAAAAAAAATCTTGGTTATCCGCAAAACCTAAAAAGATGTCTTTCGAAATGTAGAGGTGAAATTATTTATCTTATGGCTCAAGATGATATTCTTGCCCATGATGCCCTTTTGAAAACTTATCAAGCCTTTACTCAATCAGAAGCCATCGGAGCTGTGACGAGGCCTTATTTTTGGTTTGATGAAACTTTCAAGCAACCTGTAAGAGCTAAAAAACAATTAAATCCCAATAAGAATGAGTTAGTTAGAATTAATGATAACCTTAAAAGAGTAGTTGCTGTTTTTAAAACTCTGGATCAATTATCAGGATTGGCCTTACGTAAAAAATATCTCCAGGTTTCTTGCGGAAAAGACATTTTTACTTGTCACGTTCTGCCTTTTGCAACCATTTTTAAGACTCACCCAGTTGTCTTTTTAAAAGATTACACGGTGGCAGTAAGAATTCGCAGTAGTCAAACACGACATTTGAAAAGTATTTATTATAAATCACCTTTGCAAAGCTGGGTAGATTTATTTAATTTTGTTTTTCCGGAAAAAAAATTTAAAAATTTAAGAAATTATTGTCTTAAAAATTTTATCGCCAATAACTATGTAGGCTTAATCCAAATCAGAAATTATGCAGGATATAAATATCTCTTAAGAGAAATTTATCTTTTATTAAAATATCGACCGGCGAATATTTTTAATCTTTTGTTTTGGTTTTTTGTCCTCTTGTCTTTAAGTCTACCATCATTTCTTCTAATTCCTCTCACCGATTTCTATAAAAACCATCTTAATTCAAAGTTGTTAAAAAGGATTAGTTTTAACTATAAATGAAAATAAAAAAGTTAATAAAATTTCTTTGTTGTCCCTACTGTCATCAGGATAAGCTCATTTTGAAATCAAGAAAAATTATTTGTCCAAGTTGCCAAATTAACTTTAATCTCATTAAAAATATTCCTGTTCTTTTAAAAGTAACAAAATTAAATTCTCAAGAAAAAAGTCAACAAAGTCTCTTTCATCAACATTATTTAGCCTCGTCCTCAAAAAATTACCAGCTAGAAAATTGGCGTTTAAGCATGCTTAAAAGAGTTTTTAAAATCAATTTTAAAAATAAATTAAAAACTTATCTGGATATTGGTTGTGGAGACACCGGTTATACGGTTATTGAAGCTGCGAAACGTTACCATTGTTTAGCCTTCGGCGTCGATATCTCTTTACCGGCAATCATTAAGGCTGAAAAAATCGCCAAAAAACAAGGGCTCGAAGAAAAAACTGCTTTTCTCGTTGCTTCCGCAGAAAACCTTCCCTTTAAAACTGATTTTTTTGATTATATTTCTGCTCTTTCTGTTTTAGAACATATTGAAGACGATAAAAAGGTAATTCGACAAATCCATGCTATTTTAAAGAGAAAAAAATATCTTTATCTTTGTCTGCCCAATACCTATCGAAAAATCTGGCCATTCTTCTGGCCTATTTATTATTATTTTGATCAGAAAATCGGCCATAAAAGACATTACTCAAAGGAATCTTTAATAGAAAAGTTCGAAAAAAATCATCTTTTCAAGATAAAAAAGATTTTTTATAATGGTCATCTTTTAAAGCTTTGGCAATTATTATTAGAAAAAATACACTTAATTGATGAAGAAACGTGGTGGCGTTGGGAAGCAAAGGATATCAACCAAAATCCTTGGGCTTTACAATTAAATGCAATTTTACAAAAATTTTGAAAATCATGAAAAAGATTATTTTTCTTAATCCTCCTCTTTATTTTATCGCCGGCAGACCTTATGCCTTGGATGTTTCTGTGCCACCTTTGGGCTTATTATATTTAGCTTCCTACCTTAACCAAAAGTCTAAAGAATTTAAAGCTCTTGTTTTTGATATTCCTGCCGAAAATCTTACTTTAAAAGAAATTGGTCAACGTCTCAATCGTCTTAAACCCTTTGCCATCGGCATTACCGCGATGACGGCCCAATTACAAGGCGCGGTCGATTTAGCTCAATTTATTAAAAATTCCTGCCGCTTCAAAACTAAAATATTTTTAGGTGGTCCTCATCTTAGCGCCGATCCTGATTTTATCTACAGATTTGGCAAACTTTTTGATTATGGCATCAGCGGGGAAGCGGAAAAAACTTTCTTTGATTCAATCCATAAATTAAAACAAAAAAAAACGATTCCAAAAATCCAAAAAGCACAAATTGTTGAAAACCTTGATTATCTCCCTTTTCCTGATAAAAAATTGATTAAAAGAAAACTTTACAACAGGTGTGAATCATTGTTGTTTTCTCGTGGTTGTCCTTATCAATGTTATTATTGTAGTCGGCCAGCAATCTCCAAGAAAATCAGATACCGCTCAGTAGACAATTTAATTAAGGAAATCAAAGCGGTTTATCCTTTCTGCCAGGGTAAAATTGATTTTCAAGATGATACCTTTACTTTAAATAAAGAAATCGTTTGGCAATTTTGCCAAGTAGTAAAAAAAGAAAGTCTAAAACTTGATTGGCACTGTAACACCCGCGTTGATTTGGTTGACCAAAAGTTACTTCAAGAAATGAAAGAAGCGGGGTGTAGCTTAATTCATTTTGGTATTGAAGCAGGCAGTGAAAAAATAAGAAAAACTGTAGTTAAAAAGGGTAATTTTAGCAATAAACAAATTTATCAAGTTTTTCGGTGGTGCCAGCAGTTAAAAATCAAAACCGGTGCTTACTTTATCTTAGGTCATCCTCAGGAAGGCAAAAAAGAAATTGCTCAAACAAAAAAAATGATTTTTAATTTACCTCTTAATCTTTTAGGGTTATCTTTGCCTACTCCTTTTCCGGGTTCACCTCTTTATCAGTTGGCTCAAAAACAAGGTATTATCAATCAAAAATTAATTGATAATTTCGCCCAAGGCAAGTTGGGTAAGGGTTATCGTGGCGTTTATCCTGTTTATATTTCTCCTAAACTAAACAAAAACTATCTTTATGAAGAGATGAAAACAATTAATAGGAAATTTTATCTTAATTTTCAAACCTTTTATTGCCGTTTTAAAGAAGACCTTACTTCTTGGAAACAATTCAAAAGAGATATTAAAGATTTATTTTTCTTAATTTTTAAAGGTGTTTCTTCAAGAAAACCTTATTTTTTAAATCCATGAGAATTTTAATCAACGCTTTAACTTTAGAAAATGCTACTCTCCTCCCTCTTTTAATGAAAATAAAAATCTGGCAAAAATATCAGCCCGAGATCTGGTTTCTGGGAAATTCTGATTTTGAAAAAAGAATAAAAAGCCTAAGAATTATTGGTAAAAATTTTAACTTGATTAAAATTAGCCACACCCGAAAAATTAAAACTCGCCTTGAGTTGATTACCGAAGGCTTATCTAGAAATCTCAAAGCCTGTTTGCTAATTAAAAATTTTCAGAAATTAAACCAATTTGATTTAGTCTATTCTGTTTCTTCTGTGCTTGACTTAATTCTTTTTCCCTTTTTTTTAAAAATTAAACAAAGAAAAATCAAGTGGGCAACAGTATTTGACAATACCGTTCCTTTAATCATCAAGGGTAATTTGTTAATTAGATTCCTCGCTTGGTTATTTTTTCAAATCAGTTTGTTGCTTTTGAAAAAGGCTGATTATATTTTTGTTATTTCTTCCGAATTAAAAAACTATCTTTTAAAAAGGGGATTTTCTTCAAAAAAAATCATCATTACTGGCAATGCCATTGAAAGTGATTTTCTTAAAAAGGCTCAACCCCAAAAAGACTTTCAAAGCGATGCCCTCTACTTGGGAAGAATCAATGAATTGAAGGGTATTTACGATCTTCTGTCAGTCTTACTCATTGTCAAAAAAGAATATCCTCATTTTAAATTAACAATTATGGGAAAAGGAGACATCCAAGAAGTCAAAAAATATAAAAATTATATTTCGCAAAAAGGTCTTGCAAAAAATATAAAATTTTTGGGTTTTAAAAGCGGCCTAACAAAATTTAGCTTTATTAAAAGTAGTAAAATCTTCTTGTTTTTAAGCCATAGTGAAAGTTTTGGGGTAGCTTTGCTTGAAGCAGTGGCAGCTGGTCTACCAGCTTTTGCCTATAACCTGCCTTGTTATCAGCAAATTTATAAAAATAACGAAGTTTTCTTTTTTGAAAAAAATGACTATCAGGGTATCGCTCATAAAATTATAGAAATTTTTAAAAGAAAAGCTTTTATCAATAAAAGAGGTAAAAAATTGCTAAACAAATATTCTTGGCGCAAGATTGCTGATAAGGAATTTAAAACTTTTCTTCGTAACTGAGGATTGCATTTACAATATATTGACATTCCTTTTTACTCAACCACCAACCTACGGGGATACAAACCATTTCTTTGGAGAACTCATCAACTCCCGGTAAGCTTCTTTGATACTCTTTCACAACTGGATGCGTGTCATTGCGCCGATGAACTTGAGAAACCATAATTCTTTTTTGTCCCATATATTGTAAAAATTTATTCCTGTTTTTAACTTTTAAGGTAAACAACCAATAAGTTGATAAGAAATCTTTCTCTTCTTCAAGTAAAGTAATTTTGCTTAAACCTTTCAATTTTTTCCTGTAATAGTAGGCATGCTCTCTTTGTTTCTGAAGATTTTTTTTAAGGAACTTAAAGTTTTCTATGCCAATAGTCGCATTGACATCATTCATATGAAATTTATAGCCCCAATCTTTAACATCAATCTCAATACGATCGTACTGAGTTCTTTTCTCGCGATCAATCCCATACCAACGTAACAGTTTCGCTTTTTGATAATCACTTTCTTTTTTCACCGCCAAGGCACCACCATCAACTGTAGTTAAGGTCTTAATTGCCTGAAAAGAAAAACAGGTAAAATCAGCAGTTTGACCAACCATTCGTTTTTTATATTTGGCACCAAAAGCATGAGCGGCATCCTCAATCACCGGCAGTTTCCCGGCAATTTTTTTAATTTGATCTATATCAACCGGGTAACCTCCCCAATCAACTACCAAAATTGCTTTAGTTTTTTTATTAATACATTTGGCAATACTCTGAGGGTCAATATTGCCTGTGTTTGGATTAATGTCCGCCCAAACTATTCTGCCACCATGGGCTAAAATCGGCCAATTGGTAGCCGTACAAGTCATGGGAGTAGTAATTACCTCATCACCTGGTTTAAGGTTTATCAATCTGAGAGCCAAATGGATTGCGGAAGTACCACTGTTAACCGTAAGAATTAAGGGGTTTTTTATAAATTTTGCTAATTTATTTTCAAATTCTTCTACTTTTTTTCCTTGGCCAATGTAACCGGAAAATAAAACTTCCTTTAAGGGAGTGATTACCCTAGGCGACATAAAAACTTTAAAAAGAGTGATTAGATCAGCTTCGGGAGCAATATCTTTTCTCATATTCGCTTTTTAAAAGACTCATCATTAAATAATGATGAAATTTATTATCTCTATATAAAGCTTCTCTCTGTTTACCTTCCAATTTAAAGCCCAACTTTTGATAAAGAGCATAGGCTGGTTGATTGAAATCGGCTACCAATAACCAAACTCGATGAATACCTAAATCTCTAAATAAATATTTAAAAAGAAGTTCATAAGCTTCGGTAGCAATACCCTGTCTTCTTAATTCCGGAACAATATCAATGCCTACCCTAATACTTCGGTTAATTTTATCCCATTCATCACAGCGTACTATTCCTAAAAATTTTTTGTGGTAATCTTCAATCGCAAAATACATCTTCGTTTCATCCAAACTAATTTTTTTAAACCATACTTGTTGTTTAGCCTCAGAAATAGGCACGATTGAAGTCAAGTAATAGTTGGTTTGCGGTTGATTGCGTAAAAAACGAAGTTGTCTTAGGTGTCTTTTTTCCAGAATTTTAAGCACGATTTTCTTTCCTTGGAGCATAAAGCGATATAAGTATAACAAAAACTGTTTATTATTAAAAGAAAAATGATAAGATCTACAAAGAATGAGCAAAAAAAAGAAACAAGTTTTAATCAGTATCGTCGTTGTTGCTGGACCAAAAAGAGTTAAAAAACTTAAGGCTTTACTTAAATCAATCCAGCAATCAAATTATAAAAATTATGAAATCCTGTTAGTTGATAATAGTCAAAAACCACAACTAAGAGAGATAATCTTAAAAGAATTCCCTGAAGTACGTTATTTTGGTATGCCCGGCAATCTCGGGGTTTTAGCTTATAACCTTGGCTTAGCTAATGCTAGAGGGGAATATATCTTAACGTTAGACGATGATTGTACGCTAAAACCGGAAACTTTGACTCAAATTGTTGAAATTTTTCCTAAAAAATCACCAAAAGTAGGCGTCATCTCTGCCAATCTCTATGAACCAAAGCGCCATAAATTTATTTATGAAAATTATCTTAAAAAAGACTTAACCAAACTTTGTCTTGCCTCCAATGCCGCCATTTTTCGCAAAACAATTTTTAGGAAAGTTGGCTATTATGATTCTGATCTCTTTCTCTGGACACACGAAGATGATTTATCCTTAAGAATTATTGACCAAGGTTATGAAATTCACCTTGAACCTAAAATTGTCATTAATCATTATCCTTCCTCTCCCTCTCAAAATTTAAGAAAAGATATGCTTTTTTATTGGTCCCGTAATTCTGCTTGGTTAAATATCAAATATTTTGCAATCTATTTTTGGCCATTATTAATAATAAAAAATATCATCTCTTTTAGTATTTTTGTGATTGAATATCACTCTTTCCTTTCAATTCCTTATCTTCTTTTTGGTTATTTAAAGGGCTGGTTATCTTTCTCTCATCCCTTTAAAAAAAGAAAAGTTCTTAGCTTTTCAACGCAGTTAAGATATCTTTTAAAATATTCATCATTTAGTTTAATAAGTTAATGTTTGCCAAAAATTT
>CAYNMC010000020.1:0-2569 GCA_964398365.1 uncultured Pseudomonadales bacterium | reverse complement strand
CTTCAAAGCAAAAGAGTTGAGCTTGATAAACTTAAAAGCGAGCTGGAAAAAGCAGAAAGAGAAGCAGATTTAGAAAAAGCAGCCGAGCTAAAATACGGCAGAATTCCCCAAACAGAAAAAGAAGTAGCCTTACTGGAGAAGGAATGGGCAGCACTTCCGACAGAAAAGCGCTTATTGAAAGAAGCGGTTGATGAAGAGGATATTGCCAAAATTGTTTCCCGCTGGACTGGCATTCCTGTTAGTAGACTGCTAAGTTCCGAAGCGGAAAGACTTTTAAAATTAGAAGACGAACTTAAAGAAAGGGTAGTTGGCCAAGACGAGGCTTTGCGCCAAATCGCTCGGGCGGTCAGACGGGCTCGTTCCGGTTTAGCTGAGCCCCGGCGGCCGATTGGCTCCTTTTTGTTTTTAGGACCAACCGGCGTCGGGAAAACAGAAACGGCCAAAGCTTTAGCCTGGGCCCTTTTCAACGATGAGCGGGCTTTGATTCGCATTGACCTGTCTGAATACCAAGAAGCTCATACTGTTGCCCGGCTGATTGGCGCCCCGCCGGGATATGTTGGTTTTGAAGAAGGAGGGCAACTAACTGAAGCAGTTCGGCGCAAGCCCTACAGCGTCATTTTGTTTGACGAGGCGGAAAAAGCCCACCCTCAAGTGTTTAATTTGTTTTTGCAGATTTTGGATGATGGTCGACTGACTGATGGTCGAGGTCGGACAGTTGACTTTCGCAACACGATTATTATTTTGACTTCAAATTTAGGCGGAGAGATTTTTCAGAAAAAAGATTTAGCAGAGAGCCAGCGAGAGCGCCAGGTAATGGAGTTAGTCCATCAGTTTTTCCGGCCGGAATTTGTCAATCGGCTGGATGCGATTGTTATCTACAAGCCGCTTGATAAAGAAATGATTAGTCAGATTTTGGAAAAAGAACTCCAAAAAATAAACCAAAGATTGGCAGAACAAAAATTAACTTTGGAAGTTTTCCAGAAAGCTAAAGATTATCTAGTTTCCGTTGGTTTTGATCCAGTTTTTGGTGCCAGGCCCCTACGGCGGGTTTTGGAAGAACTGATTGTTGATGAAGTTGCCTTGCGGATTTTGGAAGGAAAAGTAAAAGGAGGGGAGAAGATAAAGGTTGATTTTGAAAAAGGGAAGATTAATCTGTCAAAATGAAACTTGAAGTCGCCAAAGAAAAATTTAGGCTCAAACTTAAGGGCAAAGCGGCAGTTTTTATTGACTGGGCAAATGTTTATTATTGGAAAAATTCCTTAAAATGGGAAATCGACCTGGAAAAACTTTTTAAATATTTGAAATCCTATAAAGACATTAAAGAAATAAATTTCTATTTTGGGACCGATGTCCATCCTGCCTCAAAGCAGCAGATAAAGCAGGCTCAGAGGATTGGGTTTAGGGTGATTACCAAGCCGGTGAAGTATTTACCAAAAATAGCGGAAAGCGGGGAGGTGGTTTGGATTAGGAAGTGCGATTTTGATTTAGAAATTGGCCTGGATTGCTTTGAAAGATTAACTAAATTTGATAGTTTTATTTTCTTTTCTGGAGATGGAGATTTTGCTACCCTTTATCGGAGACTAATTCGGAAGAAAAAGCAAGTAGTTGTAATATTTGCTCAAGGGCACCTGGGCAAAGAGATAAGAGTGATTAAAAAAGGAATTTATCTTTGCGTGGTAAAGAAACTTCGTAAAGAAATTCAAAAAATATCCCCTCGCCGGAGGCGAGGGGCACAATTAAACCCTTTATATCATAAAACAAAGGTGTTGTCAAGATGAAACTTGAAGACAAAGAAAGCTTAAATTACAAAATTCGCCAGCTTGTTTGGCAGGCAGCGCAAAAGGTGGTGGGCAAAGGAAAGGTGAACTTTGAAGGGGTTGTTTTGGAACATCCAGAGGATCCTGCCCACGGTGATTATTCAACAAACATTGCCCTGAAGCTCAGAACCTCCCACCTTAGAGGTGGGACTCTCCAGACACCTTGGGATTTGGCCAACGAAATAGTCAGCGCCTTTCGCGAGCAAGGACTGCCAGATTTTATTGCCAAAATTGAAATCGCTCCTCCGGGTTTTATCAATATTTGGCTTGCAACTGATTATCTTATCAGTCAAATTGCCGAAGTGCTAAAGAAAAAAGAAAAATATGGAAACGCAAAAGTAGGAAAGGGAAAAACATTAGTGATTGATTATTCCTCGCCAAATATTGCCAAGCCTTTTGGTGTGGGTCATCTTCGCTCAACCATTATTGGTCAGGCAATCTACAACCTTTATAAATTTTTAGGCTGGAGAACAATAGGCGATAATCATTTAGGTGATTGGGGGACACAGTTTGGAAAATTAATTGTTGCCATTCGGCGTTGGGCGAAAAAACCAGCAAACCGGCTTACGATTTCCGATTTAGAAAAACTTTATGTTAAGTTTCACCAGCAAGCAAGTAAAAAACCGCAATTGGAAGACGAGGCGCGCGAGTGGTTTAAAAAACTTGAAGAGGGGGATAAAGAGGCACGGAAGATTTGGAAAGCTTGTGTGGAGGTAAGTTTAAAAGAGTTTGAAAGGGTTTATCAGCTTTTG
>CAYNMC010000019.1:0-7491 GCA_964398365.1 uncultured Pseudomonadales bacterium | reverse complement strand
CAAATCCAAATACGAGGCTGCCAGAGACCGCATCACTGCTGCCATTATCGGCTTGGTGATTGTTGCCGCGGCGGTTGCCATCATCAACGTCATTCAAGCTTTCTTTGGTATAGATATCTTTAATATTAATATCCCGCCGGCAATTACTCAACCACGACCACTCTACCATCAGCCTTAATCGTTTTTAGATTTGAGTTCTTGGTGGTTTTTTGTTAAAACTAAACTATGCCCTCTCCTGCTGATCTTGGTCCGGAACCGGCCCAGTTTAGCCATTTGGAAAAACTTTTGATAGCAGTTTTAAACAAGGCAATGGTTTTGGCCACGCTGGCGGTTTTTGCTATGCTGGTTTTGGCCGCTTTTCGCTATTTAACTGCCGGCGGTGATGCCAAAGCCATGCAGACGGCTAAAAACACGCTCACTTATGCCATTCTCGGTTTGGTTTTGATGATTGGTGCTTGGTTTGTTTTGCGTTTTATCGGCATCTTTACCGGCGTCGAGGTCACCAAGTTTTCTTTGGAATTTTAAAACTAACAACTGAAGAAAAACAATCATAATTAATATGTCAGTTTTAATTAAAAAAATCGCCGCGGTTTTCCTAATCCTCAGCCTGAACTGCTTCCTGACCGGCCGTTTTTCTGCCTTTGTCTTCGGCCAAAACCCGCCTTATTTTGGCGTTAATTTCTGGGCCCTAAGCAAAGGCAGTCCTGAACAGATTAGACAAATTTTAGACTATCTTCAGCAAACTTTAAGAATTTCAGGTACCCAGCAGTTAATCCGCCTTTGGGGGTATCAAGAAACCTTGGGAATTGATGGTTATAACAACCTAGAAAGAGTTTTAAACAATGCCGCCGCCGGCCAGAAATTTATTGTCTCCCTTGAAGATTTTCCTCATGGTCCTGCTGTGGCTAATCCCAAAGAATGGTTTGAATCCGGTTATTTGGAAGAATACCGGCCTTATGTAGCCATGATGGTTGAAAAGTACAAAGGTTCGGGCAAAATCGACACCTGGGAAATCATGAACGAACCTCACTGTAAAAATGATCCCAGTTGTAGCGAAGCCTTTTTAAACTTTATGAACGATATCTCAAGTCTGATCCATCAAATCGATCCCAGCGCCAAGGTTTCCAGCGGCGCCATGCCTTGGGATCAGCCGGCTTTGCGCGCAACCTATCTTCAGGTCATGAAATTACCCCACATTGACGTGATCGATTGTCATTATTACAATGATCAGCAAAAAGCCGATTGTATGGCCGCCCTTCAGGCAGCCAAAAGCGCCGGTAAAATCTTTTATCTTGGTGAAGCCGGCTACCTTGGCAAAACCAACGCCAACTGCACCAATGGCGCTTCGGCTGAAGAAAGACAAAACCGCGCCAGCCAAGTCCAAACAGATGCCGGTCGTTTTTTGCACAGCGGGGCTTCGGCTTTTCTCCTCTGGCAGTTCTCACCGACTGGTTCTTCACTCTTTGACTGCGATCCTTATTCTTTTTTTCCTGATGATCCGGTATTTAATCTTCAGGGTTTACCTGCCGAACCCTTGCCTTCTATCCCTCCTTTCCCTGAGAGTGGCCCTCTACCTTCTTTGGCACCAATCACTCCCGGTCCGGCTTTTTATCCTGCCAACAGCTGTCTGGCCGGCACCGGTAAACCGCCAGCCGGTGAACTGAGACCCCAACCCTGTGCTGACTGTAACCTGAAAGTGCGCAAGGCTGTTGACAGCTGTTTGGATACCGCAACTATCAAAACCACCGGTAAATATAAACTCGATGCCTTAAAAATCTGCGCCAATGATGCTGATCGCTATGCGCTTTGGAACTGGCGGGCAGAGTTTAATTTAAACACCGAAAAAACCAAGGTGCCTTTTGCCGGCTACCGAGAAATTCTCCCCGGTCTGGAAAACCAACAAAAATATCTCGCTGATTATTTTGAAGGCACAGCCCTGTATGACGGCCAACCGGCAAAGGGTCCCAGTGATACAAACTTCATTCTCCGTCAAGGTCTCTGGCGCCGACTGGCACCACAGGGTTTGCAGGATGAATACAAAATTAAACTCATCAGGCGCGGTTTTAACTATGTGGTAAAAGACAACCGTGGTCGAAGTCTAAACATGCAGGCTTGGGGCCGGGAGCCTTATCCTCAAGGTCACCTGCCGCCAGATCGTCAAAATCCCAATTATGCCGAACTTTATGCCCAGTGGCAAAAAACCATTTATGGTCAACTTTGGCCTTATGTTCCCATGTTTTCCCGCGAAGATGCCGCCGGCAAGATTATTGCCGAAATTGAACACCCCCCGGGCGAACTAAGACTTACTAATCCTGAAGCTAAACAAATCTCTCCCACCAAGGTTGAATTTCCGGTAAGCTTTCCCCATCTCACGCGGCTTTACGAAGTCACCAAGGCTGTCCAGAAGCTCTTTTTGCCCCAAGCGCCAAAAAATCAAAATTTAAATGCCTCAGCCGATCCAAAAATGAAAACGACAACCAAGACTTCTCAAGTTCTGGCCGCCACCACCGCCAGCAGCTGTTATGGCGTCAGACTTTCTCTCGAAAGTAAAAATGACGCTTTTTCCCTCCACGCTTGGGATACTAATCCTGAAAGTTGCGGTGCCACCTTGGTTGATCCCACCATCAGCGTCACGTGGGTAAAAAATGGTTTAACCATCGGCAGTTGTACGCTCACCGCTTCGCCCAATTTCCGCGGTTTTCCCAGAGACGACGGCAAGCCCAACAACTATGGCACCCCAATTACCGACCTTCAGGGTTGTGCGGCACCGCTCTCGCCCAAAGATTTAAAAGCTGGCGACCGGCTGGAAGTAACCTTGACGGTGCTTAACGCCGGTGGCGCCAATGATCCAAACCGGGGCTGCTTTCAAACCGCTAACTGTACTTGCACCCTCAAAATAAATAATGATGGCAGCGCCGTGCAAAATTGCGCTGGCGCCGTTGTTCCGCCGCCTCCAGAAATCAAAACCTGTCAACCGGCTACCTTCTCTCCTGATATTTGTCTTGAAGATGCCCTTAAAGATCCCAATGAAAAACTCGATGCTGCCTGTTGTAGCGACACGGCCACCGCCGTGGTTAATGATTATTGGCGGTTTGTCAAACGTGGTGAAGCTTGGTGCGACGCTTTAAAGGATAAATGCTGCCGTGATCAAGACCCGGCGGCGCGCGACTTGTGCCGGGCAAATATCTGCAGCAATCCCGACAGCGGCGATTGTCCTTGGGAATCAACCACTTTGTCTCGCAAAATTCGCTTTGAGGTAAAAATCCCCTATCTTAAAGTTATTTGGAACCAGATAGGCAATCTCGCCACCAAAACTGAAGAGGTCGCCAAAGATAACGGCCTTTTCAACCTTTTCAAGCCCAGCCAGCTGCCAAAATTCCAAGCCAAGGCTGCCCGCTCGGAAATCGAGTTCACCGCCAATTCGGCTCAAGTGGAAGGCCAAACTCCCCACTACGCTCAGGAAACCAAAGAAACGGAAATCTCGCCGCAAAAAGCCGACCTTTATTTTCCTTATCTTGGCGGCGCCGAACTTGTCAAACAATGGGTAATCAACAGTCTGCGGCCTGACAAAAAACAGGAAAACAGGGAAAAACCGTTTTAGTCAATTACTTGAATTTTAAAATTACTTTATGCTAGATTTTAAATAATGGGCTTAAAAACGTTTATTGGCAGTAGTTTTGGGCTGGTGATTGCTTTTTGGCTTACCAGCACCGCCGCTTTTGCAGACGTAGGTTTCAAATCTCCAGATTACGGTCTTGAAACTTCAGGTTATTACTTTCGGCCCACCAAAGTCCAGTACGAAGAAGCCCTTTATGCCAACCAAAATGAATATAACGGTGAAAAACAAAGTGAATTTATGCTCACCAATCTCGTCAACGGCCTTAATAAAATGGTCGTTGGGTTGCAACCAGAAACCATTGAAAAATACCGCGTTTACGAACCTGGTGCCATTCAGCTTGCCGGAGGCTTAAGCGCCATTCTTATTGCTAATCCGCCGGTTTCCACCGCCGAATATCTGGCTGATTTGGGCTCCAGCTTGGGCCTGGTAAAACCTGCTTATGCCCAACAAGGCACAGGCTGGCAAGTGCTTCAAGGCGTGATGGATATCTGGAAGGCTTTCCGCAATCTCACCTATCTGTTTTTTGTGATTATTTTTGTCTTGATTGGTTTTATGATCATGTTACGCGCCAAAATCAACGCCCAAACGGTAATTTCCATCGAATCAGCTATTCCCAATCTTATTTTAACTCTTATTCTTATCACTTTCTCCTATGCCCTTGCCTCGCTGATGATTGATTTAATGTGGCTTGGCTTTTATCTGGTGATCAATATTTTTTCTGCCTATGGCCTTATTAATCAGGAATACGCCCAAAACCAGCTTCTCAGTCAAAGCGTTCTTTCCTTGGGCTGGAGCAATGCTAGCAGTATTATTACAAGTGTTTCTAGTCTAATTGTTGAGGTTACCGCTGAAGCTCTCGGTATCCAAAGCAGTCTCTTTAAAACGGTTATTTCCAACACTCTTGGCTTTTTGGTGATTGGCATCGCCTATCTTTTTAGTCTTTTTAAGCTCTTTTTTCAGCTGGTGATTTCTTATATCACCTTGGTGTTGATGACGATTTTTGCCCCTTTTCAGCTTTTAGCCAACGCCTTTCCCGGCAGTCAGGCTTTCAGTAAATGGTTGAAGACGATGCTTGCCAACGTCTTGGTTTTTCCCGCCACTGCGGTGATGTTTTTACTCATAGGCGCCATTGGCGGGATTCCAAATTGGCAAGGGTCCAATCCGATAAGCATGGGCAGTGGTTCAGGTAGCGGCGGCGTTCCCCTTTTGGGCATGGGTAACACTCAAGCCGTCAAGGCTTTATTAGTTTTGGGTTTGGTAATGATGTTACCCAAAGTGGTAGAGCTTATAAAAGGTCTTTTAAAAGTTGAAAAAGGTGGTGCTGCTCCCGGCTTGCTTGCAGGTGCCTTTGCCCCCTTAATGATGGCCGCTTCAATGCCCAGTCATGCCCTTCAAACGATTATCCAAGTGGGTCAAGCCAGACAATATCTTTCAAAAACCAAAGATCTAACCAGTTTGGAACCAATCAAACCACCTCCCGGTGCTTAAACCTTTTTTAATTCTTCTTCCATTTCCTTCTTAAATTCTTTTAAAAGCGCAAAGAGAAAGAGGCCTAAACCCACTGGTCCCCAGCGCAGCACATATTCTAAAAGAACATGTTTTCTTTCGACTTTTAATTTTTTAAAAAGCTTCTCTTCATGATTAGGCTCCCCTAAGGAATTAATAAGATCCTCTTCTGCCAAAGCTTCAATTAAGCGCCGAATGTCAATGGCATCTAAAGCGGCGCTTTCTGGTCCAAAAATTTTTTGGGTATAAGAACGCGGCCGATTAATTAAACCGAAAAGGTTACCCATGCCGGCTGGCAAAATTTTGTCTAGAAGTAATTTTTGGTCAGACCGGCAAATCATTTCAGCGATATAAGCAGAAAAATTTTGTGTTTCCTCCCTACCAGCATATTCATCCATGGGTTTAAAAACCTGTTTTATTGCCTCAATATAGTCTTCTCTTTTTTTCACTCGGGGAAGCTCGCTCACCAAACCCAAAAAGGCACCCACCGTTTTGGAAGCAGCATTAATGTCTCGCCAGCGCCGGCCCAAAATCCCCACCTGCCCGCCTTTTTCAAAAACAAACTTCTCAAAAGGCATATCTGAAGTCGTAATGATAAAGGGAAAAATTTTTTTAAAATCGCCGTTCTCGCCTTCGTCCAATAAACCTTTAGCTTCAACCCGACGTTTCTTTTTACCTAAATCCTCCTTTCTGCCACCCAAAAATCCTTCCTGCCAAACAAGCTCCCTGATACCCTCGGCGTAGCTTTTTACCTGCTGGCGCACTGAAGGATCACTAATCAAGGAATAGTCAAGTTCATCGGCAAAAGTGGTTACCGCTTTTTCTTTTAAAATCAAAAGCCAGTCTTCTACCTCATTAAGTTGCTTTTCAGAAACTTTTTCTTCGCCAAAAACCCTTGCGTTTAATTTTGATTGCAAGTCTGGTCTGACGATGACTAAAGCCCGCCAAACAACTAAAGGTGAACGCCTCAAAGTCAAATCCCAAATTTCCTGTTTTTTTTGTAAAATCAACTGTTTTTTTTGAGCTGAAGGAAGTCTCTCAAAACCCGGAATCTCTTCCTTAAGAGTGTCTTCAACTCCTTGTAAAGCCGCTTCAATGCCAGCATATTGCCTTTGTTCTGGTGGAAGATCTCTAATACTTTCTTTTAGCCGCCAGCCGCCGGCTCGGCTATTAATACCCACGAGATTCCAAATAAGGTTGGGTATTTTGTGTCTCTGCTTTTCACTCAAAGACATAACCCTTGAAATGTCCGTCAATTTGTCAAAGGCCTCATCCATTTCTTTCTGGTCTTTAAAAGTGCGCATCTCTCCACCGCTTAAAAGATAATAAAGATAGGCCATTTCTCTGCCAATTTTAAATTTGCGTACCAAATGCTCCACCGGATTAAAGGTGCGGATGAAATCTTCGGCATAAGGACTGGTCATTTGCGCGCTGCCTTTAGGCAAACGCACCTGGGAAACAATTTCCGGAAAACGGGCAGAAACCGAACCGTAGGCTCTGCCTAAATGCAAAGCCCGGTTAATTTTCCAGTCCGGCCAAGCCTTTTTGAATTCTTCCTCAGTCTTATAAATTTTTCCGCCAATGGCGCCGTTTTTAACTGCCTTTATAAAGAGCTCGCGCACTTGTTTATCCAAAAGCGCGCCTTTTTGGTGCCAGCTCCGCAACATTTGTTCTGGAGGAATCCAGTTATGATTTCTTACACGGATTCTTTCAATCAAATCTTCATAGAGCCGGTAAGCCTCTGCCACTCCCTCTTGACCAAAGAGGGTGTCCACCAATGAAGATTCCGCCTGTAACATCCCCGCTACTTCCTCAATCTTACCATGACCGCCTTCAATAAGCATCATCGTGTTGTGAACCAAACGCCGCATACTGTAAACCATATTCATTTTGGGAACTAACTCTTCGGCAAAAGGACTTGTACGTGCCAAAAATCTGAGTTGGGCAAGTTTAATTTGTTCCTGAATACCGAAGCAGGTTTCAAAAGAACTGTCTGGTTGCATATCCGCCCCCGCATAAATATCACTCGTCAATTCATCAAGTACCTCCCATGCCTCTTCGGAAGTTTTCGCATTTTGAAATCTTTCTACATCCTCAGCTGGAATTAATCGACTGGTATGTAAAGCTTCTTCAATTCCTGCCACCTCTTTAGAAGAAAGTTTAGGAAAAAGTTCTTTTAAATCCTTTACTACCGGGGATTCTTGGGCACTTTCATTTTTCGTGGTTTGCTCAGGTTTCGGTGGAGAACTTAAGATCTCTGGCTCTTTTGCCTCAGGAGACTGAGACAATCCTCTTGGATCTGTTTTTTTTTCAATGTCGGGCGGCATAAATTAATTTTAACATTTTTTCTCTTTTTTATAAATAAC
>CAYNMC010000018.1:0-3993 GCA_964398365.1 uncultured Pseudomonadales bacterium | reverse complement strand
TTATTTCTCTTTTCCAAGATAGCTAGTTCCTCTTTTCGTTTTTCTAAGATTAAGCTTGCTTGCCTTAACTTTAAAATTTGTAAAGAAAAATTGACTATAAGGCTAATCGAAATTAGTGAAACTAGACTCAGAATAATTTTTTTAACTATCATTATGGGGTTGACAACAATCTTGAGGCATGTTATTATACCTCGTGTATGTCAGATAAATTAGCTTCAATTTCCGCTGCCCGTCAAAAATTTAGCGATTTTCTAAAGGCTCAAAAAAGAGCTTCGGCTACTATTTTAGCATATACCAATGACATTGCCCAACTTGAATCTTTTTTGACCCAAAAAGGAATAAGTCAGGTCAGAGCAATTAATCAAGATTTACTTGAAGGATTTAAGTCTCATTTAGAAAAGGAGGGTTATACTGCCAAGTCCGTCTCTAGAAAAATTAATTCCTTAAAAACTTTTTTTCGGTTTTTAAAAAGTGAGGGAATTATTGAAACCGATCCGGCTGCCTCAGTGGCTCATCCAAAGTATGAAGTAAAACCTCCCAGAATTCTTTCAAAAGTTGAGTATCGGGCCTTGCGCGACGCCTGCCGAAATGACGCCAGAATTTCAGCCATTGTTGAGTTGATGCTTCAAACTGGAATAAGAATCAGCGAGGTGGCGAATCTTAAACTTGAAGATTACAAAAATGATAGTATTTACATCCGTCCTTACGAATCCCATTTAGGGAGATCTATTCCTCTTAATAAGGCGGCCAGGGAGGCGTTGGAAAAATACCTAAATCAAAGACCAGCTGGTATTAAAGAAAAAACTATTTTTGTGACTAAAACCGGCCGACCTTTTTTGATTAGAAATATCCGTTCGGCCATCGAAAGATATTTTGACCAGGCAGGAATCAAAAACGTTAAAGTCAACGACTTAAGGCACACTTGGGTTTATTACCAACTTGAAGCAGGTGTCTCAGTGGCAACCATTGCCAAACTGGCTGGCCACAAAAGAGTCTCCACCACCGAAAAATACCTTGAACTCATTTCTAACAAAAAAGAACCAGCTGCTAAATTAGAAGAACTTTAAGTACCCTACACACACAAGGTAAAAGTTACCACCCCTCACCAAAAATCTTCCTTTAGTGGGCGCGCTTGGATTCGAACCAAGGACTCCGTCTTTATAAGAGACGTACTCTACCGCTGAGTTACGCGCCCTTAAAATATTAATATTATAGCATAAAGTTTGAGGGTTAAAGTCTGGCTCTTTGGGCGATTTCTGCTTCCACCACCGCTCTTGACCTCCCGAATTTTAACCTGGAAAGCTCTTTAACCATTTCTGAGATTTTGGGGTTCATTTGCTGCCAGATTTGAGGCATATCTTCCTTCATGCTAATGGAAAAAGCCGGAACCGGCTCGTTGTTAACCAAAGTTTTAACATAAGCATTAAAGGCTTCGATATTTAGCAAATCTGATTCGGAAAAAGTTGGAGCGAATTCATGCTGTAAATATTGGGCATCAGTAACCCCTACCCGGAAAGCGATTTTTGTTCCACAGTTGCCAAAAACCGCGTTCTTAACTTCGTCTTCCATTTGACCGATAAACTGATTTGCAACACACAAAGCCAAATGAAATTTTCTTGCTTCAGACAGAATCTGGGCAAAATCAGGGGTAGCAAAGTTTTGAAACTCATCAACGTATAAATAAAAATCTCTTCTCTGGGATTCGGGAACATCCGACCGGCTCATTGCTGCCATTAAAATCTTGGGAACTAAAACCAAACCCAAAAAACTTGAATTTTCCTCCCCTATCTGGCCTTTAGCTAAATTAATAATCAGGATCTTTCCCTCATCCATTACCTTTCGAAAATCAAAAGCCGATTTTGATTGGCCAACAATGTTTCTCATCATTTTATTGGTAACAAAACGGCCAAACTTGGAAACAATATAGTCCAAAACTTCGGATTTATGGAAATCAGCTGTTTGGGCAATCTGATCAGTCCAGTATCTTTTAACAATTGGGTCTTGAATTTTGGGAAGCAATTCTTGAACATAGGTTGAATCCTGCAAACATCTCATTACCTCAACAAAAGTCGCTCCGGGTTCAGACATTACCGTTAACATCGCGTTTCTGATTGCATGCTCAAACCTTGGACCAATAATCCCGGTTTTGTAAGGATCATAAAGCTTATACATCAAATTGACTATGGCCGAACATATAAAATGTTTTTCATCCTCGTTTCTGGCCTCAATTAAATTAAGACCCATCGGCCGCTCAATATCAGCCGGAGAAAAATAAATCACGTCTTCGGCTCTTTCAGGAGGAATAAGTTGCATTACTTGCTCATAAGTGTCGTGGGGATCAATAAAACAAAAGCCCTTTCCTGAACGCAAATCCTGATACATCATCTTGATTAAAAGCTGGGATTTTCCGGTTCCGGTCGCCCCTATAATATAAATATGGCGCATCCGGTCATTGTCTTTAATATGAACCGGGACTTCCATTCCCCGAAAAACGCTTTTTCCTAAATAAAGCCCTTCCTTAGGAATTTGGGCCGGAGCCGGCGCCCTTTTGGCGTTAAGCCAAAAAATAAAAGGGGTTTCTACGGTTTTATTGGGAAAGTGCAAAATTCCCGCCAGCTCTTCAGCAGAAAGAATAATTTTATTTCTTAAAAAATAAACCATCGGCGGATAACGATAAATAAAATCGGTCATAAAAAGCTTTGGTAAACGGATCTTTCTGCCCTTAAAACCATTTTGATCTGAAGAAAATTGCTCAAAAGAAGCCTTGAGGTTGGCCAAATGGGCTTTAGCAGATTCCATTGTTGGCGAAGAAACAACAATTCTAATAACTGTCTCAAATCCGGTCTTAGAACACTTATTTTCAATTGCCTCCATTTGCTTTGGGTCGGTTTTATAAGTGGCTTTTTCCGGATCAGACTCAGCTTTTTTGATCTTTGCCAAATATTTTCTTCCTGCTGAAGCCCAATCTCTGCCGGCTGGAGAAAATAAAACTTGAATTGCCGCTCCTTCACCTGGCTGCATCTTTGCCAAAGCAGAAGTAATTAAAGCCAAAGGATCGGTAGGCAAATCTTTGTAAACCTTAATTGGATAAAAAGGGGCAGACCGAAATTGAAATTCGGCAAAAGCGACTTTGCCTTTCTCCGAAAAAATATTATATTCTTTAACTTCCTGAATATCGGCCCCAGGATAAGCTCCATGAATTTGTTTTTCCACCATATCCCTTAATTTATTTGGAACAGAAACATAAAATCGGACATCTTCCGGCAAACCAACAATCTCAAAAGAGAGATATTCTTGGGGTTTTAAAAAAGCTAGTTTTCCTGATCTTCTTAAAGAAGAAAAAGCAGTTAACATTTGCTCTGCCGCATCGATTTTAATTTCATTATCCCGGGGAACTGCTACTTGGAGCAAAACATATTCTAAAGATTTTTTCTCACGATTGCGATTTCTCCACCAAATAATCAAAAAATAAAATAAAAAAAATATAAAAATTGCCAAAAAGACCAGGCCTAAGAATATGCCAATTAAATTTTGAACATTAGTCAGCAAACTAAGAAAATCTTGATTAGGAGACATTTTCTTCCTTTCTAAAAGTGGCTTTAGACCCAAAAATTTTAATTAACCTTAAACACCACTCAGCCAACCAGCGAATGGATTCGGTAACCGCCTGTTTCAAACCATAAAGAAAGGTCTGTTGAGTAACGGGCAAGACAATCTGAACCGGCTGGGCCGAAGGAGCGGTTACCAAAGTCTGGCCAAAATCGTCAACAATTGGTTTAGCTAAATAAATCTCTTTTTCAATTTTTTCAATGTAAGGCTCAAGTTCTTTCTCAATCTCTTTTTCTTTTTCCTCCACTACCGGATATTTCTCCCCTTCTTCGGGGAAAAGAGTATTTAATAGTTCTTTTTCTTTACTAATCGAGCCGGCAGGCGATGAGGTTATAGGCAGGGCCATACCAAAATTATAATTTAGCCTGAAAGTAAATGCAAGAA
>CAYNMC010000017.1:0-3350 GCA_964398365.1 uncultured Pseudomonadales bacterium | reverse complement strand
GCCTTACCAGGTGGACCTGGCAGATTCCCACAAGATTTCGCGTGTCCCGTGGTACTTGGGAACAAAAGAGGGTGGCTTTGGATTTCGAATACAAGGCTTTCACTTTCTTTGGCGACCTATTCCAAGGCCTTCTTCTATCCTCTACCAATCCCATGATTTTTGCCCCGCAACCCTCTGCAATGCAGAGTTTAGGCTCTTCCGGTTTCGCTCACCGCTACTCACGGAATCACTTTTGTTTTCTCTTCCTCACCCTAATAAGATGTTTCAGTTCGGATGGTTCCCCGCTCGCGCTACGCGCGAACTCCTCATAAAGAGGGGGTTTCCCCATTCGGAAACCGCCGGATCACAGGTTGCTTGTCACCTCCCCGACGTTATCGTCGACGGCAACGTCCTTCTTCGGCTCAAACAGCCAAGACATCCATTGTCTGCTTTAATAAAAGTAGCTTGATTTATCTTACTTTCCCGACCTAAAGTCGGGATCATTCTATTCACTTTTCAAAGAACAAATATCGCGTTAAACGCAACTCAACCGCTTAAACGCGGTGGACTCAGGGAGATTCGAACTCCCGACCTTCCGCGTGCAAAGCGGGCGCTCTACCAACTGAGCTATGAGCCCAAAAATATCTACTACCCGCCTAAACTTACTTCAAAACTCTTCAGTATTATCACAGTTTGAAGAGCGCTTTTCAGCGGGTGATTGACTATTTGTAAATTTTTAAAAGGTCAATCAAAAAAGCTGGCCAAAGCCAGCTTTGTTTAAAGTGCTTTTAATCAACCCTAAGTTCCACGCCAAAAGCGTTTCTTGTTAATTAAGGATTGAATTTGAATTCTCATAAAAAGCTGTCTTTGGACAAAATCTATTTTAACAGGCTTCAACTAGCTTGTCAACAACCTAGTGGGCTTGGATGGACTCGAACCATCGACCTTTTCTTTATCAGAGAAACGCTCTTCCTCTGAGCTACAAGCCCAAAATTTCAGATAAACTTTAATATTTATGACCACCGCGGCGTTCGTTCTACCACTGAACTACCCGTCCAAATGAGCCAATTTTAACATAAATTTGAGGCAAAAAAAAGGCGGAGACTTATGTCAATTTAAATTAAAATGAAGATAAAACTTCATAATTAGCAAATTGACTGCTCCGCTTTTAATTAAATCTTTAGGAAAAAACTGCTATAATTAAAGTAAAAGAGTATGGAGCAGAAAATCATTTTGGAAATTAAAGTCCCGCGAGAAAATGAATATACCGTCGAGTCGGTCTTGCCTCTTTTTTCTGGCTTCACCCGCATGCTTTCTGCTCCCTCTTTTTTCGGTCAACTTTTAGGCCAAACCGGTGAATCAATTGCGTTGGAAATTGTCTGCGTCCAACAACAAATTCATTTCTGTGCCATCTTACCGGAAAATCTTTTGCCCTATTTTGAAAGCCAGATTCTCGCTTCTTATCCTTCGGCTGTCGTCAATCGTCTGGGTGATTATCTTTCTTCTTGGAACTCTGATAACCTAAACTGCGGACAGATGGTTTTAAACAACAGTTTTTATTATCCGTTAAAAACCATCAAAGAATTTCAGGGAGCTGATCCTTTGGCCAGCCTTTTAGCAGTAATGTCCAAGGGCGGTGAAAATGATAAAACTTTAGTTCAATTAATCTTGCAAAAAGCTCCCTCTGGTTGGCAAAAACAAGCCCAAAAAGCCATCGAAAATGGGATAAAAATTAGTGAAACCGAACGACGACCTTTACCAGGAGAAAATCTTATTCGCCAAAAAATACAAGAGGAAGGTTTAAGGGTAGGTTTAAGAATTATGGCCTCCGAACAAAGTCTTTTAAAATCTTTGGCGGGAACTTTTGCCATCTTTAACCGCGGCGACGGCAACGGCTTGGTTTTCCAAAAAGCACCGCTTATCAAAAAAAACAAATTCAAACAAGCCATTTTCCAACGCTCGCCCCTTTTTACCCCCAAATTTCAAATTCTCACCGTCTCGGAAATTGCCAGCTTATGGCACTTGCCTGGCGCCCAAATAAAAATTCCTAATATCGCTTGGGGCCGACAAATTTTAACCGAAGCGCCAGAAAATCTGCCGGTGGCTACCAATCTGACCGAAGAACAAAAAAAAGAAATCAATTTCTTTGCCAAAACAGAATACAAAAACCGCCTGGCTACTTTTGGTATCAAACTCCCTGACCGCCGCCGCCACATGTACATTATTGGTAAAACAGGAACTGGTAAATCAACCCTTATTGCCAATATGGCCATTGATGATATGAAAAAAAGACACGGCTTGGCAGTTATTGATCCCCACGGCGATTTGTCAGAAATTCTGTTAAATTACATTCCTTCTCACCGTATCAACGAAACTTGTTATCTTGACCCTTCCGATCGTGAACATCCTTTTGCCATTAATATCTTAGAGGTTAAAGATCCTGCTCAAGCGGAATTGGTGGCTTCAGGCATTATTTCTATTTTTTATAAACTTTATGCTTTTTCTTGGGGGCCGCGTTTGGAACATATCTTAAGAAATACCCTTTTAACCCTGGCGCAAACACCACAAACCACTCTGGTTGATATCCCTAGAATTTTAACTGAAAAAAATTTCCGCCATCGAGTAATTGAAAGACTCAATGACCCTGTTTTAAAAAATTTCTGGCTGTCGGAATTTGAAAAAATGCCAGAAAGATTGATGCAAGAAGCCATCTCCCCCATTTTAAACAAAGTTGGGCAATTTGTTTCTTCACCCTCTATCAGAGCCATCATTGGCCAACCTAACTCTACGGTTGATTTGGAAAAAATTATGAATGAAGGGAAAATTTTAATCCTCAATCTCTCGCAAGGTAAATTGGGAGAAGATAATTCTGCTCTTTTAGGCGCGATGATTATTACCAAACTTCAACTGGCCGCGATGAATCGTTCTAAAATACCCGAAGCAGAAAGAAAAGACTTCTTTTTATATGTCGATGAGTTCCAAAACTTTGCCACTGATTCTTTTATCAAAATCTTATCCGAAGCCAGAAAATATCGTTTAAGTTTATGCTTGGCCAATCAATACATGGCCCAAATTGCCGAACCAGTCCAAAAAGCTATTTTCGGCAATGCTGGAACTTTAATTTCTTTTATTGTTGGGGCTGAAGATGGTTTTATTTTAGAAAAAGAATTCGGTGGTGTTTTTACTCAAAAAGATTTGGTTAGTCTTTCTAATTTCCAAATTGTTCTAAAATTAGCTATTGATAATCTCACCTCAAGACCATTTTTTGCCTATACTTTACCTTTGCCTCAATCTCGCAACCAAAATCGGGAGAAGGTAATTCGCGTCTCCCAACAGAGGTATTCATATAAAAAGGATAAAATCTCTTAATC
>CAYNMC010000016.1:0-92065 GCA_964398365.1 uncultured Pseudomonadales bacterium | reverse complement strand
TCAGTTTTTGATAGAAATCCAAAGCCACTCTTGAAGAGAAACTCTTGTAGGTAAAGGCAAAAGAAAATTTAAAGTATAAATGGCAGTTAAGATATAACTTTTGATCCCTAAGTCAAATCTTACCAGGGTATCAAGCTGAAGGAGCTCTCCTGTGCTTTTACTTTGATAAGCAGAGGGAACTCTTGCTTTAGACTTTCGCTTTCTTTTAGTCTAACCAGAGGAGGGATTGTGGTAAACCCTGCCTTGTTTAAAGAAAAATCAATTATTCCTCTTAATAATTCTTCCAATTTTAGAGGAAGAGAGAGGGGGTAGTTTTTCTTTTTGACAGTAAACATCTAAAAGAACCTTAATCTTTTCTTTACCTATTCTTCCCTTATTCTTCCTTAAGTTTTTAATAAAGGCTAAAATCTTAGATGTATGCTTCATAAAGGAAGCATGCCCGACTATACTCTTAAAAAGAAATCTAAATTTCCCCAATCGTTTACCTAGAGTCCAATATGTCTCTGAACTTTTTCAAGCAGATTGATACCAATTTTTATTTTTGGGAAATTATACTGATTCTGTAATTTTGCTGGACAAATGGAACGATTTTAGGTCAGTAAACTGGTTAGACATCATGGAATTTCCAGAACTTACTCTACAGTATACACAACAATTGTTAACTGTTGCTTAGAATTTTTCTTCAATGGCTTTAAGGTGGTTTTCTTGATAAAATAAAGGCTAGACTATGGGAGAAAAGGGAAAAATGTATTCGCAATTTTTGGAAGTTTCAAAACAAACAGGAGTGCCAGTAAAAAAGGTGCTGGATGTGTTTTGGTATCTAACAAGCGGTAAGGCTATTGATAACAATGAGTTGGTTCGAATGGTAGGTGTGTCTAGGAATGCACTTAATCAGGTAAAAAAGGCTCTGTCTATTTATTTGAACCCACCATCAAAAGAAACCAGTTTAAGAATAGATATGACCGAAGAAATGAGCAGATTATATAACAGCAATTATTTGACGGAAGAAAATCTGCTGGCAACTCTTATTGAGAGTGCTATTTATAAGCAATCGACCGCATTACTGTCTCGTTTCAAAGATAGAAGACCAGTCCCTAATAGAAATTACGACCAGTTCACAGCTACAGTGGAGACCTCAGCAAAAAGAGCAGCCCTGCTTGATTTTTTGGGAGATGTAAGGGGAAAACAGGTTTTGTTTTTGGGAGATGATGATTTTACCTCGGTGGTAACAGCAAATATAAGATCAGCTAAAGGAGTGGCGGTGTTGGATATAGATGATAGAATTTTAGACAACATTGGTGGCGTTTCAAGCGAGCTCGATTTGGGAATCAGAAGGGTGAGACATGATTTAAGAAAACCGATTCCAGCCGAACTGAGAGGCAAATTTGATATAGTCTTTACTGATCCGCCTTATACTCCAGAAGGAATAAGACTTTTCGTTTCAAGAGCGATAGAAGCGATAGACAGACGAAACCAGACGGCAAGAGTTTATGTTTGCTATGGTAACAGTGACAGAGCTAGAGAGCGATTTTTACCTATCCAGGAGGTCTTTACTGACGCTGGGTTAATGTTTCGGTGGGTATTTGATAGATTTAACAGATACGACGGAGCGGAATTGATAGGGAGTGCGAGCTCTCTTTTTGTCGCTGAAGTAACGCCTCAAACTAAACCTTTAATAAGAGGAAATTATGACAAACCAATCTACACCAATGATTAAACAATTCGTGGCTCTTGTTGAGACAAAGCCATTCGATAATTCTCTAGAATTTGTCGAAAACTTGGCTGAGAGTATTGTCTCTGACTTAGGCTTAAAAGTGGTTAAAAAAGTATCTCACATTTTTAGTCCAACTGGGATTACACTTGGGTATATTCTTTCTCAATCCCATCTCGTTATTCATACTTATCCAGAAGATGGAGTAATTCATGTTGATTTAGCTATGTGTAACGACCGCAATGAGAAGGAATTTGAGAATTCACTTAAGCATGCTCTTACTGAGCATGAAGTTTACTCTATTGAGGTTAAAACAATCGATTTTGACAAACTATCGGCGTTAAGTTAGAATACGATTATTGCAACGGTAGTTGGGCGTGCTGCACAACATAAGGTGTAGGCCGTGCAAGAAAAACCCAACATATGACAGATAAAAGCAGTGTTCGAAAAGAACTAGTCGTCAGTTTCGTCTCCAAATTATTGAGTGGCTTCGGTGAGGATGTCTCCAGAGAAGGCTTAGTTGAAACACCCCAGAGAGTTTCCAGAATGTATGAGGAACTACTTGGCGGTTACTCCCAGGATCCGAAAACGGTCTTCAAAACATTTAAAAGCAACGGTTACAAGGATTTAATCACCTTAACAAATATCAGATTCCATAGCCTTTGTGAGCACCACATGATTCCTTTCTTTGGGAAAATCCATATTGGCTATATTCCAAATGGAAAAATTCTCGGTCTTTCTAAGTTTGCTAGATTAGTAGAGATCTTAAGTCATAGACTTCAAACTCAGGAAAATCTTACTGACCAGATAGTTTGCGCATTGGAGGAAAACCTAAACCCGAGAGGTTTAATTGTAACAATCGAGGCTGAACATCTTTGTATGAGCATGAGGGGTGTTAGAAAGAGTGACTGTATTACTAAGACTACGATTATTCGAGGATTACTGAAAAAGGACACTAAATTAGTAGATCAGTTTTATAGAGAAATTAACAACCAAAAAGAAAAATAATATGAAAGTTATAAAAGAAATTCAGTGGGATATGGGGCATCGAGTCACGAACCATCACTCACAATGTAAGAATTTGCATGGGCATAGGTATAGGGCTGAAATATGTGTCGAGGGCAATTTAGTAAATATAACAGGAATTTCTGATGAGGGGATGGTTATAGATTTTGGCGACATCAAGAAAATTGCAACAGAACAGGTTCATGATGTATTAGATCACGGGTTTATGGTTTGGGATAAAGATAAAGTTCTTACGGAGTTCTTTAATAAAAATAAAGATCAAAAACATATTGTTGTCCCGTTTGTGCCCACCTCGGAGAATATTGCTGCTTGGATATTTGGCCAACTTGATAGACATATAAAGGACAAGTACGGCACGGGATTAAGACTCTTTTCTGTCAAACTTTGGGAAACACCAACTAGTATAGTTGTTTGCACACGAAGAGATTTCGAAAAACTAAAAGACAAATTATGATCCAGGAAATATATAAACCATTACCAGAAGATCGAGAAAGAGTAAAACCGCATCCCGATAAGCTAAAAATAAGCGGTGACGGAGTTTTTGCAACTCTACAGGGAGAAGGTATTACTGCTGGACTGCCCTCCGTCTTCTTGCGTCTTCACTACTGTAATCTGGCATGCGGTGCGCTAGGTGGTTGGTTATGTGATACCTGGTATACCTGGGATCCAAGTAAGAGGGAATTCTGGCAGGAGCCTCAAGATTGGTCTTACGAAGAAACTGCTGCCAGAATTCGTGACGCATGGGAATTAGCCTTCTCGGATCAACATCAAAAAAGATTGGTTATAACTGGGGGTGAGCCTCTACTGCAGCAAAGGAAAATTATCAGGCTTTTACAGGAATTGCCTGAATGGGAGGTTGAAATAGAGACCAACGGAACTATCTTGCCCGCACCAGAACTTGGCAGTTGCCAATTTAACTGTTCCCCGAAACTTAACAATAGTGGAAATACATTGGAGAGGCGATATAAACCAAATGTCTTAGAAACCATAAATAACTTACCCAAATCTCAATTTAAATTTGTTGTTATATGTGAATCGGATTTTTACGAAATCGATAAGATCATTAAAGGATGCAGTTTGAGCCCTGAAAAGATTTTAATAATGCCTGAAGGACATACAAGGGAGGAGGTAGACACACATCTAGGTTTAATAAGAGAAGCGGTTGAATCAAGAGGGTGGAGAGTCGCACTTAGAAATCAACTTATATGGTTTGGTCCAAAAAGGAGGACCTAACATGGAAAGAAAAGTTAAAATTCAAAAAAGGCTTGAAGTGATAAATCGCAAAATCGCTGTTTGTACAGTGAGTGGTGGGTTGGATAGTGCGGTGGCAGCTGCTGTTATGGCTGAAGCAAACTTTAAGTTGCACTTTATATTTTTCGATTGGGGACAAAAAACCTATAAGAAAGAGTTGGAATGCACTCAATTATTGGCTAAGCATTTTGGCGCTAGTCTTGAGATAGTACAGGTTCCTCTCCTGAAATCTCTTCCAGGAATTTCATTAACTCAAAAAGAGACATTAACAACCGCAGTTGACGAGTATGTTCCCAATAGAAATGCAATTTTGGAAAGCCAAGCAATTGCTTATGCAGAGTATATGAGAGCTGGAGCTATTTGTATAGGCTCTACGGGTGGAGATCATATTTGCCCAGACAATAGTCCTCAGTTTGTTGATGCGATGCAACAATTAGTGGATCAAGGTACTCTATTAAAACCACCTATCCAGGTGATTGCACCCTTACTTTATACCGATAAAGTTGGTGCAGTTAAGTTAGGTCTTGAACTAGGCGTACCGTTTGAATTTACCTGGTCATGCCATAATAGTATTGATGTAGCTTGTGGTTGTTGTAGTAACTGTAAGTCAAGACAAGAGGCGTTCAGATTAAACGGAAAGGAGGATCCTATAAAATATGTCAGTAAAGAATAATAGAAAATCAGTAATTTTGGGTCTTAACGGTTGGGCAGAGAGGGGCCATGATGCATCGGCGTGTCTTTTAGTAAATGGAAAGATTATTGCTTTTGCTGAAGAAGAGCGGTTTACCAGAAAAAGATATAGTTATGACTCTCTTCCTATAAATGCTATAGCTTATTGTCTTAAAGAAGGCAAAGTTTCTGTAGATGAAATCTATAAAGTTGTGTATGGTTGGAATATGCCCAAGGTTTACGAAATAAGAAGAGGAAAATTTCCCTTCTCTAATAAGCATATTTTGGAGCAGTTATTTCCTCGGGATTTATATGGATACAAAAAACTACCTCCATTAGAATTTATAGATCATCATTTATCTCATGCCGCCAGTTCATATAGGTTAAGCGGATTTAATGAGGCGTCTATATTAGTTTTGGATGGGCAAGGAGAAGATTCAAGCGGAACATTGGCTTATGGTAAAGATGGAAAGATAAAAGTAATCAGAAAAATCCCCATATCATTCTCGCTTGGTTATATGATGGAGGCTGCATGTGAGCATCTTGGGCTTAGGACATCGGATGCCGGGAAATTAATGGGATTAGCTGGGCATGGAAAGGAAGCTAATGTTTTCGATAACATTATCTTGGATGAAAATGGGTATTCAATTAAAGGATTTATGGAAGACACTAATCTTATGGGAGATTCTCTTGATGAGCAAAAGCGAGTTATTTCTCAGTGGAAAAAATATTTTTTGAAAAGATATCCTCTCAAGATTACCAAAGAGTCCCAATTTGACAACCTTAAGGGTTCGGTTATTTCAAGAATAAGTTATAACCAAGAATGTAAAGACTTTGCTTATTCAGTTCAAAAAACCCTGGAGGAAGTGGTGATTCATTTAGTGAGAATTTTGATTAAAGAGACTGGTTATAGAGATCTAGTGATAGCGGGAGGAATAGGTTTGAACTGCAGCACAAACGGTAGGCTTATATCAGAGAAAATTGTTGATAATCTTTTTGTTCAGCCAGCTACGAATGATGCTGGAGTTAGTTTGGGTGCTGTGTTAGAGGTGGGATATAGGGATTTTGGCTATAAATTTAATCCTTTAGATAATATCTATTTAGGCCCTAAATATACTGATGAGCAAATTCAAAAAACACTGAATTATTTCAAGATTCCTTATAAGAAAGTGAAAGGTATTCATAAGATAGCAGCAAAAGCGCTTTCCGAGGGAAAAATTGTGGGGTGGTTTCAGGGAAGGATGGAAGGTGGTCCGAGAGCTCTTGGAAATAGAAGTATTCTAGCTGATCCAGGAATAAGGGAGATGCATAATATTGTTAACGAAATAAAGTCAAGAGAAAACTGGCGACCATTGGCTCCAAGCATCTTGGAAGAACATATTAATGAGTATTTTGAAGAGGCAGTTTCATCGCCTTTCATGCTCCAGAGTCATTGTGTAAAAGCTCGGAAAACTAAAGAGATCCCTGCTGTTGTTCATAAGGATTTGACAGCTAGGTACCAATCTGTGTCGAGTTATTCTAATAAGGATTATTACTTGCTAATTAAGGAGTTCTATAAACTTACAGGTATACCCGTAGTTATGAACACATCACTCAATATTGGAGGGGAACCCTTAGTTTGCACTCCAGAGCAAGCAATTAAAACTTTTTATCTCAGTGCTATAGATTGTTTGGCTCTAGGAAATTATTGGATAACAAAAGATGAAAAATAAACCCTTGCCACTTACCATAGTAATACCTTGTGCAGATGATGTGAGAATAAGATACTGTTTGGAAAGCATCGATGAGGATGTGGAGGTTTTAGTCGTACTTAACGGATCGACGAGAGATGTTACCGATATCGTCAAAAATTACAAAGTTAGAACAGTCAAAATTAGAGAAAGAAATCTTTCTAAGGCTCTGAATATTGGAATAGAAAAAGCTAGCAACCCGAATGTTATTCTTATGGACTCGGACTGCAAATTTGAGAGAGGTGCAATTAAGAGATTGTTTGAAGGTCTACAAGGAAATTATGTTGCTAAAGGAAAAGTTGTTTTTCAAAGTAATAATTTTATTTCTAAGACTATTGCCAAAGTAAGAGAGTATTCTTATTATTATCCACCTAAACCTTATAACCCCTTTTTGGCAATAAGTAAGGATATAAAGAAATTTATTGGTAATTACTATTTTGATGAATCTATTCACTGGACTGAGGATGCTGATCTAAATGCTAGGTTAAAAGACACTGGTATTAAAGTAAATTATGTCTTTTCGGCCAGAGTTTTTCACCCACCGTTATCTTTAAAGCATGATTTAAGAAGTGCTATTAGGTATGGGATTGGAAAGCGCATAAGAGTGGAAAAAGAGGTTTCGAATGGTATTGGGACTCATTTTGGTAAAATCTTTGACATTGGTTTTAAAAAAGGTTTATTGGCAAGTTTTTATTATCTTGTTTGGAATTGTTTCTATTTGTTTGGTTACATTTACCAGATAGCTGTAGATCCATATAAGGTTAGAGAATGATAATGAAGATGAATGGTAAAAATTTGAGATTGAAAAGCAAGAGTGTTTGGGGTTATCCACCCGGAAGATTTTTTAAATTCTTAAACAGGGTGCAAAAGAAAAAACTCCCAAAGACATTGTGTATACTTGGTTGTTCAGATGGAACCTATGTTTTGCCGGCAGCAAAAAGAGGTTTTAAAGTATTAGCTATAGATATAGATAAAACAGCTATTTATGGAGGAAAAATTAGAATAGCTAATCAAACTGTGGTTATGGAAGGGTTATTAGATAGACTCAAAAAAGACAGATTGGAGAGATATGTAGAAGTTGTGAATGAAGATTTTATGAGATACGATGTTAAGAAAACTTATTCGGATGTTTTTAGTAGCGGATTGATTCACTATAGGGAGAATGAAAAGTATCCTAAGTCATTAATTATTGATAAAATTAAATCGTTTGTTTCTCCGGGTGGAATCTTATTATTAGAATATATCCACAGGTCAGATACAGCAAATGACCCCAAAAGGTATTTTTTCACAAAAACGGAAATGTCATCGTTTTTTAGTGATTCAGTTTTTGAGGTCACAAGTCACAAAGTGAAAAGCTACATAGAACCACCCAACCCTCGTAATTACAGGATTCATAAAATAACATGGGGTAGATTATATGCTATTCGTAATTATGAGAAAAAATACTAAATATTTCCAGGATTTACAAAAGGATTTGATTAAATCCGCTGAGATGCAGGATCGGTATGATTTGGAAACCATCAATCTAATAGCTCCTGCAAGTCCTACTCCTTTAAAGTATTTTTACAATCTTCCATTAAAGCATAATGCAATTGCGGAAGGATTGCTTGAAAATAGACCTTATGCTGGTGTTGAGGGATTTAATCGTATTGAAAGGGTTGCTGTTGAAGCTGCATGTAGGCTCTTTGAAGCCGAGCATGCTAATGTTCAACCCCATTCTGTAAGCCAAGCTAATCAAGCGGTTTATCAAGCATTTCTTGATTGTGGAGACAGAGCTTTGGCTATGCGATTTGACGCTGGTGGTCACCTAACTCATGGCATGAGCAGGAATTTTTCTGGAATTTTTTATGACTTTGATTTTTATTCTGTCAATAAAGAGGGATGGCTTGATTACGAGGAAATAGAAAGGAAAGCTAAAGAATTTAAGCCAAAATTAATTGTGTGTGGTGCTTCTTCTTACCCTAGGATAATTGAGTTTAACAAGTTAGCAAAAATTTCGAGAAAAGTTGGAGCTTATTTGATGGCAGATTTGTCTCATCCTGCAGGATTAGTTATTGCTAATAGGTTTCCCCGACCGTTTCCTTATTGTGATGTTGTTACTTTAACTTTAGATAAAACAATGCTTGGTCCTCATGGGGGAATAATATTGTGCAAAAGGGAATTGAGTCGGAAGATAGATAAAGCAGTGCACCCTGGGGTTCAGTCAAGCGTTCCGTTGAGAAGGATTTATCAAATGGCTCAATGTCTAATTGATTGCAGTTTCCCTTGGTTTGATGATTATATTGATCGTGTAATCAAAAACATTAAGGTATTTGAACGCAAATTCAATAAATACACAGGTTTAGTTATTACTGGAGGAACTGATACCCATCTTATGGTGCTAAATACCTACCGAGTGTTTGGCTTAACTGGCAAAGAAGCGGAAGAGTTGTTGGAAGGTTTGGGGATTCTTACCAACCGTCAGGTTGTCCCTGGGGAGACACTAAAACCGTATATAGCCAGTGGAATTAGGCTTGGAACTTCCTGGATTACGGCAAGAGGCTATTCTGAGGAGGAAACGGGGTTAATTGCAGACATAATATTACAAAACTTGGCTAATCCGACTGATAGTGATTTGCAAGAGAGGTCAAAAAACAGATTAAAAAATTTATTGAAAATTAAAAGGAAGGATGATGTTTGGTATGAATAAGATAGAGAGATTGAGCCAGCCAGAGGCAATTCGGAGCCCTGAATACAGGTTTACTAAGCAAGGAACACTTATTTTTATCACTGGAGTTCCTTTGTCTGGGAAGTCTACTATTGCGCCTCTTGTTGTTTCCTCTATCGAGGGATGCACCTTACAACCAATGGATATTATCAGGCTTGTAGCTCAAGAGATAGAGAGTCACAAACCCGAAAGCGAAAGGAACCAGTTTGTAAATTATGGCTCCTGTGATGGTTATGTAGCTGTCGGGGATGGCTCTTATTCCCCACAAAGTTTAATTTTGGGATTTAATAACTATTCTGAAGTAGTTTGTTCACTTCTGCGCAATATTATTCCAAAATTAGAAGTTCAGGGAGCGCAAAATGTGTTGTTTGAGGGTGTCCAGTTAACCCCTTCAATAGTTATTCCCTATCTAAATGGCAATAGCCGATTAATTATTGTGACCTCCGATGCACACAAGTTGGAAAGCAACAGAAGAAAAATGTTTGGTGATAATACAGAATTGATTGAAAGATATT
This sequence comes from uncultured Pseudomonadales bacterium, assembly GCA_964398365.1. Taxonomy (GTDB): domain Bacteria; phylum Patescibacteriota; class Microgenomatia; order UBA1400; family CAYNMC01; genus CAYNMC01. The sequence continues at coordinate 82,456 of CAYNMC010000016.1, read as the reverse complement.
CAACCGATAGGTTACTCCTCTTACAGAGAGAAATTATCAGACAAAGTGAGCAGATACCGCAAGACAAATTATTCTGCGTCGATAATACAGGAGACTTTAGATATACAACTGCTCAAATTTTACAGTTTATGTGTAAGACAGGCATAATTGAACCTACACCCCGATAATGTTAAAATACACAGCTTATGAGTAGAGAGAGAATAGTTATATCACAATTAGAAGCGGAAGGTATCGATCTTAGTGAGAGATTAGGGCAACATTTTTTGGTTGACGAGAGAGTTATTAGTGAGCTTGCCACAACTGTAATAGTTGGGTCAAAAGTTATTGAAGTTGGTTCGGGAATAGGGCATGTTACAGAAGCTCTGGCTCAACGGGCAGGATCAGTTGTTGGGATAGAAATTGATAAAAGGTTCCAGCCTGTTCTAGAAGATGTCCAAAAGAGAAATTCCAGAATAAGATTTATATTTGGTGATGCCTTGCGGGTTCAGTTTGGTTCACTGATTGGAAGAGACGAAGAAGCTCAGATCATTGCTAATCTCCCGTTTCATATTACCGAACCCTTTATGTATAAGCTGATTGATTTGCCGATTACTAATGCTGTTTTAATGCTTGGCGACAATGTCGCAAGAGAATTTCAAGAATCAGAGGCTAGTATGGGTTTTGGGAAACTGTCCTTATTGGGTCAGACATTTTTTGACTCTAGAGTTCTTACTCAAGTGCCAAGAGAAGCCTTTTTTCCTCGGCCAAGAACAGATGCTGTCATCATGGAATTTGATCCAAAGGATAAGAGGGAAGTTCAGGCTAATCCAGCCGATTATGTGTTCGCTTATTTATTCCGAAGAGCTGGGAGATATGGTTTGGTTGTAAATGATATGAAACAGGCATTGGTTGAAGCCAGCCAAAGAGGTGGAGGTAGTGATTTGTCTAAACGAGAATCGCATAGACGAGATAGATCAAATGCCAAAAGGGAGCTTAGGCAACTGCTGGGTGAATATAACGGCTCGAGAGACATCTCTGTCTTTGGTAACAGTGACAGGAGCAGAGGGGGAACGATTGTTTCTCAATCTCAGGCGCTTGATGTTATCGGGAAGATGGGAATCCCAGAGAGTGTTTTAGGAAAACCGTTTTTTAGGTTGGATAATCAGGATGTAAGAGAACTTACTGCAGCAGTAAGAGGTTTTTATTCACGCTGACCTCCTGCATTGACTTATGTGGGGCTTTCGTGCCTGGAGTGGCATAAGTTTACCTTAAATTAGCTTCAGAAGCCTTGTTGGGGATTTGTTGAGGGAATCTGCAGTAGTTCTGGGAGAACTCCTTAACCTCCATACTTATGTGGGCTCGCCTGGAGAGTTTCCCGTTTAAAGGTGTATTTCGAGCGTCAGAACCAATAAGTAATTTAACTCTGCTAAAAGGATGTCAAGTACCCCTTTTCTCAAGAACACTTTCTACGAATTTTAGCTTAAATTGAACCGGTGACATTTTTAGCTTGATCTGTATCCTATCGTTATTGTAATAGCTTAAGTAACTGAAAATATATTCCAATAGTTCTCCCAGAGTATCAAATCTGTTGAAATCCCCGGATTCCGTCTTGAACCTGGAAAAGAATGACTCGCTCCAACTGTTTTGCCAGGGAGCCCCCGGATCACTGACTGAGATTTTAACTTCTAAGCTTTCCAGGAAGATAATGCAGTTTTCGGAAAGATACTCCCGTCCGCGGTCGGAGTGGAATATCAATGGCGGCTTTTTTGCTTTCAAAAGAGCCTCTTTCAATGTTTTTAACACCAGATCGGAGTCATGATGGTTTGAAAGGTTAAACCCGACTATTTCTTTTGAGACTATATCCTGGATTATGGCTAAATAGATGAATTTACCCTGATATTTAATGTATGTTAAATCACTGCTCCAGACATCACCAATGTTGTACTTTGTAAGATCCGCATCTTTTAGAAGATTTGCGTATTGATCCTGAAAGGAAGGATCCGTCTGGGTTATATATTTCTTCTGGTACCAAAGCCTTGGAGGCTTAATGTTAAATTCATGCATTACTCTAAGGATTCTTTTTTTGTTCATCTTCAGGTCCAGTGCCAGCCTTCTGTGTCCGTAGGCAGGATTGGTTATATGATTTTCCTCAATTTTCTTTTTGACATAAAGATCCCGGTCTGTCATTTTGCTTTGATGATAGATGTTTTTATGGTTAATATTCATACAATTGGCAATCAGTTTTTTATTGTTTGATATTTTAACGATTTCTATTTTTTTTCCCTCTCTCAAGCTCTAAAGTGATAATCCCAATTATTCTTTTTAATTCCTCATTCTCTTTTTTCAACCGATTGTATTCAAGTATTGATATTTCTGGTCTTGCCTGGCTTGAGAGCCAGGCATAGATTGTTTTTGTTGATACTGCGTATTGTTTGGCAGCGTCATTAACCGTCATCCCGTTTTTAACTTTTTCAACTATTTCATTTTTAGTTTCCAGTGGTATCCGTTTGAACATATTCCTCCTTTATTAAATATTAGTTTATCTTAGAATATGTTCTTAATATACGGGGTACAGCCCAGGAAGTGTCAAATCCAACTTGATATTTCTTCCTCTTTTGTTTATGTTTGGAGTTGGTTTATGACGCCAGAAAATCCCTCCTCCCCGCTGGCGGGCAAGTAAAATTGCTGGATTGAGGGACGGAAGAGGGTCTCTCAATAGACCGTCATTACCTCAATTTTCAAACAACGGCACAGTATTCCAGTAGTTGATTGTATGATCGCCGTTAACAGAGATGCGGATAATCGGGTGCGACCAGGGTCTGCCTTCTAAACCTTCTGGCAATTTGTAACCCTTGTCTTCCCACAGCCATTGGTGTGACTCACCATTTGAATGTAGCGAATATGTAAATTGACCCCATGTCTTATCAAGATCTTGCACTGCTCGCTTCAGATACTCCTTAGCGATAGTCTCTGCTTCAGCCTTAGTAATTTTTGGCAAGTTGCCAGAATCAGAAACACAGGTAATACCGTCGTTTTTCAGAGCGTCAATTTCATTAGGTCTCAAACCTCGGATACTGACTGAAGTAACGATATGACTTTTGGTATCGACATGATATTCGTAGGAGACACACTGTCCGTTAAGGACTCCTTTTTGATCATAAACATTGACCTGGCGCACCCAATTATCAACTTTCTCAATGTTTTCTCCATCTGATAGTTTGGTAACCCTACCGACCATAAAATACGGTTGCGGGAGAGTGGTGTTAACAAACGCAAGCTCCAGGCTCGGTTCCGCCATAAAAGCTCTGATTGCTGCCATATCCTCGGAAGTATTATCAACAACCTTGTTAGTAGTCAAAAGAGGGGTTTTAATACCTTGCTTTTGCAAAACAAATACTCCTGCGGCAACCAGGATAAATAGAACAATGATAATTTTAATCCTCATATTTCTCACCCCCTTTACGGATAAGGCGGATAATCAGTCCAGCCCTCTTTTCCTTGAACAAAATAACGACCATCGGCAGTATTACAAACCCTGGGATGCCCAGTGCGCCTGGAAGCCTCCTCACTGGTAACTTGACCACCATCATGTCCAATAGCTTTAAGGCAATCATCATAGTTTTTCACCCAGCTATACTTAGCTTGCATTTGCTCTTTCCATGCTGGAGCAACATCTCCTCCAGGAAGAAGCTCTGGGTTAAAAACAAAGCTCTCACAGCGACTACCACAAGATTTGCCTTGGTTAAGAAGAATATCAGCTATCTGCCAGGCAGACATGCTTTGAGAGATTTCATAAATACTTTCAGTGTTGATTGTGTTTTGACCAATTCTCAGAGAGTTCTCATTTCCAGGAGTAGTGTCCCTGGTGTGCAAAAGAGCGTATTTGAGAGCTTCTTCGTCTTTAACCAAGCCATAATAGGCAAGATTCCCTGTTACTGCCAAAAGAGTGTTTTCTTTGCTAACCTTAAACTGAACAATAGGAGCGTTTTTACGAGGAGCTGCAAATCTATCCTGAAACGATTTATACCAATATAAGCCAACACCAAGCAGCAAGAGGGCAACAAGCAAGAACGGAGCGATAATACGAACCTTATTTTTCATCTTCATTGTCATATCTTGATAGGGTTGGCTATGTTAACTTCGCTTGGGGGAGAAAGTCAAATCCAAACAAAAAGCTCCCCGCCAGCGATAGCCTTTCGGCTACCCATACCCCTTTCGGGATATGACCTTCGCAGATGCTCTGACGAGGAGCTTTTATCTGCGAAGGTTTTAATTGCCATGCCCTTTTAGGGTTTAGGCGGTTAAATTGTTAAATTTTACGGCTTATCTCTGCCGTGCATAAGTTTCAAAATATCTTCTTTTTTATAACGACGGTCTTTTCTTTGACCAAAACGAATAGACTGCAAAATCCCCTTTTTATCCCATTGACGAAGAGTGTTGGGATGAACACTAAGTAGTTTACTTGCCGCTGATAATGTTAAAAGCTGTGGAACGGTTTGGTCAGTCATAATTGATAGCAGACTCGCTATTTGTTAACATTAGACTACAATAAGCAACAGTTTATTGCAACTATGACGATAAATATAAACATAGCAAAACACCAGGCTATAGCTAAAACCTGGCTCGTCCTGCAGGAGATTCAAGAACTGGAAGAACTTACAAACAAGAGCGATGCTGTTTACCATCTGCCATCAATACCAACTAAACTCTACCTGAAAGAATACAAAAAGATATTTGGGGAAGATGTTGATGAGCAATATATATTTCAAGAGAGAGCAGATATTCTAAGCGGTCTTGAAAAAAAGGACATAATCAGTTTTGAACCCGAAGATTTTCCAGGAAGGATAAGTTTTACTGTCACCCACCTGTATTACAACTATTACAAAAAAATAAAAAGGCAATTTAAGCAGATACTTCCAGACATGGTTGAGCAGGAAAACATTCTGGAATGGAAAGACCTCAAGTTGAACTTATCGAAGGGAACTTTACAATATAAAAACAATCCGCCAAAAGATACCTCTCCAAGCGAAGAAGAAATTAAATTCCTTGCACTTTTGATGCGTGCCAAAAGGATCGTAGAATATACCGAGATAGCAAGAGAGCTTAAAATGAACTGTTATCACTCAGGAGTTACAAACGAAGATATAGCACGAAATGTGCAGTATTTAAGGCGGGACATTGTGCCAATTTTAGAAAGTGTGGGCATGACTCGAAGTGAAATTAAAAGAATGATTGTATCTATAAGAAATCGAGGCTATAAACTCCGCACAAAATAATCGTTTTCCAATCCACAAAACTATTTCATAAGCCGTTAAATCTTCCCAGAGCAACCCGTTGAGGCTTGCTGTCATATTGGTAAAAATGTGGGTAGTTATCAATTTCGATAACTATCACTATGACGCAGCAAGAATTAAACGAGCATTACTATCAGACCAGCGATCTATCTCTCGCCACAACCCTCTCTTTATTTGCGCCGATAGAAGAAATTGATCGTTTTACTAATCCCCGCAAAGCACTGTTTATCTTCCGTAAGACTCCTGAACTAGAGAAGCTAATTGACCAGTATTTCAGGAACGAAATAAAGATTTCGCCACAAACTTACTTTAATCAGTTGCGTGTCGTGAAGGCACGGCTCTATGCCAACGAATAAATATGATAAGCAGAAATTTATTACTAGAACTAAAACAAATCTTAAAAGAAGACTTCGGTCTAGAGTTAAGTCTTCAAGAGGTTACAGAAATTGGCGCTACTTTGCTGGCTTTCGTAGAAACTTTACTAAAAATCGAGGCGGTAGCTGAAGGAGGCAATAAACATGTTTGACGAAAATCTAAAAAAACTTAATAAGCAAATAAAAGATAAAAATGACCAAATAATTATCTTCATTACTAGGGGTTATATTCAGGAATTTGTTGAATCCAATTACGGCAGGAAACTAACAGATGCAGAGCTTGAAGAACTTAGTTGGCTCGTTTGGGAAGAGGGAGACTACGAGCTCATGTGTTGGCTCGATACAACCATAAATCAAATTATTAAAGAATCAGAGTCTAAAAATAACCTTGAAGCCAAAGGAGGCAACCATGACTAAAAAAGCCATCATTTACTGCCGAACCGCCTGTAATGATCAGAAAAATAAAAAACGATTTCTCTTGGGGCAAGAAGAAGTTTGTCTTTCCTCCATTAAAAAAAGTGATCACCTTGAGATGATTGGAGTTATTGTCGACGACGGTGCTGGTAGTGATGAACAAAGAGATCGGCTTGTAAAGTTGTTTGGAATGTTAAAGAAAAAAGGGGCTGAGGTGCTTATCGCTTATGATACAACCCGCATAAGCAGAGATTACAACGAATACAAGAGTTTTAAAAAGTCGCTGGAGATAGCAGGTATTGAACTTGTTGTCGTAACGCCAGACCTATATGAGATTGGTGATCGAGCGATGAAAGACTATGAAAAATATAGAGAAAAAATTAGGCAGCTAAAAAAGCAAGTTTAAACAAAAACCTATGAATAAAAATAACAATTTTTACATCTGGAGCGCACCGATCATAAAAGATGGACTCTTAGTAGAAATAAGTTCTGTTGACTGGCAAACATTAACATCTCTGGCTGCATATACCGACGAACAGGGAAAGTGTAAGCCATCTTTAGAAGATCTGTGTGCTGTTTTAGGGCTGGCTGATATTGCCAGCGTGAGTAAGCGATTAACCAAGCTGGAAAAGAAAACTTTTGAGGGGTTACCAGTGGTCACCATTGTGCGGGGCAAAAAACTAAACAAAAAAGGGGTGTGGGTTTATTCGAACAACGAATATAAACTCCACCCAGCCATATTAGCCATCTTTAATATTGCTCTCGCAAGGAAAAGCCACCAAACGAGAGAAAAAGATTAACGCTGAAACAGGCTTAATTTGAATAACTATGATAACTATAGACGATATAACAATAAAAATAAGAATGCTAAACCGCCCCTGGCTTTTAGCCCAAGCAACGGTCATTTTCTTCGACATTCTCGAAACGAAGGGTTGGAAAGTCTTGCGCTCTACTAAAACCCACCCTCGATTTCAGGAAGAAATCTGGATTCAAGCTCCTAGTTTTTCAAAAGGAGTAATAAACGGCAAAGAAGTCTGGGATGAAATTATCTGGGTTAACGACAAGAACCTTTATAACCAGATTGAGGAAAAAATCTACAATGCCTTCTTCGTAAAACGCAACAAGGAAAACGGAGAACAAGGAGCGGTTGAAGCGATGGAACAGGAAGAAAAAATCGATGTTTCTAAAGACCTTGATGAAGATATTGATCCTGATGACATACCACTATGAAAAACACAAAGGAACTTTTTATAAGGCTTTATACAGAGACTCTATATAGTAACTTTATTGTCCCTTTAAGAGGAAGTAACTATATACAGTTACTATACGGTGACTTTAAGGAAAAATTGGGTTTTTTCTTCAAACAAACGCGGCAACTCGTTTGGCAAGGAGACACAAACGGATTAGGGCAGATTTCGGGCAGAATTAGGGCAGTTTTTCAAATTATCCCGCATAACGCTGCCTCAAAAATGTCCTCAAGTGTCCTCAAATGCCCTCAAAAAACCAAGGTATTGAGACGGAATGTTGAAGCTAAAAAATGCCATCAGCCTGTCATTGGTTTGTCATCAGAAAAATACCACCAAATGACCACTGAAATACCACCAGAATTAAAAGTGATAGACGAGTCTAAAGTCGGTGTGGATCGGTGTAAATCGGTGCAATTTTTAACCACTCCAGGCATAAAAATGAGTGCGAATGGGTGTAACTGGGTGCAGAAAATCGGGTCGATTCGGATCAAATCGGATCAGAAAACGAGGGTAAAATGCTACCAAATGCGTCCAAAAAACAGGGCGACCAAAGGCGACTGAAGACAACCAAAAATAACCCTTTAACTTTCCAGCGATTGATATTGCTTAACAGTTCGTTTATGTTGTGTAGCTAAACGAGATAAAACCTATGAAATCTGTCCTACTCTGCCGAGTATCGAGTCGAGAACAAGAAGAAACAGGCTACTCGCTGCCTGCCCAAGAGAAGCTACTCAAGGGCTACGCCGAGAAGCTGGTCTTTGGAGTAACTAAAATCTTCTCCATCTCTGAATCGGCAAGCGGGAGGAAACAACGAGAGATCTTCTCCTCCATGACGGAGTATGTTAAGAAAAACAACATTAAAATTATCATTTGCGAGAAGGTTGACCGCTTAACCAGAAACTTCAAAGATGCGGTGATGATCGACGAATGGCTGGAGGAAGACGAAGAACGCCAAGTCCATCTGGTCAAAGATTCCCTTATCCTCCACAAAAACTCCCGCTCCCAAGACAAACTTAACTGGGGTGTGCGCATTATCTTTGCCAAAAACTACATTGATAACTTATCCGAGGAAGTAAAGAAGGGGCAAAAGGAGAAGCTGGCACAAGGATGGCTACCATGCCGACCTTTGCCAGGATATAAGACTGTTGGCGAGCGTGGACACAAAATCCATGTCCAAGATGAAACCACCGCTCCTCTAATAAGCAGGTTCCTTGAACAGTATTCAGAAGGAGACTGCTCGGTCAAAAAGCTGGCTGATATAATGTTTGAGGCGGGACTTCGCTCGTCAACAGGAGGCAGAATCTACAAAAGCCGAGTCCATCAGCTCCTCAAAGACCCGTTTTACATCGGGAAAATCAGGTGGAACGGCGAGATTTATCAGGGCAAACATGAACCCTTAATTAGCCAAGAGATTTTTGATAAGATACAGTTAGTGCTGGCTGGTAAAAATACACCTAAAATAAACAGACATATGTTTTTATTTAAGCAATTACTCAAATGCGCCGAGTGTAAAGGCACGGTCACCTGGGAAATTCACAAAGGGATCATCTATGGGCATTGTAATCACTACCGCAACTGTTCCCAGAAGAAATGGACAAGAGAGGATGTGATTGAGAACCAGCTATTAACAGGCTTTGAAGGACTACAGTTAAAAAACAGCCATATTGCCGAATGGCTCAAGAAGGCACTCAAAGAAAGCCACCAAGATGCTACCAACTACGAAACAAGCAGTCTCAAAGAGCTGCAAGACCGCCTGGCACAAGTTGAAAAGCGCTTAGACCGCCTCTACGACGACAAACTGGATGAGAAGATTACCAAAGCCTTCTATGACCAGAAGTATAAGCAATATACCCAGGAGAAGGCAGACATTGTGGCAGCGATTGAGAAACATACCAAAGCCAAGAATAACCACTTTGATTTGGGGATTAACCTCTACGAACTCTCCCAGAGAGCCAAAGAAATATACCTGCGAGCCAAAGAATGCCACCTTTTGGAAGAACAAAGACGACTTATCAGTCTGGTATTTACCAACATGACCCTAACCCAAGGAGTTCTGGCTTACGAGTATTCCAAAGCCTTTAAGCTCATACACAATGCAGTGCTTGAGACTAACGGTTCGAAAGTAGCGAATTTGGCAAAAAATGGAGCGAAGATTTTCGAACCTAACGAATTGCCCAATAAATCAACCCAAAAGGGGTCTTTGCGACCCTCTCGTCCTACTTGGCTGCGGGACTAGGATTCGAACCTAGATTGAACGGTTCAGAGCCGTTTGTCCTACCATTAGACGATCCCGCATTATTAACTCTATTATTTTATCATTAATGGCATGATTTTGGCTAAACTTACAGTATAATAAAAATAAATGAAGATAATTGAAGATAAAATTTCATTAAGCGAATTACAGAAGATGGCCAAGCAAAAGTTTGGTAATTTGGTTAAAGCCGTGGTTGATATCCAAAGGGAAATTATGGTCGTAGATGGCGATTTGCATAGCGATGAAGAAAGTTGGCTTTTGGAAAATGGTTCAAAACAGGAAAATCTTTGGGGAATTAATCTTTACCCTTTCAGTCAGCATAAGGATTTAATTGAATTTGATTCACTGATTAACCTTCGTCCGTCACAAGGCAATCTTAGCAGAGGGGTGGATAATCCTATTGTTCGTCAAAAGATTATTAAAATCATCAAAAAACTTATAAAAAAATGAGCTATCAACACCAGTCTTTAATGAGAGGTAAATGGAAAAAATTAACTTTTTTGGAACAGATGGCTAATGTGGGAAGTGAAATAGAGAGAGCAATTTTATGGAAACAGAAGGGTAATCATGATTACAGCCGGCAGGCCTTTTTTCGAGCCTTAGAACTTCTGGATTTTACTCTTGATGACAGGAAAAATTTAAAAAGACTAAAAGAATTATGCCGACTGCGTGAAGCCCTTGTGGATTATTTTGACGGCAGTAACCAGTTTTCTTCTTCCGATAAACTTTGGCACAACTACTTTTTTGCTTTTAACTGGGCAGCGCAGCTTAAAAGAAAAAAAGTTAATCAGGGTGAAAGTATAGATTTATAATAATGAGATTATGGGAATAATTTTTAATCTTTTAATCGGTAGTTTGGCAGTCTTGATTTCGGCTTATATTGTGCCGGGGATTAAAGTTACCGATTTTTTCACCGCCCTGGTTGTAGTCGTTGTTTTAGGTCTCTTGAATATGTTCATCAAGCCTTTTTTAATTCTTTTTACGCTACCGATAAATATCTTAAGTTTAGGCTTATTCACTTTGGTGATAAACACGATTATTATCCTTTTGGCCAGCAAAATTGTGTCCGGTTTTAGTGTCCAAACTTTTTGGTCTGCTTTTATCTTTAGTTTAATTCTGGCTCTGGTAAATTATTTTCTCCATTCTTTGATTCACTGATTTCTGCTAAGATAATGGTGATGCTAGAAACGATTTTTAAGGCAGTTTTTTTGGGTGTTTTAAATGGCTTAACCGAGTTTTTACCTGTTTCTTCCACCGGTCATCTGATTGTTGTTGAGCATATCTTGGGAGTTTCGCAGGAAAGATTTGGTTTGTCTTTTGATGCCGCCCTACACTTGGGTACGGCGGCGGCGGTTATTTGGGTTTTTTGGAAGAGATGGATGGAAATTATAGAAGGGTTGATGACAACGGTTAAAAAGGGAGAAATAGTTGAAAAAGGCAGATTGGGTTTTTTTCTTCTTCTGGCAACGGTGCCGGCGGCCTTAATTGGTTTAAAGTTTGAAAAGATAATTGAGAGTGCTTTCCGCAAGCCATCGTTGGTGGCGGCAGCCTTAATTGCTGGTGCTATTCCCATTTATCTGGCAGAAAACAAGGGGAGAGAGAAAATTAAGGAGCTTAGCATGATTGGGGGTTTTAAAGCCTTAATAATCGGACTAGCCCAAAGTTTGGCTTTGATTCCCGGTGTTTCTCGTTCAGGCATTACCATCAGTATGGGAATGTTTTTGGGTTTTAGTCGGCAAAACTCAGCAGAATTTGCTTTTTTATTATCTGGACCAATTGTTTTGGGCGCCGGCGGCAAAAAATTTTTAGACGTAATCGGTGAATTCTTTTCCGGTAGCGTCAGCTTGGATGAAATTAACTTTTTTATTCTGGGAATCGTCAGTTCAGCCCTCGCCGGCTGGCTGGCCATTAAATTTTTACTAAATTACCTCAATCGTCATTCGCTGAATATTTTTGTTATTTATCGTATAATATTGGCCATATTTATTTTTATTCTTATAAAATAAATATTTAGAGATTAAAAAAATGAAAGCCAGTAATATCAAAAAGGGAACAATGATTTTATTCCGGGGTGAACCTCACCTGGTATTAGAAAAAGATTTTTTTAATCTGGGCAGAGGCAGAGGTCATCTTCGGGCTAAGCTTAAAAATGTGAGGAGTGGAGCTACCATCCGTTTTACTTTTAATTCGGTGGAGTCGGTAGAGGAGGTAGTTTTTCAAAACCGTCAACTCCAATATCTTTATCAGAGCGGCAGTGAACTTTATTTTATGGATCCAAAAACTTTTGAACAAATCAGCTTTCCTAAAGACTTAGCTGCTGATAAAACCCATTTTCTTAAAGAAGGTGAACTATATATGGTGACTTTTTATGAAGAAAAACCATTAGGGATTAAATTACCACCAAAAGTTACCCTCACTGTGACGCAGGCAGAGGAGGCGGTTAAAGGAGATACCGTCACCGGCGCCACGAAGACGGTTACTTTAGAAACGGGTTTTAAGTTAAGAACGCCTCTTTTCATTAAACTAGGCGATAAACTGATCATTAATACGGAAACAGGAGAGTATGTGGGGCGGGTATAAGCTTTGGCCAATAATTGGTGGCGTTAGTTTATTAATTTTTCTTCTTCTTGACCAACTTTTTTTTCATTCAAAGGAAGTTTTGCTTTCCCCTTGGGGAGGAGAAATTTTTCAAAAATTAACAAGGCGGAAGATTGAAGTCGTGGGTTTTTTACCTTATTGGAATGTGGTTCCAGAGCTTCAGCTCAACTTTTCGGCTTTAGATCAATTAATTTATTTTGGTTTAACGGTGAATAAAGACGGTTTGCTTCAAACCGTTCAGAATGGAGAGGCCGAACCCGGCTGGCGGAAATTAACCAACGGAACAATGACTCAGATTATCGGCGAAGCCAAAAGAAAACATAAAAAGGTACTTTTAAGCCTTGTCTTATTCGATGCCGAGATTATGGATGATTTACTTCAAGATAAAGAAAAAAAACAAAGCTTAATTGACGAGGTTTACCATCTCGTTCAAGAATACCAATTTGATGGCGTAGATGTTGATTTTGAATATTTTCCAGACAGTGATAATCTGGAAAATTTTGGCAGACAATTTAATCAGTTTTTAAGAGAACTGAAGGCAGCTTTAAATAAGGATAAAAATAAGAAGATTTTATCAGTGGACATTTACCCTAAAGCCTTTATTTATGGTTGGCCTTATCAATTACCTGAACTGGGTAACATTGCCGACCAAATTATAATTATGGCTTACGATTATACTCAAAGCAACAGCCAGAGAAGCGGGCCAATAGCTCCCCTTAAAAGTCAAAATGAGAAAGAAATGTCAGTCGTACAAACCTTGCAGGCAGCTTTAAACCAAATTGAGAAAAAAAAGTTAGTTTTGGGTATTCCTCTTTATGGTTACGAATGGTGGGTGGTTAATGAAGCACCGCGCAGTGCTACTTACTGGCGAAGTGGCGAAGTTGCCAGTTATAGTCGGGTTAAAGAATTGATTAAAGAAAAAAAACTAAAAGTTGAGTGGGATGAAGTAGCCTATTCTCCTTGGTTAAACTACCGTGATGGTTGGCAGCTTAAACAGATTTATTTTGAAAATCTCAAATCATTGAGCGGTAAAATTGAATTGGCACAACAACTAGGTTTATCAGCAATTGCTTTTTGGGCCCTGGGTTATGAAGGTAAAAATTCAGAAATTTGGGATTTATTGGAAAAAAAGTTATAATAAATTAGCAAAATTATGATTTTTGTTAATTTTAAAAGTTATCAGCAGGCTTCTGGTGTTGAAGCTCTCAAACTAGTTAAAATTTGCGAGTTAATTTCTCAGCGCTTTAAAGTCCCCATTATTCCTTGTGTTCAAAGTTTGGATTTACCGGCGGTGGCCGACAAGACAAAGCTTCCGGTGTGGGTTCAACATTTTGACCCGTTTAGTTACGGTCAACATACAGGTTATGTGATACCCCAGCTCCTTAAAATTCGCGGTGCTTCAGGAAGTTTACTTAATCATTCAGAACATCCTTTAAATTTTGCTGATTTAAAAAAGGCAGTGAGTTTAGCAAAGGCAGTAGCTTTAAAGACTTTGATTTTGGCCGTCGATTTAAAAACTGCCAAAACTTATGAGTCTTTAGCTCCCGATTATTTAGGTTTGGAGGAACCTTCACTTATTGCCAGTGGCACGGCGATGGTGAAATCAGAAGGATTGAGAAAAATGATTAAACAATTTGTCTATCAGACACATAAGGCTATACCTATTATCGGTGCTGGTATCAGCAGTGCCGCAGATATCAAACAAAGTTTAGCTTTAGGTGTTAAGGGTGTTTTGGTGGCTTCGGCCGTGGTTTTGGCTGAAAATCCCAAATCGGTGCTGGCGGCGATGGCAAGAGCCTTTTCTTGATCTTTAACTTGTGGCTTGTTATGATTTGTTTGTGGAGCGCCTCAAAAAAGAAATTTTAAAAATATTTTACTTTCCCTTAGTTATTCTAACTTTTGGTTTTGTTTTTGTCAGTTTCTTTAGTCTTAAAAATGGGTTGACTTCGGAAGATGAGGTTTTTTTAACTGACGGCAGTTTTGATGTTTCGGCCCAAAAAGGTTATTTTAATAATCAGTTGGTTTTAGGGCCTACGAAACCTTATTTATTTTCGGCGGAGCAAGAAAATTTAGCGGTGCTTTCGGCGACGAGTGGCGAGAAATGGATTGACGTTAATCTGACCACTCAAGTCTTGACCGCTTTTGAACCGGATGGTAGAGTCTTTATGCAGGTTCCAATTTCCTCGGGTTTATGGGCGCCTACACCTACCGGTACTTTTAGAATTTGGATAAAGTTGCGTTATGCGCTGATGCGTGGTGGCTCTCAGGCCTTGGGAACTTATTATTATTTACCCAATGTGCCTTGTACTCAGTATTTTTATAAAGGTTATGGTTTACATGGTGCCTACTGGCATAATAATTTTGGTCACCCCATGAGTCATGGTTGTGTAAATATGGCTCCAGCTGATGCCTGCAAGCTTTTTGAGTGGACTTCCCCACCAATTGCGGCAAATGAAAATATGGTTAAACCTACTTCTCAAAATCTGGGGACGCTCGTGGTGATTCACTATTAATTTTGTAGTTGACAGCTAGCACTCTATTTGCTAAACTGCTAATAATGGCAATTATTCTGGATAATTATCTCAAATCTAAAGAAAAAGAGACCGGAGAAAAAAAAGTCCCTTTTGCTCCGTTGCGCGACGATATAATTTTTCCTTATACTGAAGTAATTTTAACCTTTGGTCGGCCAAAATCGGTTGCCGCCGTCAACGCCGCTTATGCCACCGACAAAATTATTTGTTTGAGTGGCCAGAAAGACAATCGGATTAATGATCCCAGCTTTGATGACATTTACAAAGTTGGCTGTTTGTGTCAAATAAAACATCTTCTTAAGGATGAAAGTGGTATTAATGTTTTAGTTAAAGGTTTGACTCGGGTAAGAATTGAAAGTTTGGAGCTTAAGGAAAATTTACCTTTGGTGACGATTACCCAAATTCCGGAAATTGTGGAGGAGTCAGATGAAGTTACGGCTTTGTGTCGCCATCTCACGGCGCAATTTAGAAGAGCAGTTAATCTTGGTAAAGGTACAGAATTTTCTGTTTTTTGGAAATTGATGTCGGGCATGGAACCTTCTGAACTTGCCGACCAGATTGCTTCCACTTTAGAAATTAAACCTGAGGAAAAACAGGTGATTTTGGAGATTACTGATTTGAAAAAAAGATTGATAAAAATAGATGAATTTTTAGATAAAGAGATTAACATTCTAGAAATAGAGCAATCTATTGTTTCCAAGACGCAACAGAAATTTGATAAGAATATGAAAGAGGCGGTTTTGCGCGAACGACTCCAGACCATTAAAAAAGAGTTGGGTGAGATGGATGAGGAAGATAAGGAAATTGCTGAGTTTCGCAAGAAAATCAAAGAATCAGGAATGCCACCGGCTGTGATGGAGAAAGCAAAAAAAGAATTAAAGCGCTTGGCGGAAATGCACACCTTTAATCCTGAAGCCGGTTATATTCGCAGTTATTTAGAATGGTTGGTGGAAATGCCTTGGGCAAAGGAGAGTGCCGATAATGTTTCGTTAAGTCATGCTGCCGCCGTCCTTTCCGCCGATCATTACGGCTTAAAAGAAGTTAAGGAGAGGATTTTAGAACATTTAGCGGTGATGAAATTGAGAAAAAGACAAAGTCAGTTAAGACAGGTTAAAAAGGATAAAGTTAACAGTGGTACCATTCTTTGTTTTGTGGGTCCGCCCGGTGTGGGTAAGACTTCTATTGGTAAATCAATCGCCAAAGCCTTGGGAAGGAAATTTATAAAAGTTTCTTTAGGCGGTATTCGTGATGAGGCAGAAATTAGGGGTCACCGGCGGACTTATGTTGGTGCCCTACCCGGCCGCATTATTCAGGGAATAAAAAATGCCGGCAGTAGAAATCCGGTTTTTATGCTCGATGAAATTGACAAGGTTGGTATTGATTTTCGAGGAGATCCTTCAGCTGCTCTTTTAGAAGCCTTAGATCCCGAACAAAATAAGGACTTTTCTGATCACTATTTAGAAGTGCCATTTGATTTATCGAAAGTAATGTTTATTACCACCGCCAATGTTTTAGACACGATTCCGCCAGCTCTTAAAGACAGATTGGAAGTGATTCGCTTTTCTGGTTATACCGAAGATGAGAAATTTGAAATTGCCAAAAAATATTTAGTAAGGAAAGCCCTTTTAGCTTCTGGTTTGAGTCCCAAGGAGGTCGTCTTTGAAGACGAAGCCTTGCGGAAAATTATTCGTCATTATACACGCGAGGCGGGAGTAAGAAATCTCGAAAGAGAACTAGCTAAAATTAGCCGTAAGATCGCCCGTAAAATTGCGGAAAAACAAAAGGTTAAAACCAAAATAAGCAGTCAAGATTTAAGTAAATTTTTGGGACCGGCGGCCTTTAATCATATGCAAGCAGAAAAAAAGGATGAGAGTGGGATGGCAACTGGTCTTGCTTGGACCCAAGCCGGCGGTGAGATTTTATTTATTGAAGTAGCGCTGATGCCTGGCAAAGGTAAAATTATTATTACGGGTCAATTAGGAGAGGTCATGAAAGAATCATGTCAGGCGGCTCTTTCTTATTTACGCAGCCATTGGCAAAATTTTTCCAAAAAAAATCTTCAAGTGAAAGATTTCTCAAAAATTGATATTCATATTCATGTACCGGAAGGAGCGGTACCTAAAGACGGTCCTTCGGCAGGTGTGGCCATTGCTACGGCTTTATATTCTGCCTTGACAGGTAAAAAGGTTAAAAAAGAAGTGGGGATGACAGGGGAGATTACCCTAAGGGGAAAAGTTTTAGAGATTGGCGGTGTTAAAGAAAAAGTTTTGGCAGCCCATAGAGCAGGCTTAAAAACAGTTTTGCTACCCAAAGATAATCGGAAAGATGTAAAGGAAATTCCGGCTAAGATAAAAAAAGACTTAAGGATTATTTTTGTGGAAAATTTAAAAGAAGTTTTTGATCAGGCGCTTGTTTAAATTAAATTTCTTTTTTTAAGATTACCTTATCATCTTTGGTTGTTTCCGGTTGGCCAAGGTATTTAACTTCAGATAAAAGAAAATTTTCGCAAATAATTCCCTTAACCGAAAAAGCTTGATTGAGTTCTTCTTTAATTTTTTTTTCAATTTGGGGTTGATAACTGGTAATCTGATTAAGACTCACTTCGGCCAAAATTGCCCGCACTTTACTGCGCGTTAGCGGACGGACAACTTTGGAAACAAAATCCTCGCCAATATTTTCCCAAATCAGTGGTGCTTTTGCCCGATCCAATCTCACTAAAACCGAGCCTTCAATTTGAATATTTTTCTTATCTTTGGTCACGGCATGAATAGGTTTGTCTCCTAGAGCTTCTTTTTGGTTGAGATCAAAGTTTTCCTGAATGGGATATTCCAAAGTTTGGGCATTAAAGAGTTTGGCGATTTGCCAAAAAGGGATTTTCAAATGCAAACCCGGTCCCCAGGTTTTAGGAAGGACGCCATAACCACGATCATAGATGCAGGCTACGTGTCCCGGGGGAACAGAGATGAAGAAACCGCCAACAACCTCATCAACCAAAAAAGAAACTACCAGCTTATCAAATTCCATAAATTTTAAGTTTTTGCTTGCGCTTTATTTAAAGCAAAGTTCCTCAATTTCTTTCCAAGATCATGATATAAGAAAATTATTAATTTGGCAAGCATCATTATAATCGAGAAACCCAAAGTGCTGATAATAAATAACTTTTTTCCGGCAGGCATGAACATAAAAAAGAAAAAAGAGAGAACCGGGAGAAAAAAAATTGTTGATAAATCACGGCGAGTCAGCGGAAAAGGCGAACTGATAGCGCTGAGTACCTCCGCAAGAAATAAAAAAAGGGATTGTAAAAAATTGAGAAATATACTAGGTTGACTTAAATCATATTTGCCCAAAAAAACAAGATTGAAAGGTTCTTTCGGTTGAGGAATAAACTTATATAAAAGATGAAAATCAGCGCCTTCAAGACCAGTGGAAAACATTCGGTAGAGCATTAAGGCCACCAAAATTTGGAAAATAAGATCAAAGGCTGAAGCTGCCACCGGTCCTGGTTTGGAACGGAAAAGAGCTTTAATAGCTTTTCTTTCTCCTATAGGATCGCGGACAAATTGCTTTTTTATTTCGGCTACTTTTTCGGCAATTTCTCTTTTTTCTCTTTCCGAACGGTCACTGGCTAAAGAAATCGGCAGCCACAAGAGACGAAAGGCAATGGTAAAAAGCACTACCGCAATGCCCATGTCTACTTTTTGAGGCATCACGAAAGCCAAACCGTTATAAATGGCTACCAAAAGATTAAAAAGGGGTTGATAAAAAAGTTTAACAAAAAGTGTCACCAGAAACATTGAGATTAATTTTAAGGTTTTAAAGTGCCTCTGTCCAGAGTTTAATAAAAGAGATATAAGTATGGATTTAGTATGTATTTTTTGCAGATTGCAAAGCTCTGGCTTTTCGTTTAGAATCAAAAAACTGCAATGGTTGCCCTTTTTAATTTAATCAATAAACAAATAAAAGATTATCTTTTGCGAAATAAATTAGATAGGGAGTTGAAGCGCTCACCTTTTCAGCCCTGCATTACTGTTTCGCGGGAAAATGGTAGTGGTGGTCATGCGATTGCTTCTAAAATAGCCAAAAAACTGGGTTTTAAATATTACGATGAAGAGTTAATTGATTTGATTGCTAAAAAAACCCACCTTAAGAAAGAATTAATCAAATCGGTTGACGAAAAAACCCATGACACTATTGAGACTTTTGTAAGCAGCTTTTTAGGCTTTCCTCCTTTACCCGAACATGCTTATATTAGAGCTTTAACCCAGATAATTTTGGCAATTGCCCATAAGGGAAAAGCAGTAATTTTAGGTCGCGGCGGCAATTTTATTATTCCTCCGGAATCTACCTTAAAAGTAAGAATTATTGCGCCTTTCAAAGTCCGCTTGCAAAATTCCCTCAAATTTGAATACCCCGGTCGAAGTTTGGCTTATGTTAAAGAAAAACTCTTAAAAACTCATTTGGAGCGGAAAAACTTTGTGAAAAAATATTTCGGAAAAGATATCGGTAATGCCAATTATTATGATTTGGTGATTAATACGGCCTACTTGAGTATTGACAAAGTTGTGAATTTAATTATTGCTGCTTTCAAAGAAAAATTCTCCTTAAAAAGTTAAGCGGGAGAGTTTTTGACTTTTCTCTTTTTGGCTACCTTAAGTTCAAGTAAGGCTTTGCGCAGGGAAGCTTCAGCCAAGGCAAAATCGCGTTCGGAAAGCTTTTCTCTATCAGCCAACAGTTTTTCCGCTCTTTCGCGGGCTGCGGCTGCCGCTTTTTCATCAATTTCCTCACTGCGCTGAGCGGAGTCGGTAAGAATTGTCACCGTTCCTTCCGGATTGACATCCATAAAGCCCCCGGTGATGGCAAATAAAGTTTCTTTATCCTCTGTCTTAATTTTAATTTCGCCTGCTTCAAGTCTGGTAAATAAAGGAGCATGGTGAGGTAAAATTCCGACAGTGCCTTCGCTAGCCGGAGCCACCACCATTTTTGCCAAACCGCTATAAATTAGACCTCCCGGCGTAATAATTTTGACTTGAAGTTGATGCATGATGCTGTTTTTATAAAGTTTTGGCTTTCGCAACAGCTTCTTCGATTGTACCTATCATATAAAAAGCTTGTTCGGGAAGCTCGTCATGTTTACCTTCGAGGATTTCTTTAAACCCTTTAACCGTGTCGCTGATTTTGACATATTTTCCCGGTGTTCCCGTAAAGGCTTCGGCAACAAACATTGGCTGGGTGAGGAAACGTTGAATTTTTCTTGCACGCGAAACAATAAGTTTATCTTCGTCAGATAATTCATCAATCCCCAAAATTGCAATAATGTCCTGAAGATCCTTATATCTTTGAAGGACTTTTTGAACTTCCCGCGCTACTTGATAGTGTTCTTCTCCTACCACCTGCGGGGTTAAAATTTTTGAAGAGGAAGCGAGGGGGTCAACTGCAGGATAAAGGCCTTGTTCTGCCAAGGAGCGCTCTAAAGAAATAGTGGAGTCAAGATGAGCAAAAGTAGTTGCCGGAGCCGGATCAGTATAATCATCAGCAGGCACATAGACGGCCTGAACAGAAGTAATGGAACCTTTTTTGGTGGAAGTGATTCTTTCCTGTAAAGCGCCCATTTCTGAAGCCAAGGTTGGTTGGTAACCCACAGCCGAGGGAATTCGGCCCAGCAGAGCAGAAACCTCGCTACCAGCTTGAGAAAAACGGAAGATGTTATCGATAAAGAGCAAAACGTCTTCACCTTTAACATCACGGAAATATTCTGCCATAGTTAGAGCAGTCAAACCTACCCTTAATCTGGCACCCGGCGGTTCATTCATTTGTCCAAAGACCATCACCGTATTTTTTAAAACACCGGCTTCTTTCATATCATAATAAAGATCATTGCCTTCGCGCGTCCGTTCACCTACTCCGGCAAAAACAGAATGACCTTTATGTTCCATGGCAATGTTGCGAATCATTTCCATAATAATGACAGTTTTACCCACTCCTGCTCCACCGAAAGCCGCTACCTTCCCACCTTTCAAAAATGGAGCAATAAGATCAATTACCTTAAGACCGGTTTCCAGCATTTGAGGTGTAGTTTCCTGTTCTTTAAGTGATGGTGGCCGTTTATGGATTGGTTCTAAATGTTCAACTTTCAGGGGCCCTTCTTCATCAATAGTTTCCCCCAAAACATTAAAAAGCCTGCCGAGGGTTTTTGGTCCGGTAGGGACTGAAATTGGGGCACCGGTATCAATTACTTGCATGCCTCTTTTTAAGCCATCGGTTGGAGACATGGCGACACAACGGACTTCCTGCTGATTTAAATGTTGTTCCACCTCTAAAGTAATGATTTGTTTGTCTTTTTTTACCTTCAGGGCATGATAGAGAGGGGGTAGTTTTTTAGGGAAGCTAACATCAACCACTGCCCCAATAATCTGGGTAATAACGCCGACGTTTTGATGATTTACTTTTTGTTTCATGATGAATTTTTAATAGCCAAAGTGGCCGTCGCCAAATCGGCAATTTGATTGGTAATTTGCAACTGGCGGGCTTTATGATAAGAAAGTTCAAGTTCTTTAACGATTTCTTCAGCATTTTCAGAAGCATTTTTCATAGCTACGAGCCGGGCTGAATGTTCTGCGGCTTTGGCTTCCAAAAGATAATGATAAATTATCAATTCCACAAAATAAGGAAGCAACCATTCGGCAATAACTTTGGCTGAGGGTTCAATAAGATATTGTTTTTTGCCAATTTTTTTGACTGTTTCCACGGTTACCTTTGTTAAGTCAAGCAAGCCTAATTCTGCAGCTAAATTTTCTAAGCGGACGGGTAAGATTTGGACGATTTTTGGTTTTTGCGAAAGCACTGAAATAAAAGTACTGAAACTTACCCAGGCTTTGCCAATTTCTCCCTTAAGATAAGCATTGATCAAGAAGCGGGAGACTGGCAGCGTGTCTTCAAAAATGAACCTTTCTTTAATTTGAGGAAAATCCGCCAGCACTTGGAAATGGGTTTTGCGGAGAAATTCCCTTCCTTTTTTTCCGATTACCAAAAAACACAGATCTTCGTTGGGGTTTTCGTTTAAAAAGGAACGCAAACGGCGGAAGAGGTTGGCGTTAAGACTTCCACAAAGACCTTTATCAGTGGTAATGATTAACATCACACTTAACCGGCTTTTATTAGGTAAAATCAAGGGGTGTTTAAAACTCACTTCATTTTCCAGAAGAGAAAAAAGCACGTGGTGCAAAGCTTCGCTGTAGGGTCGAGCGGCCAGTGCTTGTTCTTGAGAACGCCGCATTTTTGAAGCCGCTACCATTTCCATGGCTTTTGTGATTTGAGCAATATTTTTAGCCGTCCGGCTGCGTTTTTTAATAACTTTAATATTATTCATTTAGCTTAATTTTGTTTAAATTCTTCTTCATAATTCTGCTTAAATTTTTCCAGTAATTTTTGCAATTCTTTTTCAATTTTTTCATTTAAAACTTTTTCTTGGGCAATTTGCGTGAGCAACCGTTGATGACTTTGATGGCTATATTCTAGCAACTTTTTTTCTGCCGCTTTGATTTTAGAAACCGCAAAATCGTCAAAATAACCCCTAGTGACTGCCCAGATTACTAATATTTGTTCTTCCACTGGGTAGGGTTCTTCCCAGCCCTGTTTGAGGATTTCGGTGATTCTTAAACCGCGGTCGATTTGGGCTTTGGTGGCGGCGTCTAAATCAGAGGAGAATTGGGCGAAAGCAGCTAACTCACGATAGGCAGCCATTTCGAGACGGAGTTTGCCTGCCACTTGTTTCATGGCTTTGATTTGGGCGTCACCGCCTACCCGCGAGACCGAGAGACCGACATTTATTGCCGGCCTGATGCCATTATAAAAAAGATCCGTTTCCAGATAAATTTGACCGTCGGTAATAGAAATAACATTGGTAGGAATATAAGCTGAGAGATCTCCGGCTTGGGTTTCAATAATAGGAAGGGCGGTTAAGGAGCCACCACCATACTTTTTGTGGTATTTACAAGCACGTTCCAGCAGGCGGGAGTGAAGATAGAAGACATCTCCAGGATAAGCTTCCCGTCCGGAAGGGCGGCGCAATAGCAGGGAAAGTTCTCGATAAGCCCAAGCATGTTTTGATAAATCATCATAAATTACCAAGGCATCTTTACCCTTTTCGGCAAAATATTCACCAATGGCACAGCCGGCATAAGGAGCCAAATACTGAAGGGCGGCGGCGTCGGCGGCTGAGGCTGCTACCACAATTGTATGATCAAAGGCAGTAAATCTTTCCAACGTGGCAATTGTTTGGGCAATGAAAGATTCTTTTTGACCAATAGCAACATAAATACAAACAACATCTTTATTTTTTTGATTAATAATCGTAGTGAGGGCGATGGCGGATTTGCCGGTAGAGCGGTCACCAATAATTAATTCTCGCTGTCCTCGGCCGATAGGAATCATTGCATCAATTGCTTTAATGCCGGTTTGCAGGGGTGTGTCTACCGATTGGCGTAAAATCACCGAGGGCGCCACTCTTTCTAAAGGGTAAAATTTGCTTGCTTGAGGTGCTGGCTTGGCATCCAGAGGTCTACCTAAGGGATCAATTACTCTGCCAATCAGTTCTTCCGAAACGCCAATTTGCAGGATTTTGCCAGTGGCTGTTGCTAAATCGCCGGCTTTAAGATGGAGCGACGGCCCTAAAATGACTACTCCTACTGTTTCCTTTTCCAAATTAAGAGCCAAACCAAAAGTTTGTTTATCAAATTGGACCAATTCATGATAACCGATGGTTGATAAACCAGAAAGTTTGGCCACGCCATCGCCAATTTGTAAGATTCGACCAACATTCTTGACCACCGGCCGCGTTTGAAAATCACTTAAAGCTTTTTCCAAAAAAGAAGTCAAATCTTCCTGTTTAGTTGTTTTCATGGGTAATTTTTTCCTTTAACTCTTCAAGGTAATTGTTTAGTGAGAGGTCAACGATTCTGTCGGCGACGCGAATAATAAAACCACCAAGAATGTTTGGATTAACCTCATTGATGATGGTTAATTTATGACCAAACAGATGAATTAATTCCTTTTCAATTTCAGTTAATTCCGCTTCGCCTAAAGGTTGAGCTGAGGTTACCACTGCCGTATTTTCCTCTTCGATTTGTTGAGCCTCCTTTTTCAGAATTTTTAGGATTTGGGGTAAAAGGTGAAGCTTACCGGAGGTCCTTAAAAATTTAATAAAACCAGTAACAATTTTTTCGACTTCTTCCATAATTAATTAAAATTTACGCTTTTTAATTTTTTTAATTGGTGAGCAAAAACTTTCTTTTGTTCTGTTTCGCCCAGAACTTCTTTTAACGTCTTTTTCGTGAGCTCAATCACCATTTTAGCCATTTTAGCCTTGAGTTGTTTTTCTTCTTCATAAAGCTTTTGTCTCAAAATTTCTGCCTCTTTAGCCGCTTCTCTTTTGGCTGTTTGCCGGGCATTTTCAATAATAAGGGCGCTTTGTTTTTTTGCCTCAATTTTTGCTTGATTAAGCAATTTTTCCATGGCTTCCTGGGTTTTTTTCATTTCCAATTTTTTCTGAGCTTCAAGCTTTGCCTTTTCTTTAAGGTTTTCTTCAGCGGCCTTTAACCCTTGAGAGATTTTTTTTGCCCTTTCTTCAAACAGACGCAGAAGTGGTTTATAAAGAAACCTTGAGAGAATAAAAAACAAAAGTCCAAAGTTAATAATTTGGGCTACCAAACTTATGAGATTAATACCGATTTTTGCTAACATGGTTGAAATTAAGTAAATTTAAGAATTAATGCCACCACCAGCGCATAAATTGCTACCGATTCGGCAAAAGCAATTCCCAAAATCATTGCCGTTTGGATCTTGTCTGCGGCTTCAGGATTGCGGCCGATAGCTTCCAGACCTTTGCCCGCAATGCGGCCAATAGAAAGACCCGGACCAAGTGCTCCAAGACTAATCGCAAAGGCTACCGCAAGACTTTTTAAATCAAGAGTTTGGTTGATAATTTCTTCTGCTGTCATAATTCACCTCCTTTCAATTTTAGACTTCATGGCTTGTGGCCACTCTTATAAATACTAACGTAAGCATCGTAAAAACAAAAGCTTGAATAAGACCAACAAATAATTCGAGGCCAATAAAGGGCATCGGTACAATAAAGGGAATAAGAAAAGCCATGACGGTAAGAAGAACTTCACCAGCAAAAATATTACCAAAAAGACGAAAGGCAAAGGAAATAATTTTCGAGAACTCACTTAAAAGTTCCAAGAGACCAACAAAGGTCTTAATTGGGTTACCAAAGTTAAAAAATTTTTTTAAATAATGACTGCCCAAATTTTTTAAACCCAAATATTGAATGGTAATGACCGAAATTAAGGCCAAACCCAAAGTGGTGTTGATATCAGCGGTAGGGCCTCTCAAAAGAGGTTTTAAAATTTTTCCCTCTTCTGCTTCTTCCCAAATACCGATACTGCCAAAACCAGGCAACAATCCTAGCCAGTTGCTAAAGAGAATAAAAATAAAAAAAGTCATTGCTAAAGGAAAAATTTTACTGGTTAGCTCACCGGTAATGCTTTCAAAAAGCCGATAAAACATCTCAAGAAAAGTTTCGACGATATTTTGTAGGCTTCTGCCCTTGGGGATTTTTTCCAGCTTCCGGCTGGCAAAAATTAAGACAAAAAACAAAAGGAAGAGACTTAAAATTAAAGAGGCAAAAAGTGAGTTGGTAAGAAGAAAGCCGTCGATTTTAAAAATAGGTTCAGCCGCCAAAGAAATATCCATAAATATAAACTTTCTTTTAATCTAAATTGGTTCTTAAGATACTTGCCCGCCGTTTTGGGCGGGATAACTCTTAAATTTTATCACTAAAAATTAATTTTTTCATTAGTGATTTTCTCTATTATATACTATTCTCTCTAGATAGAAAATATTTAAAAAGGCGTTTCCAAATCATTTAAATTGGACGTTTCCGTTTTTTCCAAACTTTTAAACTCATTTTTAATTTCTTCAATTTCATTTTCAATTTTACTTAAGCGTTCTTTGAGAAGTTTAGCCAAAGCCAACCCCCTTTTAAATTTAGGAATGGCCTTTTCTAAATCAAGTTCGCCATTTTCAAAATCGCGGGTGATTTTCTCCAATTCAGCAAAAGCCTTCGATAAATTGATTGGTTTTTGTTTTTTTTGATTCATTTTCCTAAGGATTTATGGCTTTAACTTTTGAGAATATTTTACCATCAAAAAGAAGAGTTGAAATCCCTTCATTAAACTTTACCTGCTTGATGGTTTTAATAATGTTTCCTCCTTTATCAAAGGTAATACTAAAGCCTCGCCTCAAAAGCGAACGATAATCAAGATTTTTTAATAGCCTTAACAGATTGGCTAAGTTTATTTTGGCTTGTTTAATTTTTTCTTGAAAAAGGGCGAATTCTTTGATGAGTGAAGAGAAAAGATTTTGAAAAGCAGTGATTTTTTGTGTTAAAGCGCTTTTCATACGATTCGTCAGTAATTGAATAGTTTGTTGTTTCTCGCGGATGAGTTGATGAATTTGGTGTGCCATAAATTTAACCGAATGATTAATTTGTTGCCCAATTTCTTGGCGATGGCGGACGATGAGTTCGGCGGCATTGGAAGGCGTTGAGGCGCGTAAATCTGCCACCAAATCAGCAAGAGTGATATCTTTTTCATGGCCAACGCCACAGACTACCGGTATCTTGCTGGCAAAAATGGCACGGACAACACGTTCATCATTAAAAGCTTGAAGGTCCTCCAAGCTACCGCCACCTCTCACTAAAACCAAGAGATCAAGATAAGGCATTTGTTGATTAAAGTAAGCAAAGGCTTCAAGAATTGAACTTACTGCTTGGCGACCTTGAACACTTACCGGATAAAAATAAATCTTCAGACCGCCCATACGGGCAGTCAGAACTTTTACAAAGTCAGCATAGGCTTGAGAATTTTTGGCGGTGATAAGACCGATTTTTTGGGGAAAAAGAGGCAGGGGTCTTTTTCTTTCAAGAGCAAATAAGCCCTCTTTTGTTAGTTTTAATTTTAATTTTTCAAGGGCGAGTTTTAGGGCACCTTCACCGGCCGGGATGATTTCGTAAGCTCTAAGGCTAAACTTACTGCTTTTTTGATGAAGAGTAGGTTCTCCCCATACATGGACGAGCATTCCCTCTGCTAAAATTTCAAAATTAGTAATTTGATCCAAAACACCAAAAACATTAAGATTGGCTTCTTTATCTTTTAAATTAATGAATAGCCATTGGTTTTGACTTACTTTAATTTCGCTGATTTCGCCCTCAACGGTGACTTCGCCGACTTGGTTTAGATAAAGACGGATGAATTCATTAAATTCGGAAACACTGAAAATTGGTTTAACTTTCATTTTCCTTTCATTTTACCAAATTAGTTTTTAAATGAAGTTTTCCAAATTTTATCTTTGGGTAAAGTTAGGTTACCTTTGAAATGTTAATGATTCCTTATGGTTGGTTTAAAACGGTGAGATGAGCTTACTTCCTTGGATATAAAGAAAAATTTTAAGAGGCAAAAGTAGGCACTTTCCCGGTATTGATTTTCATTCCCAGATCAGTATAGCTTCTAAGACTCCTCA
Source organism: uncultured Pseudomonadales bacterium (assembly GCA_964398365.1). Lineage (GTDB taxonomy): Bacteria > Patescibacteriota > Microgenomatia > UBA1400 > CAYNMC01 > CAYNMC01. The sequence continues at coordinate 55,186 of CAYNMC010000016.1, read as the reverse complement.
TGTTACTTATTATTTTACTTTTGGTTATTTAAGTTGAATACACAGCCTTTATGGATTATTTACCTAAAATTTAATAAAATAAAGTATTTGCCGCCATCGTCTATCGGTAAGGACACTGCCCTCTCAAGGCAGAAAGGTGAGTTCGATTCTCACTGGCGGCACTTTTTTTACATACTAAATACATCTTGACGCAAAGGAAGAATTTTACTAGAATGAAATAATCTCCTTTTAAAAGTTTGCAGAGGGAGATTATTTTTTTACACCATGACTAACAGAAATGATGAGGTTTTCTTAACCAAAAAAGGTTTAGAAGATCTAAAAAAAGAACTTAAAGAATTGAAAGAAGTCCGCCGGCCGGCTCTCGTTGAGAGAGTAACACGGGCGCGTGATTTTGGTGATCTTTCTGAAAATGCCGAATATGCAAATGCCCGAGAAGAACTTTCTTTTATTGAAGGGAGGATTGCCGAACTTGAAGACCTTTTGATTAAAGCGAAAGTGATTCAAGATAATAACCAAGGTTGTCATAAAATCGTGACTTTAGGTTGTAAAGTGACCGTTGAAGTTGCCGGCCAAAAACATATTTTTACGGTGGTGGGTGAATGGGAAGCCGATCCCAAAAATAAAAAGATCTCTCATTCTTCACCTTTAGGCAAAGCCTTGCTTGGGAAAAAAAGCGGCGATAAGGTGGAAGTGGCCGCACCGGCAGGAAAAATCACTTATAAAATTATTAAAATAGAATAAAAGTTCATCATTATTTTTACCAGCCATTTTGTTATTTTCTAGGAGACTGGTTGAGAGTTTTAGGTTGAGGCTATAATAAATATAGTCTTATTTTATTTATACATTTTATTTATGCAACAACCTTTAGAACAATATCGTCAAATCAGACTCAATAAATTAAAAAAAATAAAAACCTTAGGAGTTAACCCTTATCCTGCTCGTTGTCAAAGAAGAGAGACGGTTTTTGAAGCTAAGCGAAAATTGGGTGAAAAAGTGGCGGTAGCTGGCCGACTAATGGCTTTACGCGGCCACGGTAAACTTAAATTTATTGATTTAATTGACGAAACTGGCAAAATTCAATTGGTTTTTAAAAGCGATAAATTGAAGAAAGCCCAATTTGATTTTTTATCTTTGCTGGATTTAGGGGATTTTTTAGCGGCTCAAGGAGAAGTTTTTAAAACCAAGACTGGTGAAATCTCGGTTTTGGTAAAAGATTATCAGTTATTAACCAAAACTCTTCGGCCATTGCCTTCTTCCTGGTATGGTTTAAAAGATAAGGAGGAGCGTTACCGGAAGCGTTATTTAGACTTATTAATGAATCCTGAGGTTAAAAAAGTTTTTGAAAAACGGTCTCAAATAATAAAAGCTGTGAGGGAGTTTTTGGATGCGAGGGGTTTTTTGGAGGTAGAAACACCTACTTTACAACCACTTTATGGAGGTGCCAACGCTCGACCTTTTATTACTCATCATCACGCCTTAGATTTCAATCTTTATTTAAAAATTTCTGATGAGCTTTATCTTAAAAGATTGATTGTTGGTGGGTTTGAAAAAGTTTATGAAATTGATAAGGATTTCCGGAATGAAGGTATGGACAAAAGGCACAATCCCGAATTTACGATGATGGAATGCTACTGGGCTTATGCCGATTATCAGACCATGATGAAATTAACCGAAGAACTTTATGAGTTTGTTGCCCAAAAGGTGCTGGGTAAGACAAAAATTACTTATCAAGGAAAAACGATTGACCTTAGAATTCCTTGGCAAAGAATTACCATGACGGCTGCTTTGAAAAAATATGCCGGGATTGAAGTAGAAAAATTATCCGATGAGCAGCTCAAAAGACTCTTAAAAGAACATAAGCTGAAATATGAGGATAATCCTCAGTTAACCGGAGTTAGTGCCGGTTTTAAGCGCGGGATTGCCATTGCCACACTCTTTGAATTAGTCGAACCAAAACTTATTCAACCGACTTTTGTTACCGATTTTCCCAAGGAAACCTGCTCTTTATCCAAACAGAAAGAAGATAATTCTTTGCTTATTGAACGCTTTGAGCCTTATATTAATGGTTGGGAGGTGGGAAACGCCTATTCAGAATTGAACAATCCTTTGGTGCAAAAAGAATTTTTTGAAGAACAAGTAAAGGCTAGGAAAGCGGGCGATGAGGAAGCTCACCCTTTGGATATTGATTATCTTGAAGCTTTAGAGTACGGTATGCCGCCGACTGGTGGTTTAGGTTTGGGTATTGACCGGATGGTCATGTTGCTGACCAATCAACCTTCAATCAGAGACGTAATTTTGTTTCCCACCATGAGACCGGAGGAAAAACAATGTCTATAAAAAGAGACGAACTCAGCGCTTTTTTTAATAACTATTTTGGTGAAGAACTGCTGGCCACAGCCAGAAAGATAGATGAATACATGCCTAATGGTTTACAGTGGCAGGGCAAGGAGGAAATTAAGACTTTGGTTTTAGGCGTTAGCGCCAGCGAAAAGCTTTTTAAGCAAGCAGTCAAAAAACAAGCTGATGCTTTAGTGGTTCACCATGGTTTGGCTCTTGATGTTGCCTATAATTTATTTTCGCCATCCCTACAAAAAAGATTAAAAATCTTAATGGAAAATAATTTATCTCTCTTTGGTTACCATTATATTTTAGACGCCCATCCGCAAATTGGTCATAACGCCCAGATCATCAAAAAGCTTGGTGCCAAAAAAACAGCAATTCCTCTTTATCAAAACTGGGGGTGGTTAGGTGAGTTTAGTCAGCCTCAGACAATTGATTCAATTATCCAACGTTGTCGGCGCTTATTTAAGCAAGAAATTTTTGTTGCGAGGGCAAAACAAAACAAAATTAAAAAAATCGGCGTGGTTTCTGGTCGGGGCGTTCCCTTTGCTCAAGAAAAAAGAGAATTAATTGAAAAAGGGGTAGAGGTTTACCTTACGGGTGAAATTAGCGAGTGGAACGTTGCTGAGTTTCAAGAACTCGGCATTACTTATTTAGCCTGCGGGCATTACCAGACCGAAAAATTTGGGGTTTTGGCTTTAGCGGAAATTATCAAAAATAAATTTCCGGAATTGACCGTTGAATTTATTGATATTCCAAATAAAATATAGGTTTTTCTGAGTCGCTGTTTGGGATAAAATTGATGATTACCAGAAAGCAAGCTTTAGCATTTTTAAGAAGCCAACAGCTTAATCAGAAAATAATTAAACATTTGCTGTGTACGGAAGCAATGATGAGAGTGTTGGCCAAAAAGTTCGCTCCTTTAAAAGAAAAAGAATGGGCTTTGGCTGGTTTATTACACGATGGTGATTATTTGCCGACGGTACCCGTAGAAGAGCAGGGAATAAGAGTCAGTCAAATGTTAAAAGCGAAAGGTTATGAAATTCCTTCTCAAGTTGCCTATTGCATGGCAGCTCACAACTGGTCTCATAATGGCGTTGCTCCCCGTAGTAAAATGGACTGGTGTTTATTTTGTGGTGATTCGCTGACAGGATTGATTGTAGCCACGGCGTTAGTTAGGCCAGATAAAAGTCTTAAATCGGTAACCGTCGCCTCAGTTTTAAAAAAATTTAGACAAAAAGAATTTGCTCGGGGGACAAGAAGAGGAGATATTCTAAAGTGCGAAGAAAAATTGGGTTTAAAATTAGAAGAGTTTATAGCTTTAGTTTTGTTGGCAATGCAACCAATTGCTGATAAGCTCGGGCTTTAAATTTCTTAAAAATGAAGAAAATTATTTTTCCCGGTGTTTTAGGTTTGGCTTTGAATAAAGAAGGAAAATATTTGCTAACCCGACGACATGAGCCAGGCAATCAGCGAATCCATCAAAAATGGCAGTTGCCTGGTGGCGGTTTGGAATTTGGTGAATCAGTGGAACAGGCTTTAGCTCGGGAAATGGAAGAAGAATTACGACTTTCTTACCGCCTTCTTTCTCCCTACCCCATTGTTAAGACCCATGTTTATGATTATCCCAACAAAAAAATTCAGGTGTTGCTTTTATGTTACTTAATTGACATTGGTGGCCAAAAACCGGTTATTGGTGATCCGGAGACCGGCGAATTTGGTTGGTTTTTTCCCAAAGAAGTCCAAGAACTGGATTATCTGCCATTAACAATTGAATTTATTAACGAGGCGGAAAAAATTATCAAAAAAGAGAAAATTCTGGAAATGTTAAAATAATTATTATGTTGGCAATTAACTTTATTAGAGAAAATAAAAAGCTTGTCGAGGAAGCCTGTAGAAATAAAAATTTGGATGCGAGCGTGGTTGAACAGTTATTAGCTGCCGATAAGAAGCGGCGGAAATTAATTGTGGAGATTGAGAAAATAAAGGCGGCAAAGAATAAATTTGAAGCGTCGATTAAAGAAAAGCCAAGTTCGCAGATTCTTAAAAAAGCTAAAAAATTTAAAGAAAAATTAAATAAACTTGAACCGCATTTAAAAGAAGCAGAAGCAAATTATTGGGAACTTTTGCATAAAATTCCCAATCTTCCTGCCGATGATGTGCCGGTCGGTAAAGATGAAACAGCCAACGCGATTGTAAAAAAATGGGGTGAACTTCCCCGCTTTGATTTTATTCCTAAAGATCATTTGGCGCTAGGAGAAGCATTGGATTTAATTGATGTCAAGCGGGCGGCTAAGCTTTCCGGTAGCCGTTTTGGGTATTTAAAAAATGAAGCCGTGCTTTTGGAATTTGCTTTAATTCAACTGGCTTTAGAAATTTTACAAAAAAATTTTTTTATTCCCATCATTCCTCCTCAATTAATCAATTTAGAGATTACTAAAGGTTTAGGTTATTGGGAAGCGGGTGGCAGCGAAAATTATTATCAAACCGAGAATTTTTATTTAATTGGCACCGCTGAGCATGCCTTAGTTCCTTTGCATCAAAACGAAGTTTTAAATGAAGAAGATTTACCTCAGCGCTACGTCGGTTTTTCCAGTGCTTTCAGAAAAGAATCTGGTTCTTATGGTAAGGATACGCGGGGGATTTTTCGCGTCCATGAGTTTGATAAAGTGGAGATGGTTTCTTTAGTCAAGCCGGAAAATTCTAATCAAGAGCATGAAAAACTTTTAAGTTTAGCTGAAAAAATGGTTCAAGTGTTAGAATTGCCTTATCGCGTGGTCAAAATTTGTACTGGTGATTTGAGTTTTCCTGCAGCTAAAGCCTATGATATTGAATGTTGGTTTCCTGGCCAAGAGCGTTATCGGGAAACCCATTCAATTAGTAACTGTACTGACTTTCAAGCGCGGCGTTTCAATATTAAATATCAAGCGAGAAAAAGTGGCAAAAGAGAGTTTGTTCATATTCTCAACGGCACAGCTTTTGCCATTGGCAGAATGTTAATCGCACTTATGGAAAATAATCAAACTAAAGAAGGGTGGATTAAAGTTCCAAAAGTCCTAAGAAATTATGTAGGCAGGGAAATTATAAAAAGGTAAAAGTTTAAAAAGCAAGGTTTAAGCATTGCGCTTCAAAATTAAAAATTTAATCAACTTTACTTATCAAGAATTAGTCAGTGTTTATTCCCCCATTAATGGTGAAATTAAAATTTACAGGGTTTTTGGTGAGCCGCGAATGGCCATTGGCGGTTTACTCCAATCAGGAGGAATTATTTCAACAATTTGGCAAAAAGCTGCAGAAAGGATCGCGAGGCAACGTTTGGTAGTTAAAAACATTTTGATTTTGGGGTTGGGGTGCGGGACGGTGGCAAAAGTTTTTTCTCAAAAATTTCCGAAGGCAAAAATGCTTGGTGTAGAGATAGATCCTTTGGTAATTAAGTTGGGCAAAAGTTATTTTGATTTGGGAAAAATTCCTAAGTTGAAAATAGAGTGTGAAGATGTTCTAAAAACTGTTGATAAATTAATCCCGATCCTTAATGATAAAAACTTTAAAAAAACTCAACCATTAGCCCTTAAACATTTTGAGTTAATTGTAGTTGATGTTTATCTTGGCGAGAAGATACCTGAAAAGACTGAATCTTTAAATTTTTTAAGGAAATTAAAAAATCTCTTAAAACCGGCAGGTTTGGTGGTTTTTAACCGTCTTTTTTGGGATGAACACCGGCAAAAGACACAAAATTTTGTAAAAAGGGTCGAAAAAATTTTCCCTTTCGTTGACTTGGTCAGAACTCCGGCAAACTTACTTGTGTTTACGGCTACCAAATTTCAATAAACAAAGATAAAATAAACTAAATGTTTAAATTTTTAAGCAAACTTTTCGATTATAATCAGAAATATCTTAATTCTTTAAGTGCCATCGTTGCCAAGATTAATAGTCTGGAGCCGGCGATGCGCAGGCTTAAGGAAAAAGATTTTAGTGGTAAGACTGGTGAGTTTCAATCTCGAATTGAGCGGGGAGAAACCTTGGATGAACTTTTACCTGAGGCCTTTGCTCTTATAAGAGAAGCTATTTGGCGGACTGTTGGTGAACGTGCCTTTGATGTTCAATTAATGGCCGCAATTGCTCTTCATCAGGGTAAAGTGGCTGAGCAAAAGACAGGCGAAGGCAAAACACTCTCAGCGGTGATCGCGGCTTATCTTAATGCCCTTGAAGGCAAGGGTGTTCATATTGTTACCGTCAACGACTATCTCGCGCGGCGTGATACCGGCTGGTATGGGGTGGCCTTAGAACTTTGTGGTTTAAAGGTTGGTTGCCTTATTCATGAGCAGGCTTTTTTATTGGATAAAAATTATGAGGCAAAAAATGTTTTAGATCCCCGTTTGGCTCATCTTAGGCCAGTTTCACGCCAAGAAGCTTATCTGGCTGATGTGACTTACGGAACCAATAACGAGTATGGTTTTGATTATTTGAAAGATAATATGGTAGCTGATCTTTCTGAATGTGTTCAAAAGGGACACCATTTTGCCATTGTTGATGAGGTTGATTCAATTTTAATTGATGAGGCGAGAACCCCTTTAATTATTTCGGCGCCGGATACCGAACCAACAGATAAGTATTATAAATTTGCAGCGTTGGTAAAGACTTTAAGTGCGGACACAGACTATGTAATTGATGAAAAACTCAAAACTGCCAATCTTACGGAGCATGGAGTGATGAAAGTTGAAAAACGCTTGGGCATTCCCAATCTTTATGAAAAGGATTTTGAGACTCTTCATCATATCGAGAATGCCTTAAAAGCGCTAACGCTTTTCCGTCGCGACCGTGATTATGTGGTTAAAAATGATCAGGTAGTGATTGTTGATGAGTTTACCGGTCGGCTGATGTATGGTCGTCGTTGGTCGGAAGGTTTACATCAGGCAATTGAGGCTAAAGAGGGAGTAAAAATTGAACAGGAATCAAGAACTTTGGCAACGATTTCTTTTCAGAACTATTTTAGAATGTATGAAAAGTTGGCAGGAATGACAGGTACGGCGGCCACAGAAGCTGAAGAGTTTAATAAAATCTACAACCTTGAAGTGGCGATTATTCCCACCAACAAACCCATGATTCGCATTGATCACAATGATGTAATTTATAAAACCACACGAGCGAAATACGGTGCTATTGTTGAAGAAATCGCGGCGATGCATAAGCAGGGAAGACCAGTTTTAGTGGGTACCACTTCAATTGAGAAGAATGAAATTATTCATGAATTTCTGCGTCGCAAGGGTATTCCTCATCATGTTCTCAATGCCAAAAATCATGAGAAGGAAGCGATGATTATCAGTCAAGCGGGCAGGAAAGGCGCGGTGACAGTGGCCACAAACATGGCCGGCAGGGGAGTAGATATCATTCTTGGTGGTGTCGCGCCCGCCGAGAAGGAAAGCGAATTATTTAAACAATGGCAGGCAGAGCATCAAGAAGTGGTTAAGTTGGGAGGCTTACATGTGATTGGTACCGAAAGGCATGAATCACGGAGAATTGATAATCAATTAAGGGGTCGGGCTGGCCGACAAGGTGATCCTGGTTCTTCTCGTTTTTTTGTTTCTTTGGACGACGACATTATGCGTCTTTTTGGCGGTGAGCAGATAAAAAAACTCATGACTATTTTTAAATTACCAGAAAATATGCCTCTTGAGCATCCGATGGTGACGAAGGCCATTCAGCAAGCACAAGCCAAGGTGGAGAGTTTTCATTTTGATGCCCGTAAACACGTCGTTGAATATGATGATGTGATGAATAAACAAAGGGAAATTATTTATGGTCGCCGTCGTCAGATTTTAGAGAAAGCAGATAATCTTAAGGAACAAATTTTAAAAAATCTCAAAGAAGAAATAAGTGAATTGGTGACTGCTTACTCAACCGAAGGTTTTGTCAAAATTGAGTATCAAAAAATTGTTTTGGAATTTGCCAACATTATTCCTTTTGATCAAGTTTCTTTGGAGAGACTCAAAAAAGAATTACAAAAAATTCAAGAAAAAGAGATGATTATTAAAAAGCTTGAGGTTATTCTTGAGCGGGCTTATTTGATGCGGGAAAAGCAATTGGGAGAAGAAAACATGCGTCAACTTGAACGTTTTGTGATGCTTTCCACCATTGACCGGCTTTGGATAGACCATTTGGATGCCATTGATGATTTGCGTGAAGGGATAGGACTGCGCGGTTATGGTCAGCTTGACCCTTTAGTTGAATACAAAAAAGAGGCATTCGGAATGTTTGAAAGATTGCTTAATAATATTGATTATGAAGTTAATCGGCAAATTTTTCGTCTCCAACCCATTTCCCAGTTAATTGAAACAAAACCACTGAGGGTGATTGAAGGCCGTCAGGATATGGTTACAGCTTTAATGAAAACGCCTAAAGAAAGAAAATTAGAAGATAATACCCAAGCAGCCAATGACGAAGCTCAGTTGGTTTCAGTAATGACCAAAAGAGGAAAAATAACCTTTAAACCAGTGGTCAGCGGGAGTAAAATGCCGGGTCGCAACGATCCTTGTCCCTGTGGGAGCGGTAAGAAATATAAGAAGTGCTGTTATCCAAAATACGGCTAGCTTAAAAAATAATTATTAAATTTATTTTTTCTATTCAACCAAAAAAACTTCATCATCTTCTTTTACTTTTTGGTTAACCTTGAGACCAACTTCCTGTTTTGGAAGGGCAGTTTGAATTGCTTGATGATCCAACTCCATTTCTTTAAGAACCTGGAGGAAGTCAGTTGTTTTTCCTTTAAAATGAAGTTGATCTCCGACTTTAATCGCTTTAGTTAATTTCACAATACCCACGCCAATTTTATTGTAGTAATGAGTAACCTTACCTACTGGGATGTTTTTCATTGATTAATTTCACCCCCCTCCTTAACTCGCAACCATCACTATTTTATCAGATTTTCTAAGTTGTAGTAAAATTAAATATAGTGAGAAGAATTTTGAATTTAATTATTATTTTAGTGGTTTTATTTGGTTGTTTGGTTTTAGTTCGTTTTGCCCGAGCTAAATATTTTGGTAAAAAGACTTACGTCACTTTAGACGAAGTAGTTGAACAAACAAAAAACGATTTAATTTCGACTGGTGAAAAAATTAACAAACAAGTAGAAAAAGTTTTAGGAGAAAAAACAAGCAAAGAAAATTTAGTTGAAGAAATTCAAAAAGAACTTGAACAAAATGAAGTGATTAAAGAGTTGCAAAAAGAAGTCAATACGATTGTTACCCAAACAACCGAAAAAATTAGAGATTTACCAAAAAATGAAATGGAAAAAATCAAAAAAGAATTAAAGCAGGAAATCTGTAAAGACCTACTTGAAGAAAAAAAACCATGAAACAAGATTTAGAAAAAAAACTTTCCGATTTAGAGCAAAAATATAATTTATTCTGGCAAAAATTCAATTTACCTACCAAAAAGCAGCGTTTAAAAGAATTGGCTGAGGCAGTAAGTACTCCCCAGCTTTGGCAGGATAAAAAAAAGGCAGAAAAACTCCTAAGAGAATTGGGAAATTTAAAGGAAGAGACGGAGCTTATTGAAAAAATGGAGGAAAAATTTAAATCTTTAAAAGAGCTTTTAAAAACAACCCCTGAAGAATCAGGTGGCGATTTGGAATTTATTTCTCAGGAAGTCGCCAGTTTCGCTAAAGATTTAAAGCAGCTTGAGATAAAATTTTGTCTTTCTGGTGATTACGATGCTGGTGATGCTATCCTTTCAATTCATGCCGGCCAAGGCGGTACCGAGGCCTGTGACTGGGCAGCAATGTTGCAACGGATGTACTTTAAATATAGTCAAGATCAGGGTTGGCAGGTAGATGTTGTTGAAGAGAGACCGGGAGAAGAAGCAGGAGTAAAAAGAGTAACCATGTTTATTAAAGGTAGCTATGCCTATGGTTATTTAAAAAAAGAAAAAGGGGTACATCGTTTAGTGAGACTTTCGCCTTTTAATGCCAATAATTTGCGGCAGACCTCTTTTGCCCTAGTTGAAGTTATGCCTATTTTACCTGAAGAAGAGGGAATTAAAATCAAACCTGACGATTTAGAAATTGTTTTTTCTCGCGCTTCTGGGCATGGCGGTCAAAATGTTAACAAAGTAGCCACGGCGGTAAGAATTAAACATTTACCTACAGGGATTGTGGTTGAATGTCAAACGCAGCGTTATCAAGAACAAAATCGGAAAATAGCTCTCCAAATTTTAATGGGTAAGTTGTGGCAGTTACAGGAAGTAGAAAGAGAGCAAAAAATTCAGAAGCTTAAAGGTGAATATAAAATTGCCGGCTGGGGCAACCAAATTCGCTCTTACGTACTTCACCCTTACAAGCTGGTTAAAGATTTACGTACCGGTTGGGAAGAAAATGACGCCACGGCAGTATTAGATGGCAAAATCGAGAGGTTCATTCAAGCAGAAATTTTGAAGACTTGAAGTTGCCCAACCGGGCAGTTTAAAATCAACAAGGAGGTTAGAAAGATGGAAAAAATCAACAACGCAAGCGACCAGTTAATTAAAGGAGAAGCATCAGAAGAAGAAAAATTAATTAAACAATTTGAATCAGAAATGAAATCAAAGACAAAAACTTCAAAAACTTTATTAATGATTATTGTCCTTTTTGCCCTTATTTTGGGTTCCTTGAGTGGTTATTTCCTTAGTCAAGGCAGACTGGGAGCTTTGAGTGAGGAAATTAAAAATGATGTTGCTAAAGAAGAAATTAAAGTTGGTTTAATGGTTGGTGTGCGGGATGAAAAGGATTTTAAAGATTCTGCCGAGGGCAAACTAGAAGTTGGTGGTATTGACGGTGAGGGTTCACACCACTTAGTAAGGCCGGGTGGGGAATCACAAAATGTTTATTTGACTTCTTCAGTGATTGATTTAGAAAAGTTTGTTGGGCATAAAGTTAAGGTTTGGGGACAGACTTTTGCTGCCCAGAAGGCAGGTTGGTTAATGGATGTCGGTAAATTAAAAGTTTTAGAATGATCCGCTTTGAAGATATTACCCATCAATTTGGCGACGGTACAGTTGCCTTGGAAAATATTAACCTGAAGATTGATAAGGGGGAGTTTGTTTTTATTACCGGACCTTCAGGCGCTGGTAAAACCACGCTTTTACGTTTGTTAATAAGAGAATTTCTGCCCACCCGTGGGAAAATTTTTTTAAATGATTTGGAGATAAACAAGTTGAGCAAGAAAAAGATTGCTTATTTGAGAAGAAAAATTGGTGTGGTTTATCAAGATTTTAAGATACTTTTTGATCGAACAGTTTGGGAAAACGTGATTTTGGCTTTAGAAATTGTGGGGAGAAGCAAAGCGGAAAGCCAAGTTAAAACCCAAGAAGTTTTAAAGTTGGTAGGTTTGACCGGTAAAGAAAATTTGTTTCCTCGCCAATTGGCTGGAGGCGAAATTCAAAGGCTTGGTTTGGCAAGAGCCGTCGTGATTGAACCAGAAATTATTTTTGCTGATGAACCAACAGGTAATTTAGATCCCCAGACTGCTTGGCAAATAGTTGAACTTTTACAACAAATCAACAAACAGGAAATTACGGTGATTATGGCAACTCACAATTTTGAGATTGTGGATTCCCTTAAGAAACGGGTGATAAGGCTTGAAAGGGGGAAAATTGTGACCGACGAAAAAAAAGGAAAATATAAAAAATAAATTTCTAGGTTTTATCTTTTTAATGTTTACCATACTTAAAACCACTTTTATACAAATTCGCAGAACTCCTTATCAGGCTTTAGCGGCGGTGATGGCTTTGACTTTAACTTTTTTGGCTGCGACAATTTTTACTTTTATTTTTTTTGGCAGTCAAAAAATTTTAAAATATTTTGAATCCGCTCCCCAAGTGATTGCCTTTTTTGAAAAAGGAGAAGATTTAAAAGAAGCAGAGATTGCTGATATTAAAAATAATCTTGAAGCCACAGGTAAACTAGCCTCTTTTAAATATGTTTCTACACGAGAAGCCGAAAAAATTTATAAAGAAAAGAATAAAAATGATCCCTTGCTCCTAGAGTTGGTTGATTATAAGATTTTACCGCCCTCCATTGAGATTTCTGCCACGCAAATTGAGGCTTTAGCCGGTCTTAAAGAAATTTTGGAAAAGCAACCCAAAGTTACCGATGTGGTTTTTTATGAAGATGTTATCAATACTTTAAGTCTTTGGATTAATAATTTGAGATTAGTAGGTTTGATTTTAATTAGTTATTTAACAATTCAATCAATTTTAATTTTAGTTCTTATTGTGAGTCTGAAAATTTTAATTAGAAAAGAAGAGATCGAAATTTTACAACTTTTAGGTGCTTCCTTTTGGTTTATTGCTAAACCCTTTCTTTTAGAAGGGATGCTTTATGGGCTTATTGCTGCTTTAATGAGCTTCGTAATAGCCACCAGTCTGCTTTTGTATACTACGCCCATAATTCTTAATTGGTTAGGAGAAATTCCTCTTTTTCCCATTCCCTTCTTCTTTTTTCTAGCAGTTTTGTTAGGCGAAATTATCCTTGGCGGGACTTTAGGAATCTTAGCTTCCTTACTGGGGGTATACCGGTTTATAAAATAATTATTTTTACTTCATGATTTGGAGGGGCAGCGTTAAAGAGAATAATGAGTAAAGTTTTATTTAAAATTATTATTTTTGCTTTCTTCTTGGGTTTTTGTTGCTTTTTGCCTTCATTAAGTCAGGCTGAAGATAACCATCAAAAAAAATTGGAAGAATTAGCTCGGCAAATTGAGGAATACCAAAATAAAATTAAGGAACTTCAAGGTCAACAAAAAACTTTAGCTTCAACTATTAATTATCTTGATAACAAAATTTATCTTACGCAAGCGCAAATTAATAAAAGTGAAAAAGAAATTGAAATTCTTAAAGAGGAAATTGATGGTTTATCACTTAAAATTGGTTTTTTGGATAAAAGCTTAAATGAACTTTCAAAAATTTTAAATTCGCGCATCAACGCCACCTATAAAACTTCTTATTTTCAACCACTTTATTTACTTTTTTCTTCGGAAACCTTTGCTAACTTTTTTACCAAGCTTAAATATTTACAAACAGCACAGGCTCATGACCGGTCGTTAATGATTCAATTGGAAAAACAAAAACAGAATTATGATGAGCAGAAGGAGTTAAAAGAAAAAAAACAAGAGGAAATGAAGGTTTTAAAACAGGCTTTGGAGACACAAACGGCGACTTTGGCTCAGCAAAAGAAAAGTAAACAGGCACTTTTGGAAGTCACTAAAAATGATGAAAGAAAATTTCAGGCGTTGCTGGCAGCAGCCAAGGCAGAAATGGAGGCTATTCAGGCAATTATCGCCGGCAAGGGTCAAGAAACAGAAGTAGGCAGCGTCAAGGAAGGCGAAAAAATAGCCTCCATTATTTTAGGGAGTTCGGCTTGTTCTACTGGGACTCATCTTCACTTTCAGGTGGTTAAAGACAATAACAATCAAAATCCTGCCAATTTTTTAAAATCACAGGAGGTAGATTGGGATTTATGTGGCTGGTGGCCGGAGTGTGATCAACCTTTTTCCTTTTCTGGTTCTTGGAATTGGCCCCTTAACGGTCGACCGCGGATTACCCAAGGTTATGGAATGACAAGTTATGCAAAGACCGGCGCTTACGGTGGTGGTCCTCATACAGGCTTGGATATGGTCTCGGAAGATCTTCAGGTTAAAGCGGTTAAAGATGGGATTTTATATCAGGGAAGTATTGCCTGTGGTGGTGGCACGCTCCGCTATGTTCGTCTTAAACACCTTAGTGACGGTTATGAAACTTATTATCTGCACGTTAATTACTACTGATTTTTGAATCTTCTTTCTTAAGATTGCTAAAGCATGACCAAGCTTCTTTCTAAATCTTTTGTCTTGTTGACAGTGATTTACTGCTGCGCTAAAGTTAATTAGATATTAAACAGAAAGGAGAAAAAATGACGAAGGAAGGAGGGGCAAGAGAGATAAATATTCAGCGAATCCCAGAAGAACCACTAAATCCTGATGAGGCAGCGTTACCGGGTGAACCTTATAGAGAAACTCAAGAATTACCTTTTCCAGGTGGTCCTTATAAAGGAGAAATAATACCCGCTGATTCTTACCATGAAGTTGATCCGCTAGCCGCTGGAGGTTATCCAGCATGTCAGGGTTAATTAATAAATTTTATCTATTAGGCCTCAAGATTATCGCTTTTTTTCTTTGTTTCTCTTTTTTTAACGAGACAGCTTTAGCTGCGGTGATGATTAATGAATTTAATTCTTATGGTGATACTGATTGGGTAGAAGTTTATCGGACAAACGATGAAGATATCTCTTTATATCTATTAAAGGACGAAGCAGGTAACAGCAAGAGTTTTTCTTCAGAAGATTGCGTCGCTCAATTTTGCACTGTTGATTGGAGTAATAAATTAAACAACAGCGGCGATGTGATAAAGCTCTTTTTAGTTTCTGACCAGACTAACTTTCTTGATCAAGTTGCTTATGGCGATAAAAATAATGATTTGATAGCACCAGCCAGTGGTCAGACGGCAGGCAGAAGCCAAGATGGGACAGGTAATTGGCTTTTATTCTGTACGCCTACCAAAGGTGCTTCCAATAATGAAGCCGTGCCATGTTCATCTCCGCCTGCCTTTTCACCTTCTCCTTCCGCTTCACCAGTTTCTGCCGCCACCTACAAAATTGGAGAAGTTAAAGACAAAAATGGCAATAAACTTGCTAACGTCAAAATATATATTGATGGTCTTTATACCAATCATTATGCGCCGGAAACTTTTACTTTCTGTGATGGCTGTCAAGTTGGAGGTTTTGGCCG
This sequence comes from uncultured Pseudomonadales bacterium, assembly GCA_964398365.1. Taxonomy (GTDB): domain Bacteria; phylum Patescibacteriota; class Microgenomatia; order UBA1400; family CAYNMC01; genus CAYNMC01. The sequence continues at coordinate 40,052 of CAYNMC010000016.1, read as the reverse complement.
GCATACCATCAAACTGGAAAAGAATGGTTATGAAGAGTGGCTGGATGTAAGAGAAATTACCGCCGGTAACCTTTACGAAGTTAATCCGGTAATGAATGCACTTGCTATTAGTCCTTCTCCATTAGTTAACACTTCTGTTTCACCCTCAGTCACCCCTACTCCTAAAATGGCAACCCTGGCTGTTTCACCCTCACCTCTAAAACCAGCTTCACCTTCACCTTTACCATTTCTCCTTCCTTCAGCAGAAGCTTTAGTTTCTTTTTCGCCTTTGACTGAGGCGTCGAGACCAGCAGAAGTTTTAGGCGAAGAAACGCACTTTAATAAAAAATTATTGCTTCCTTTTGCTTTAATAGGATTAGGTTTGTTGTTTTTAGGGGTTGCTTTTGGACCAGGGCTATTTAAGGAACTTAAGGAAAGATGGTATACTCATAAACAATGAATTTGAGAGAGTTCTTTTTTTATTGGGGTCCGGTTTTTGCTTGGTGTTTGTTAATTTTTATCCTTTCTTCAATTCCTACCTTGCCCAAAGTTGGTTTCATTTGGTGGGATTTTGTTTTAAAAAAAACTGCCCATATGATTGAGTATGCGGTTCTTTATTTTTTAGTTTGGCGGGTGCTGGCAAGGCAGGGTACTACAAACAAAAAAATTTGGATTTTACCCTTTATTTTTGGAACTTTTTATGCTCTTTCTGATGAGTATCATCAAGCTTTTGTGGCCGGCAGGACGAGTACAATAAGAGATGTGGGATTTGATATTTTAGGGATGATGATAAGTTATTGGTGGTTAAAAAAGAAAATGAAAAGTGAAATTAAAGATTGAGGCGCAAGTTATCAAAGATGAAAATATTTATTTCTCATTCACCGGCGGAAACTCAGACTCATAGTTACCAAGTGCTTAAACTCGCGCTGAGACTTAAAATAAATGTTATTTGTCTTTATGGAGAATTAGGTGCGGGAAAGACAACTTTTGTGCAGGGTTTGGCTTGGGCGTTGGGAGTTAAAAAAAGAGTGCTTTCACCCACGTTTGTTTTATTAAGAGAATATCCTCTTCCCCGAACTTCAAAACTTAATCTTGTTGGTAGAGGCCCGACTTCAACTTCTTTAGGGCAATTTTCAATTTTAACCCACCTTGATTGCTATCGCTTAAAAACCGACACAGATTTAAAAGCCATCGATTTTAAAGAATTATGTTCTAACTCTAAAAATTTAATAGTGGTTGAGTGGCCAGAGAAACTGGCGAAGCTCTTGCCAAAAAAAAGAATCGAGTTAAAATTTAAATATCTTGATGAAAATAAAAGAAAAATAACCATAGTTAATTGCCAATAATCATTGACTTTATTTTGGCAATTAACCATTAATTTTGATTCTTTATCTTGATACTTCTGAGAATAAAAAAACCCTCATTAAGGTGGGCCGCCACTCGCTCATAAAAAAATATACTTCGCCAGATGAGCAGAAAATTTTATTACTACTTGCTTCTTTTTTAAAAAGTAAAAAAATTTCACCCAAAAAGATTAAAGAAATTAAAGTTAAACTTAAGGGTAATTCTTACACCAGTTTGCGTTTGGGTTGTGCGATTGCCAACACCTTGGCTTGGGCGTTAGGAATTAAGGTTAATCGCAAAGAACAAGTAGTACCTCTTTATGAAAGAAAAAGTTGAATCAGGTTATCAAAACCTTGAGGTTTTTTCCTCTCAGGAAAATTTTTTAGCTGCTTTTAGTGAAGGTTTAAAGCGTTTACTTAATGAAAAGGAGAGTAGACAAGGTTTTAATTTTTTTAATATTGCTCTTGCCAATGCTTGTCAAAATCAGCAAATTTTTCAAAATCTGCGGCCAGAATTAGCCAAAGTTAGTCAAGAGTTAATTTGGGTAGTTGATGGTAATCGGCAAGATCCCGAAGTAGAGATGTTTTTGAGAATTTATGAAATGATTGAGCGCGGTGGCTTAAATGCAAGGATAAAAAAGACTAATGGTTGGTTGGTTAGAGAAGAACCTTTGCGTCAATTCAAGAAGCCTCATGCGGCGGCAAAGGAAATTAAAAGTATTTATCCGCCATCAACTGAGAATTTTTTTGGCCGGCCAGGAATGAGAGAGCAGTTAATTTGGCGGGGTGATTTAGGCGGCAGAGAAATTTGCCTTTTTTTTAATAAATTTCCTTTTTATTACGGAGGACTTTTAACTGATGACATTAAGACTCCACACCTTCAATTGCTTGAACCTGCTGATGTTGAGTGGTACTGGCAGGCCGGCAGAATCTTAAGTGAAACAATGGGAGAGGTTTATTTTGGTTATAATGGTTATGGTGCCTCTTGTTCCATTCCCACTTGGCATTTTCATTTGCTTTTTCAAAGAGAAGAACCTTATCCGGTAGAGCAAGAAAAATGGCAGCATAACGGTGGCTCAGAACCATATCCCGTAGGTTGTTATTGTACGAGAAATGCAGAAGAAAGCAAAGCTTGTTTAAAATGGTTAAGGGAAAATAATATTCCTCACAACTTAATTCATAAAGCAGGAAAAAACAAGGGAAAAGATTTTTGGTTTCCGCGCCAATTTCAGGATCCTTTAAGAAGACAAGCATTTTCCGAACTCGGAGGGGAAATTATTACTTCCCATTTTGAACCCTGGCATGAGCAAGCTGAGGAGATCGAAGCCTTTTTGGCCAATGTTTCTTTGACCTCTCCTTTTTTGATATACTAAAAATAATGAAAGTTTTAGTTACCGGCGGAGCCGGTTATCTTGGTGCTGTCACGAGTCATGAGCTTAAAAAAGCGGGCTTTGAACCGGTAATTTTTGACTCATTGGAAAAAGGACACCGGGAAACAGTGGCAGAATTTAAATTGATTGTGGGTCAAACTCAAAACTGGCAGCAATTAACGCAGGTCCTTAAAGAAGAAAAAATCGAAGCTGTAATTCACTTTGCTGCTTACATTGAGATGGGAGAATCTATGAAAAATCCTCAAAAATATTTTTTTAATAATACCCTTGGGAGTTTATCTTTATTTAAAGCAATGCTGGCAAGTGGGGTTAAAAAAATTATTTTTTCTTCAACCGCAGGTGTTTATGGTAATCCTTCAACTTTGCCTATTAAAGAGGAGGCCCCAAAAAACCCTACAAATCCTTATGGTGAGTCAAAATTGATGGTGGAAAGAATTTTGAAATGGTATGATCAGATTTATCATTTAAAATCAATTATTTTGCGTTATTTTAATGCAGCTGGTGCCACGCTGGATCAGAAAATTGGCGAAAACCACCAGCCAGAAAGTCATTTAATCCCCAATTTACTTAAAGCTCTTATTGATCAAAAAGAATTCATTTTGTATGGTAACGATTATCCTACTTCCGATGGTACCTGCATCCGTGATTATATTCATGTTTTGGACTTAGCTTCGGCTCATCTTTTAGCTCTTAATGCTTTAAATAAAAACCATCCTAGTGATGTTTACAATTTGGGAACGGGGAAAGGTTATTCAAATCTGGAGATTATCGAGGCTGTCCAAAGAATTACGGGCAAAAAGGTGAAAATTAAAATTGGACCAAGGCGTCCCGGTGATGCTGCTGTCTTGGTAGCTGATGCCACTAAATTTCAAAAAGAATTTGGTTGGCGACCGCAATATTCCACCATTGACATTATTCTTAAAAGCGCGTATGCTTGGTTACAAGGAAGAAAAAATGAACCTTAAGCAGTTTTTATTTTTAGTTGCGTTTACTTTTTTCTTAAGCGGTTGCAGCTTGGTTTCTCAAAATCAAAATCAGATTACAGTCAGTCCGCCAGCAGAAGGAAAAAAATCAGCTCTTTCTCTTAAGGAGATCTTAAATTTAGGTCAAAGCGCCAAGTGCACTTATTTGAGCGATTACGGAGAAATAACCAGTTGGATAAAAGGTAAAAAAATAAGAGCTGAAGGTGACGTTTTTGCTGATTCCAAAGAAAATCAGGGAAATGGAGGCATGATTAATGATGGTGAGTGGCTTTATCTGTGGAATAACCAAACTCAAGAGGGAATGAAATATAAATTAACCGCTTTAAACAAACAACCGGGACCTTCAGTCACTCCTGGAGAGAAATGGCAGGATCCTCAAGTTTGGGCGGATGAAATTGAACAAAAATATCAAGTAAAATGTGAGGAGACAATTATTGATGATGAGCAGTTTAAGCCTCCAAGCGAGGTTAATTTTCAAGATTTAACCTCTGTCTTTGAAAATTTACCCTCGGTACCCAACCTGCCCTCGGAAGGTGCCGTTTCAGAGTAAAAGGTGAAAAAATTTCTTTTGAGCTTGCTTTTACCCATTACCATTTTTAACAATTCTCAAGCCGATGTCTACACTAAAGTCATTAATCAGGTAAATGGTGAGAATGCCTCGGTTTCGACAGAAGTAACCAATATCGTCAATCAAAATAAGACAGAAATCAAAAGCAGCCATCCTGGAGAAATTGAAGTTAAAATTAAAAACGAAAAAGTAGAGATTAAAGCAACGCCTTCAGCGCAGATAATTCATACTCCGCCAACATCAGTTTCATCAGCTCCAGTTTTAGAAAATCCTCCGCCTTCAAAAATCGAAAAAGAAATTAAAGTGACAAACTTTTTTGAAACCCTTCGCCGCCAGTTTTATAATTTTTTTTCGAGCTTATTGACCTTTTTAAAATAATACTTGACTTTTGAGCTTTGATTTTGTTTAAATATAATTCCTGCCTGGTTTGAAAAAATGAAACTCTTCCAGCAAGGTTACAGGCAGTTTTTTATTCTCGCTATTTCTTTGGGAGTTTTGCTGTTGTTTTTTGCTTTTGGTCAGCAAATAAGGGAAAAATTCTTTAGAGGTCAGCTTAAGGCTAAAAATGAAGAAGCGGGACAAATGGCTAAAGAGACTTCCGAAGTGAAACTAGAAAGAAGTTTTGAGTTTTTAACAACCAATGCTCAAGGTCGTCAGGCCAAAATTACCTATACTTTAATTTCCGCCAAAAAAACCAAAATGGTTGCCAACCAGGGCCAACCGGTAACGGCCCCTAAGGGTAAAGAAATTCTGGTTTTAGACGTGGAGATTGAAAATCAGGAAAAAACACCGCTCGCAGTTAACGCTCAAGATTTTATCCGTTTAGTGAAAGACAATGGTAAACGTTATGCACCGGAATTTTATAATAATCCTTTATCTTTGCCGCCAATTTCTATTCGTCAAGATCAAGTGGGTTTTTTAATCGATGAAGGGCAAACTTTGGTTAAGCTCCAGCTGGGCGAAATTGAAAAGGAGGAAAAGGAGACAATAGAAATAAATTTTTAAATCAATTTTATGGATCAATATTCAACAAGGGTTATTTCAGAGAAACTTATCGAAGAGATCAAAAAACATTTGAGGAATTTAAATTATGGCTCTTTAGAGCTTTACGTTAACGGCGGGAGAGTGGTGCAAATTACCAAAAGAGAAATAAAAAAGACTCTTGACAGAAAAAATTAATTGAGTTAATTTTGAGTTCAACGGAGATTTGCCGACCGCAAACGGAGGCATTTCGAGAAATCGAAATGCCTTTTTTAGTAGCCTATAACTTTAATTAGAGAAACTTAAAAAGAAAGGAGGTGAAAAAGCATGAAAAAATTAATTTCGAGTTTAATTCTGCTGGCGGTTTTAATTTTAGGAAGTGCCTCTTATTCTTGGGCAGCCTCGGCGGAAAACAGCAATACCGGCAAAAAATCTCAAAATGAGGCTCTGGCCTTTGACGGAGATTTTGCTGTGGTTTGGAATGATAACCATGCCAACCTCAATAACTTTACCTTTGCTGCTGCTAATACAGGCTTTAACTATATTGGTAGCGGTTGTCAGGTTTACCATCATCGTCATTGGTCTAATACAGAGCCTGAAATTGAGACTGGCAATGCTGAGGCTACTGCTAACACCACCAATTTTCAAAATACTAACCTTACGGCAATTGAAGGGGAAGGTGGTGCAGCTGCCTGGGCCAGCAACAGCGATACTGGCAGAAAATCAAATAACTCTGCCTGGGCCATTGCCGCTGATGTAGTTTTTGTTGGTAATTTTAACCATGCCCGGATTAATAATTTTACCGTGGCTATGGCTAATACCGGCTTTAACTCAATCAAAGGCAGAAAGGGTAGCATTAAGAGCGGTAATGCTGAAGCAGCAGCCAACACCACCAATACCCAGAATACGAATTACACCATGGTTAGCGGTGATGACAATTATGAGATTTTAGCCAACGGTGGTGTTGAGGCTAAAAATAGCCAGACAGGTAAAGGATCAGAAAACATAGCGATTGCCTTGGGGATTAACGCCAACGTCGTGGTTAACAAAAATCAGGCTAAACTTAATAACCACACGGTGGCTGGGGCGAATACCGGTTTTAACACCATCAGTGGTGGCACTAAAAGTGGCAGTATTGAAACCGGTGACGCCAGTGCTACTGCCAACACCACCAATACCCAGAATACCAACGTCACCGCAATCAGTGACGATGGTGAGGTGAGTGCCACAGCACAGAATGAGCAAACAGGTAAGGATTCAACAAACGAAACCATTGCCGTTAATGTTAACGCCAACGTCGTGGTTAACGAAAATCAGGCTAAACTTGATAACCACACGGTGGCTGGGGCAAACACAGGGATGAACAGTGAACAGGGTTCAGGTAAGATTGAAACCGGTGACGCCAGTGCTACTGCCAACACCACCAATACCCAGAATACAAATATGACAAGTATTGGTGGTTTAAATTGTTTACCTTCATTTCCTTGTGGAAATTAGGAAGTGAAAGGGACTTTGTGAGGGCAAGTCCGGCAAAACCGGACTTGCCCAAAGCAAAGCTTTAAAAAAAAGAAAACTGCCATGATTAATGAGATCAATAATTTTTAAGAGAATTAAAAACAAATTTTTTAAGAAACTGCCGCCAATTTTTTTAGCGGCGGTTTTAGTTTATCAGCTTTTCTGGCAGAGTTTTTTTCCGTGGCTGGTTTGGGCTCAGGAAATTAAACCTTCTTCCTCTCCTGCGTTGCAGACTGAAAACAATCAATCCTCTGGGGAAAATAATTCTCCTAATGAGGCTGGAGGAGATCAAACTCCAAATTTAGAAAACCAAAATGTAAGTGAAGTGGAAAATAAAGTAGAAGTTCAGGCAGAAAGCGGCAATAACACGATAAGTTCTTCTCCTTCGCATTCGGCTTCGCCATTAGCAGCGGAAGATCAAGTTAGCGCGGTTTCAACTTCAGTAACACCTGCTGAATTGGATGTTCAAGGTGAGAGCACCGGCAGTGGCAATTTAAATAAAACTGAATTAGACAAAAATTTATGTGCCACTGAAAGCGGTCTTTTAGCTGAGAATTGCCCTATGGATGAATTTTCCCAAAATCAAGCGACGATTTCTGGCGAAGAAAAAATAATCAATCTTAATCATGCTGAAGTTACCAATGAAGTTGATAGTACTGCTAATAGCGGTAATAATCAAATTTCAGGAGGAAACACTCAAGTAGTCACGGGTGAAGCCCTGGTTACCGCCAACCTTGTCAATTTCGTTAATACTAATATTATTGGTAAAGATTTTTGGCAGGCAATCGTTAATATTTTTGCCACTCAAGAAAATGATCTTGATTTAACACAAATTCAAGGTTATGAAAATTTTGAACCGGCTCTAATTTCGGTTTTAGCAACCAATCAATATACTACTGATGGGTTGGTTAATCTTGCTTTGGCTAATTTTTTGTCACAATTTAGGATTTACAATCAGAATAACGCTATCGTGGTTAATAATCTTGAGTTGCTTGCCAATAGCGGCGGCAATAGTCTTGTGGGCGATCAAGGCAGAATTACGACAGGAGAAGCAAGCGCTCAAGCCAATGTTTTTAATTTAGTGAATACGAATTTAATTGGTAGTGATTGGTTTTTTGGTATTATCAACATTTTTGGTCAGTTAAACGGCGATATTATTTTACCCTATGAGTTGGATTTTTTAATGCCGGAAAACTTGTCGGTAAATTCTAATCTTCCTCCTACTTTGACTCAAGCAAGCGGCGATAATTTTGAGAACACGGCTACCGCCGCCGCCGTTAAAGAAGTTAACCTCAATAATTACAATCAAGCACAACTGATTAATAATCTTGAAGTGATGGCTAACAGTGGCAATAACACCGCGACTGGTAGTGGGACTATTCAAACCGGCAATGCCACCGCTTTGGCCAGTCTTCTTAATATCATTAATACTAATATTTTTGACTCTCATTGGTTGTTGTTAGTACTTCATCATCCTGGTGATTGGCAAGGAAAAATTGTAGGTTGGTGGGGTTATAGTCTTAATATGGGTGAATATTCTTTAGTATGGGTAAAATTACCTTCATTAGGTGAAGATGTCCTGGGCGTGGCTAATGAAAATAAGGCTGCTGCCTCTCAAGTTGAAATTGTCAACGAGAACGAGGCTAAAGTGATTAATAACCTTAAGGTGACAGCTGATTCAGGTTTTAATCAAAGTCAAGGAGAAGAAGTAGTAATGCAAACCGGTAACGCCACCGCTTTAGCCAAAGTTGTCAATGTGGTTAATACGAATATTTTTGGTAATCATTGGTTTTTTTGCATGATTAATGTTTTAGGTAACTGGTTCGGCGACCTTATCTTTCCTCGTCCTGATCTTTCAGTGAGAATCATCAGCGAAAAATCAACAATTTTCCCGGGAGAGGAAATTAGTTACCTCATCACTTATCAAAATGAGGGCCGGCTGGCAGCCAAACAAACGAGGGTGATTGATACGTTGCCTGCGGGCATGAGTTTTTTGTCAGCTTCCCAGGGCGGCACTTATAAGGAAGGTAAGGTAGTTTGGGCTTTGGAGACTTTACCTTCGGGAAGAGGAGGGACGTTGAGTTTAACCTTAAAAGCCGAAAGTAATTTGAGTTCCGGAGAGGAATTAACCAATTCAGTATTAATTACTTCGGTGACAGATGAACCCCAAAAAGAGAATAATAATTCTTTAGCCACCGTCTTGGTTGCCTTACCCGCTTCCCTTGTTAACACTTCAACCTATAATGATTTTACTAACGAAATAAGTGAAAGCGTTACTAGCGAGAATAAACAGATATCTGAGAGTCCGGACTTGTTTACAGAAACCAATTCAGGATTATTTGCTTCTGCTGATAATTTTGAGTCACTTACAGAACCTTTAGTAGTTAATCCTTCGTTGCCTAATTTATCAGAAAAATCGACAAGGGGGGTTGCTGGTGTTTCTTGTTCATGGGCGAAGACAAACTGGTGGTTTCCCTTAAGCATTCAAGCTCTTTTTACCTTAAGTTACTTTCTGTTAACGAGAAACAGAAAATTTAGGTGGTGGTGGTTTGTGCCGCTTCTTGCCGCCGCTGTTTCTCAATTAGTCCATCAAATGTTAGGCTGTGAATGCACTTTCAATTCTTGGTGTCGCCATTATTGGTTATTTAATTTAGGGATTTTAACTGGTACCTCTCTTTATTATTATTTACCGTCGTTCTTGATTTTCGCAAAGGTTTGACCTTATCCCTCAAAAGTCCCTATAATAAGAAGTAAGATGATTAGACATTTGAAAAATCTATTTATCCCCCATGATTATAACAATCATAAGCCTAAAATTTTACATCTTTCTTCATTGATCTTTTTGCTTTTTTTATTTATTTTTTTTCAATTATCTATTACGGTTTTTCATCGAGTAAGACCGGGAGTTTTAGGTTTTGCCTCTAACATAGATGTTCAAAAAATCGTTGAATTGACCAATAAATTTCGGGCAGAAAAAGGCCTTCATGAATTAAAATTCAATCTTCAGCTTTCCGAGGCCGCTCAAAAAAAAGCGGCAGATATGTTTGCCAAAAATTACTGGGCTCATTATTCACCTTCGGGAACCACACCTTGGTGGTTCTTTGAGCAGGTGGGCTATCATTATTTATATGCAGGAGAAAATTTGGCACGCGATTTTGGCGACTCGGAAGCCGTAGTCAAAGCTTGGTTGGCCTCACCGAGTCATCGTGATAACTTATTGAGTCCACGTTATAAAGATATCGGAGTGGCGGTGGTTAACGGCATCCTTAATGGTGAAGAAACAACTTTAGTGGTGCAACTTTTTGGAACCAGTACCGCCGGTACACCAGTGGTTTCTAGTAAGATGAGCAACGAAGGCTTAAAAGAGACTGTCCCCCATCAATTAGTCTTAAGCGAAGGAAAAGATCTAAAAATGGCAAATAAACCCTTAATACTCCCTTTAATTTCTAGTTTTGTTTTAACAAAGTCTCTAAATATTAGTCTTTTAATTTTACTCTTAATAGTTTTACTTATTGATGGGATTTTTATTTTTAAAAACAAAATTATCCGGATTTCAGGGAGGAGTTTTATCCATTTTTCTTTTTTAGCTATAATTTTAGGAATAATTATCCTGATTGAAAATGGACAGATACTTTAAAATTAAATTGAGATAAATTATGTTAAAAGATTTAATTAAGGATTTTAAAAAGCATTATTTTCAATACTTCCTTTTATTAGCGGGTTTATCATTGGGTTTATTTTGTTTTTTTATTTTTAGAGGTTTACCTTTTTGGCGACTAATGGCGATCCTTTTTTTGGGAATTTTCTATTTTCTTTGGGGCTCGGTTCATCACTTATTGGCTAAAGAGTGGCACCTCAAGATTGCTTTAGAATATTTGTTGATCGCTGGCTTGGCTTGTTTTTTGCTATTATCAATAGTATTAAGAAGTTAGGAGGTTTTATGAAGGGAGTAGTTTTGGCAGGTGGTAAAGGGACGCGTTTATACCCTTTAACTTACGCCACCAATAAACATCTTTTGCCCGTTTATGATAAACCGATGGTTTTTTATCCGATTGAAACTTTAGTTAAGGCTGGTATTAAGCAAATCATGGTAGTTGTTTCCGGTGAACATGCCGGCCACTTTATTAGGGTTCTAAAAAACGGTAAAGAGTTGGGAGTAGAGCATTTAGAGTATGGTTATCAGGAAAATCCAGTGGGAGGGATTGCCGATGCTTTAAGCGTTGCCGAAAATTTTGCTAACAAAAAGCCAATTGTGGTAATTTTAGGTGATAACACCACCGATGCCGATATCAGTCGGCCGGTGAAGGAATTTAAAGAAGGCGCAATGGTTTTTCTAAAAAGGGTGCCTGATCCAGAGCGTTTTGGCGTGCCAGTTTTTGATAAGAAAGGCGAAAAGATAATTAGGATTGAAGAAAAACCTCAAAAACCGGCAAATAATTATGCCGTTACCGGTTTATACATTTATGATCACAAAGTTTTTAGTTACATTAAAAAATGTAATCCTAATTTTGCTGGCAGAGGAGAGTTAGAAATTACTGAGGTTAATAACTATTATATTAAAGCCGGCCAGCTACGTTGGGCACTGTTAGAGGGCTATTGGCGAGACGCCGGAACCTTTCAAACTATTTTTGAGGCCAATGAGTATTGGGCAAATAAAAGGAAAAAATAAAAAATGCAAAAAATAAAAATATGGCAGATTAAGAAATATCACAAGTTTTTCTGCCTTTTAGGCTTAGAAGTTTTTACTTTTTGTTTTTTGTTTTTAACAACGCGTCCCCTTTTTGCCCAAAATGAGATTTCTGATTATCAGTACCAGAATGAGAAATATCGTGAAGCCTATCAGGTTTATCTTAAAACTCGAGAGGCTTATTTAAAATATCAAACTCTGACTTCTCAAACAGACTTTAACAAAGCTAGTCAGGATTTTCTTTACTTGCGCGCGAAAGTGTTGCGTAATTACTTCCAAGTGATAAAAAAGATTTTGAGAGAAACAGTCGATATTGAACCCAACCAAAGACAAGCTTTAATCTTAGCTTTAGATAGGGAAATTGATAGTCTTGAAGCCTATGAAAATCAATTACAAAATCTTCAACAACCTACCCTTAATGACCTCTGGGAGATTTCTTTAAGAGTAGAGAGGAGGGTTAATTTTTATAAAAAATTAGCTTATCAAAGTCTTGCAAACATTATTTTGGGAAGAATGCGTTCTTTAAATTCCGAGAGCGTCGCCATAAATTTTTTATTGGAAGAAAAAATTAAAAATAATCCTGATAAAGAGGTTACACTTTTAAATCAATGGTTGCAAACGGTGAGAGATAAGACTTATCAGTCGCAAAAAAATCTTGAGAAGGCAGAAAATTATCTTGAACTCTTAAATAAAAGTGAGACCGGTCAAGATGCTTATAATTTTTATTTAAAGATTCAAGAAGAATTAGGTAAAGCAAAGGCAGGATTTTTAGAGAATCTTAATTTTCAAAGAGAAATTTTAATAACAATTAAAGAGTAACAAAGGATGAGAAACAATGAGGGAAAACTTAAGCAGTGAAGAATTTACTCCCTTTGGTGGAGAAAATTTACCCTTCAAAGAGATCGAGAAGGAAGAGTTACCAAGGGAAGAAAAAAATATTAAATTTAAATTTTTTTTAATGATTTTTATTATTTTTATTTCTTTTATTTTTCTTTTAACGCTTAAACGGCAGAATTTTAATTTTTCTCCTCAACCAAGTTGGTTGCCTTCGCCGGCACACTTTTCTCCTTCGCCAACGGCAACCGGTTTAGTAAATAATAATATTGAAGAAAAAATAGATCTTTTTGAAAAAAAATTAAAAGAAACAGATTTGCAACAAACCGAATTTTCTTTTCCCTTGCTTGATTTTGCCTTCAGTATAGGGACTAAACAGTGAAACCTCTCGCAGAAAAAATTCGACCGCAAACTTTAAAAGAGTTTGTAGGCCAAAGCCATTTAATAGGTGAAAATATGCCCTTAAAATTAGTGATAGAAAAAAAACAGATTTTTTCGATGATTTTTTGGGGTCCCCCAGGTTGTGGTAAAACTACTTTAGCCAAAATTCTTGCCCAAGAAGTTGGTTTGCCATTTTTTTCTTTATCTGCGGTTTCGGCTAGTAAAAATGATTTAAAGAAAATTATTGATTCAATTAATAAGGGCTTGTTTCCTAAAGGTACCGTAGTTTTTTTGGATGAAATTCATCGTTTTAATAAAGCTCAACAAGATTATCTCCTGCCATATGTGGAAAAGGGAACAATCACTTTGATTGGTGCGACTACAGAAAATCCTTCTTTTGAAGTTATTGGACCTTTACTCTCCCGGTGTCGGATATTTGTTTTAAAAGAATTAAGTGCAGAGGAAATAGAAAAAATTATTTTACGCACCTTAAGTTATCTAGGAGGTTTAGTTTTGACTAAAGATGCTCAACAATGGTTAATTAATGTTGCCGCTGGTGATGCTCGTCAGGTCATTAATCTTTTAGAGGCTGCTTGTCATCTTTTTGGAGAAGAAATCAAAAAAAAGAAAAAAATTACTTTGGAAATTTTAAGAACCACTCTTCAAGCTCCTTATCTTCGTTATGATAAAGCCGGAGAAGAACACTACAATACTATTTCTGCTTTTATTAAAGCGATGCGTGCTTCTAATGTTGATGCCGCCTTATATTATTTAGCGCGAATGGTGGCGGCTGGTGAGGATCCACTTTTTATCGCTCGTCGAATGGTTATTTTTGCTTCAGAAGATGTGGCCACGCCTACTGCTTTAGTTGTTGCTAATGCTGTTTTTCAAGCTTGTCAACAAATTGGCTATCCAGAATGTCAGGAAAATTTAGCCGCCGGTGTGGTTTATTTAAGTTTAGCTCCCAAAGATCGTTCAAGTTACGAAGCTTATCTTAAGGCCTTGGCTGACGTTAAAAAATATGGAAATTTACCCATTCCCTTAAAGTTAAGGAATCCAGTGACAGATTTAATGAAAAAAATTGGTTATGGTCAAGATTACGAAAAGTATACCCAAGAGGATTTATTGCCCGATAAAATTAAAGGCCATCGTTATTATCAAAAAAATTCAAAAAAGTTTAAATGAAAACGGGAATAGCAAATTTACCACTTCATTATGGTAAGACACCACCATGGTTATTTCAACAAATGGTAAGGTTGGCAAGAGAAATTATGATTTTTATGGTAAGTGAATTTGGAGTTGATGATTTTTTGAGGCGTTTAAGTCATCCTTTTTGGTTTCAATCTTTAGCTTGTGTTTTAGGATTTGATTGGCATTCTTCGGGAACAACTACAACTACTTGTGGCGCCTTAAAAGAAGCAGTAAAAGGTTTAGAAAAGGATTTAGATTTATTCATTTGCGGGGGTAAGGGGGCTGCCTCTCGTCGAACACCAGAAGAGATTTCTAAAAAGGCTCCCCATGATAAGCAGTCATCGTTGATTTATGCTTCTAAAATGAGTGCCAAGGTTGATAATAATGCTTTACAAGATGGTTATCAGTTATATCAGCATAATTTTTTCTTTACTTCCAAAGGTAAATGGGTGGTTATTCAGCAGGGAATGAATCTTTCTGGCCGGATGGCGCGACGTTATCACTGGTTGTCAGATAAGGTAGCTAGCTTTGTGGAAGAGCCGCAGTCAGCAATTTGCGGGGAGAAAAAATTAAAACCTTTAAATTTGGTGGCCAAAAAAAGCAAACAAACAAGAGAAATAATTACTTCTCTTGCAAAAGACAAACCAGAAAATAATTTAAAAAAACTCAAAAAGATTGTTTATAGTTTAAATTTACCCAAAAGACATCAGATTTTAGTTTCTGATTTAAAACGAGAGTATTTAAGTAGAATTTTTCTCACAACTTATATTAAACAACCTTCCAATTTTGAAGAAGTCTTAATGATCGAGGGATTAGGTTCCAAAACCCTTCGGGCGTTAACTTTAATTGCCGAGTTAATTTACGGTGCCAAACCCTCTTATGAAGATCCGGTACGCTACGCCTTTACTCATGGTGGCAAGGACGGGATTCCTTATCCTCTTGATCTGCAAACTTATCAAACTTCAATTAACCTCCTCACGCAGGCGGTGAGAAAGATTAAATTTTCCCCTTGCCAAAAAGATAAAATCCTTAAAAGATTAAGCGCCTTTAATTACCGCTAAAGGCATCAGCTTGGCAACCTTTTTGGTTAGACCGGCTTCAACTAAAGTTTCAATGACTTCCGTAATATTTTTATAAGCCTGAGGTGCTTCATCAGCAATGCGAGGGAAGGGCTGGTTATAGATAACCTTTTCCATTTGTTTTTTAAAATCTTCAAGCTTTATTCTTTTTTTTGCTTCGGTTCGTGACATGGCTCGGCCGGCACCATGATTGATTGAATCAAAAGTTTCGCTATTAGCTGCTAAACCTACCATGATGTAAGAAGGAGTACCCATACTGCCGGGAATAATTGCTGGATGACCGGTTGCTTGGTATTTTTTTGGATTTTGTTGGTGATTTGCTGGCAAAGCGCGAGTAGCACCCTTTCGATGGACTAAGAGATTTTTACCTTTATGGATTTCCCATTTAGCAATATTGTGAGCCAAATCATAAAGAAGTTTAAGTTCATTCCCAAATTCTTTTTTAAAGATTTGGCGAAGGTAATAAGTTATTAAACTTCGATTACAAAAAGCAAAATTGACTGCCGCAGCCATTGCCCCAAAATAAGCTTGTCCCTCTTTCGTGGTTATTGGAAGAGCAGCTAGGCCTTTTGTTGGTAATTTTAGCTGATATTTAGGAGCCAATCTCCAAAAAAGATCAGTATAATCAAGACAAGTTTGATGTCCCAACGCCCTTGAACCAGAATGGACCATTAAACAAATTTGTTGATTAAATAAACCAAAAGCAGTTGCCAAAGCCGGATCGTAAATTTCTGTTACTTTTTGAATTTCAATAAAATGATTGCCCGAGCCTAAACTACCTAATTGTTTGAGAGCCCTTTTTTTGGCTCTTTCACTTAAGGCTTCAAAATTAGCTTCTTTAAATCTGCCTGATTCTTCAATGACTTTAAGGTCGGCTTTTAAAGCATAGCCCTTTTTGACAAGATAGGTAACGCCTTCTTTAGTGATTCTTTCCAGCTCGAGGCTTATTTTTTCTTTTCTTTTTCCTCCAAGGCCTATGGGAATATTTTTTTCAATTTGGTGACTAAGATAAGAAAGAAATTGAGGTGTAAAAACTTTTTTTTCATAATTTATTCTCGAAGTTAAGAGCCTGACGCCACAATTAATATCCATACCTACTGCGCCTGCTGAAATTAAACCATCGGTGGCCATTACGCCTCCAATAGGAAGACCAAAGCCTTCATGAATATCAGGCATACCAATCACAGGCGAAACAACGCCTGGTAAACTCGCAGCTTCTAGAAGTTGTTTTAAGGCTAAATCTTGAGTAATTTGGGGTAAAAGTGATTCTTTGGCATAAAAAATTACCTCCGCTTGCATTCCTTGTTGTCTTTCTAAACGATATTTATTGACGCCGATTTTTTGAAAATTAATTTTCATTTTTAATCTTCATTATTTTAACACGCGCTTAAATTTTTTAAGGGAAAGGATTGATTAAGGTATAATATAATTTATGAAAAATCAATTTAAGAGCCCCAGCTGTGGTCGTTTAAGTCTACAGCAAATGGTGAGGGAAATTGTTGATTTTGTCAACCAAGAACCAGAGTTTTATTATCAACTGGTAATTGGCAGTGATTCTCATCAGAAGAAAACAGAAAACAAGAAGTTTTTAACGCTAGTAACGGCAGTGGTGATTTATCGTCAAGGTAAAGGCGGGCGTTATTTTTGGCATCGCCAAACTTTGTCCAAAGTTTACAGCCTCAAAGAAAAAATTTATGCCGAAACCATTGCTTCTTTAAATTTAGCCCAAGTTTTACTACCCTATCTGAATAGAGCTCTGAATGGCGAAAGACATTATGATTTGGAAATTCATATTGATGTTGGTCGAGTGGGTGCAACCAGAGAGATGATTAAAGAATTGGTGGGTATGGTTACTGGTAATGGGTTCACGGCTAAGACTAAACCTGAAGCTTATGGGGCAAGTAAAGTAGCGGATAAACACACTTAAAATAATGAGTTAAAATAGTTCTATGAGATTGTTAATTACCGGTGGTGCTGGTTTTATTGGTTCAAATTTTATCCTTTACTGGTTAGAGAAATATCCTAAGGACGAAATCCTTAATTTTGATAAATTAACTTACGCCGGGAATTTAGAGAATTTAAAATCAGTGGAAAAAAATCCACATTATCAGTTTATTAAAGCTGATATTTGTAATCCTCAAGCAGTTAACAAAGCTATGCGAGGTGTTGATTTGGTTGTTCATTTTGCAGCTGAATCTCATGTAGATCGTTCTATCTTAAACCCTACGGCTTTTGTTAAAACTAATGTTTTAGGTACGCAAGTTTTACTGGAAGCTGCCCTAAAACATCAAGTAAAAAGATTTCATCATGTTTCCACGGATGAGGTTTTTGGTACTTTAACTCTTAATTCAAAAGAAAAATTTAATGAAAAATCTCCTTTTAAACCAAATAGTCCTTATGCTGCTTCAAAAGCCGGAGCTGATTGCTTAGTGAGGGCTTATTTTAAGACTTATGGTTTACCAGTTACTGTAACCAATACCTCGAACAATTA
This sequence comes from uncultured Pseudomonadales bacterium, assembly GCA_964398365.1. Classification (GTDB taxonomy): domain Bacteria; phylum Patescibacteriota; class Microgenomatia; order UBA1400; family CAYNMC01; genus CAYNMC01. The sequence goes on along the minus strand of CAYNMC010000016.1, from coordinate 22,629 downwards.
TGGCCCTTATCAATTTCCTGAAAAATTAATTTCTTTAGCAATTACTAATCTTTTGGAAGGAAAGAAAGTGCCGATTTATGGGCAAGGCAATCAGGTAAGGGACTGGTTGTATGTGGAAGATCATTGTCGGGCAATTGATTTGGTGTTGAAGAAAGGTAAAATTGGTGAAACTTACTGTATCGGTGGTTTAACAGGAGAAATTTCTAATTTGGAAGTGGTTTATAAATTGCTTAAAATTTTCAAGCAGCCAAAAGATCGTATAGTTTTTATTAAAGATCGACCGGCCCATGATGTTCGTTATGCTTTAGACTGGAGTAAAGCAAAAAAAGATTTGGGTTATGAGCCCCAATTTGATTTTGAAACTGCTTTGAGAAAAACTGTTCAGTGGTATCAAGAAAATCAAAGTTGGTGGCGAAGAGTCAAAAACAGGGAATATCAAAAATATTACCGACAATGGTATGGCACTGATTACTAAAAAATGAGCTATAATTTTTTTACCTTAGCCAAAATTAAGAATTATCCCTTCATTGAGGGAGTAAAAGTTTGTCCTTTGACAACTCATCGGGATTCACGAGGAATTTTAGTAGAAACTTTAAATCAACGTTGGCTAAAGGTTTTTAATAAGCAAAAATTACCCTTTGCTCAAACTTATTTTTCTCTTACTTATCCTAATGTCGCGCGTGATGAGGATCGGTGGCATTATCATCCTTACAAACAAGTTGATCGATTTGTGGTGATTCAAGGAGAAGTGATTTTTGCGCTTTATGATTGGCGTCAAAAATCTAAGACTTACGGCTTACTTAATCTTTTTAGAATGGGAGAAATTAATAAAGATGAAGGTTATTACCTTTTACTTATTCCCGTAAATGTTCTTCACTGTTTTTTGGTGATTAGCCAACGGCCGGCAATACTTTTGAATTATCCTACGAGTACTTATGATCCTAAAGAAGAGGGTAGATTATTTTTTGATCAGTTAAAGATAAAAGGAAAAGATTATTTTTCTTGGCAGCCTTTTCGAGCTCTTTTTACCCATAAAAAAAAGATTTTTAAATTAAATAGATAAAAGATGAAGTTAATTTTGGGTAGTGGTTTATCTGGTTTAGTGGGTTCTCGTTTAGTAGAACTCTTACAAAATAATTATCACTTTGATAATCTTGATTTAAATACAGGTATAGATATTACTCAACAGCAACAAGTTGAACAAAAAATTTTTTGTTCAAAATCTAATATTTTAGTTCATTTAGCTGCTTTTACCGATGTTGATAAGGCTTGGGAAGAGAGAGGGAATAAAAAGGGAAAATGCTACCAAATAAATGTTCTTGGCACACGCTATCTTGCGCAAGCCTGCCGAAAATTCAATAAATACTTAATTCATATTTCTACCGATTTTGTTTTTGATGGTCGTAAAAATCAACCTTATGTAGAAGAAGATAAGCCTTGCCCTTTGGAATGGTACGGCCAAACTAAATATTTAGCCGAAGAGGAGGTGGCAAAGTCAGGTTGTCGTTTTGTAATTTTAAGACTAGCTTTTCCTTTTAAGGCAAAGGCGGCGCCTCTAAATTTAGAACCAAAACCAAAAGTTGATTTTTTAAGGAAAATCATCGCTAGTTTAAAAGCAGGTAAGGTTCTTAAAATGTATTTTGATCAGATTTTTACACCTACTTTTATTGATGATTTGGTGAGAGTAATTGAGTACTGTTTTTTAAATCAACCGGAAGGAATTTATCATGCTGTCGGTTCAACTTTTATTTCTCCCTATGATTTTGCTTCTTTGGTAGCTGAGATTTTTAATTTTGATAAAAGATTGATTAAAAAAGCAAGCATAAAGGAATTTAAAACTAAAAATTTACGACCTCGCCAAGCTTATTTAGCGCTTTCAAATCAAAAATTAACTAGAGAATTTAAAATAAAAATGTTAGGGGTAAGAGAAGCTTTGCAAACAATAAAAAAACAACAAGAAGATCTGGGCGCCTTTGCCGTGTAAGTTTTAAAGACTGCTTTAAGCGCCATTTTTCAATTTGATGATGATTACCAGAAAGTAAAATCTTTGGCACACGCCAGCCTTTATAAACTTCAGGACGAGTATATTGAGGATATTCAAGGAGCTTTAAATTTTTTCCGTTGATTTTTACTAATTGAAAACTTTCATTTTTAATTGTCTCTCGACTTTTGAGTACTCCTGGAATTAACCGAACAACTGAGTCAACCACGACCATAGCAGGAATTTCTCCACCCGTAAGGACATAATCACCGATAGAGATTTCCTCATCGATAAGTTTACTTACCCTTTCATCGACCCCTTCATAATGACCGCAAATTAAAATTAAATGATCTAAGTTACTTAATTCTTTGGCCTTTTTTTGATTAAAAATTTTGCCTCTAGGTGATAAAAGAATAACTTTGAGATTTAAATTTTGCTTTTTGGACTTAAGCGAAGCTAGGGCTTTGGCAATTGGTTCAATCATCATGATCATGCCTTTGCCGCCACCGTAAGGTTTATCATCAATCGTTCTATGTTTATCTTTACTCCATTTTCTTAAGTCATGAATTTTAATTTCTACCAATTTTTTATTTATAGCTCTTTTGATGATACTTTCCTTGAAAGGGCCAACAAACATTTTGGGGAAAATGGTGATAATATCAATTTTCATTATTTGTATTCTAAAACTAAAATTAAAATAAGGCAATTAATTTTTTTATTGTGCTAAACTGAATTCACTGTTATACTTGCTTTTATGAAAATTGCTATTGTTGGTACTGGTTATGTTGGTTTGGTGACAGCCGCTGTTTTTGCCAAACTAGGACATAGAGTTTCGGCGGTTGATATTGACGAAAAAAAAATTAAGGCCCTGAAAGCTAACAAAATTCCCTTTTTTGAGCCAGGTTTAAAAGCAATTGTTAGTGAGGGCGTAAAAAAGAGTTATTTAAAATTTACTACCAGTTATAAAGAGGCCTTGGGGGGAGCGCAGGCAGTTTTTATTTGCGTCGGAACACCCTCAAAAGCCAATGGTGGTTATGATTTAAGCTTTGTTTTTTCTGCCGCCAAAGAAATTGCCAAAGCTTTAAAGAGTTACAGTGTTATCGTCATCAAAAGTACAGTTCCGCCAGGAACCACCGCACAAATTAGAGAAATTATTCAAAATAATACCCACATTTCTTTTGATTTAGCCTCTTGTCCTGAATTTTTAAGGGAAGGTTCAGCGGTAGAGGACAGTTTTCATCCTGCAAGGATTGTGATTGGGACAGAGTCAGAAAAAGCTAAGTCTTTGTTACTAAAAATTCATCAAGCCATTGAGGCACCAAGAGTAATCTGTGATATTAAATCTGCTCAATTAATAAAATACGCAGCCAATGCCTTTTTAGCCACGAAAATTTCTTTTATTAATGCGATAGCTATCCTTTGCGATAAGATTGGTGCTGATATTCTTAAGGTAGAGGAAGGTTTAGGTTTAGATCCGCGGATAGGGAAGAGTTTTTTACAAGCAGGCTTGGGTTACGGCGGCAGCTGTTTTCCGAAAGATATCCAAGCTTTAATTGTTTTTGCCAAACGCCAAGGTTACGATTTTGATTTTCTAAAACAGGTAGAATTAATTAATAAACATCAAATAGATTATTTAATAAGCAAATTAAGAAAAGTTTTTGGCGGTGAGTTAAAAGGCAGAAGGCTAACCATTTTAGGTTTATCTTTTAAGCCCCAAACCGATGATTTGAGAGAATCAAGAGCGATTTTACTGATTAAGGAACTTAAAAAAGAAAGGGTAAAAATTAAAGCCCATGATCCCGTAGCGGTGCCACAAATTAAAAAATTAGCAAAAGTATTAAATATCAAATGTTATAAAAATGTTTATGAATCAATTAAAAACTCCGATGTTTTAATTTTGGTTACCGAATGGCCAATTTATCGGAAACTAGATTTTGTTAAGGTTAAAAAATTAATGAGGCAGCCTATTTTAATTGATGGTAGAAATTTTTTGGAAAAGGAAAAATTAAAAAAAATCGGTTTTATTTATGAAGGAATCGGCAGCCGTTAAGAAGCAAAAAGTTGCTTTAATTACCGGCATCACCGGCCAAGATGGCTCTTATTTATCAGAACTTCTTTTATCTAAGAATTATAAAGTGGTGGGTTTGGTAAGTAAAAAATACAACATTGGCTGGGATAATATAAGTCATTTAAGGGCTAAATTGATTTTGGAAGAAGGCGATCTTTTAAACAAGAATTCTTTAGAAAGAATTTTCTTGCGTTACCAGCCTGCGGAAGTTTATAATCTAGCTGGGATAACCTTTATTCCTACTTGTTGGGAAAAACCCGTTTTAGCTTTTGATATTAACGCGCTTGGCCCCTTAAGGATTTTAGAGATTATTCGTGATCGTTATCCTAAAACACGGTTTTTTCAAGCTTCTAGTGGTCAAATTTTTGGTTATCCCCAAGAAAGTCCTCAGACTGAGAAGACGCTTATTGCTCCTAAAGATCCTTACGCCATTGCTAAGGCCTGCGCCCATTTTATGGTTCGTTCTTTTCGCGAAAACTACGGTCTCTTTCTTGTTAACGGGATTTTATACAATCACGAGTCGCCTCGACGCGGTGAAGAGTTTGTTACCCGTAAAATTACTCTTGGTGCTGCCAAAATTAAGTTAGGACTGGCGGAAAATTTAAAATTGGGTAATCTTGAGGCTCAACAAGATTGGGGTTGGGCACCTGATTATGTTGAAGCGATGTGGTTGATGTTGCAAGCCAAAAAAGCGGAAGACTTTATTATTGCTACAGGAAAAATTCATTCCGTAAGAGATATTTGTTACCTTGCTTTTAAAACTCTGGGTTTAGATTATCGTCGCTACGTGATTCGTGATAAAATTCTTTATAGGCAACAAAGAGGAAAACCACTGATGGGCAACCCTTATAAAGCCAAAAAATTATTAGGTTGGCAGCCAAAAGTCACTTTTGAAGAGATGATTCAATTAATGACAAAAGCAGATTGCCAGCAATTAAAAAACAAGAAAGGAAAAAGATGAAGAGAAGAGCTTTAATTACCGGCATCACCGGCCAAGATGGCTCTTATTTGGCTGAATTTTTACTCAAAAAAAACTATGAGGTTTATGGTTTAACGCGGCGGACAAGCACGCCAAATTATGAGAGAATCAAAGATATTGTTGACAAGATTGAATTAATTCCCGGCGATCTTTTAGATCAACATTCTTTAACAGAAGCAGTTAAAAATATTCAACCAGATGAGGTTTATAATTTAGCCGCCCAGTCATTTGTGCCCACTTCTTGGAATCAGCCTGTTTTAACAGGTGAGTTTACCGCTTTGGGAGTAACGAGAATTTTGGAGGCGATTCGTTTAACTAAACCTGATGCTCGTTTTTATCAAGCTTCTTCTTCAGAGATGTTTGGTAAAGTTCAGGAAAGTCCTCAAAATGAAAAGACACCTTTTTATCCAAGGAGTCCTTATGGAGTAGCCAAGGTTTATGGTCACTGGATAACGGTAAATTATCGGGAGTCTTATAATCTTTTTGCAGTTTCCGGAATTCTTTTTAATCACGAATCGCCGCGGCGTGGTTTGGAGTTTGTAACCAGAAAAATTTCTCATGCTGTTGCCCGCATAAAATTAGGGAAGCAGAAAAAATTAAGACTTGGTAATTTAAAATCAAAAAGAGATTGGGGTTATACACCTGATTATGTCGAGGCGATGTGGTTGATGTTGCAACAAGATAAGCCCCAAGATTTTGTGATAGGTACCGGCAAAACCCATTCAGTAGAAGAATTTGTGAAAGAGGCTTTTAGGGTAGTGGGTATTGAAAACTGGCAGGCTTATGTTGAGGAGGATAAACATCTTTACCGGCCGGCAGAAGTCGATTTTCTCTGTGCCGATCCCACCAAGGCTAAAAAAATTTTAAAGTGGAAACCTTCCGTGACATTTAAAAAATTAGTGCAAATTATGGTCGAAGCAGATTTAAAAAGAGAAAAGTATGAAAATCGTTAACATCATTCCTACCTATAATGAAAAAGAAAATATTGGAAAGATGCTTGAAACTCTTCAAGAAATTGCCCAAAAGAATCCACAGTATGATTTTTACCATTTGATTGTGGATGACCATTCTCCTGATGGTACAGCCCAAATTGTCCGCCAGTATATGAAAAAGGATAAAAAAATTAAACTTTTGGAGGGTAAAAGAGTGGGTTTGGGTGAGGCATTGATAAGGGGTTATAAATACGCCGAAGACCATTTAGGGGCCGACGTGATTATTCCTAATGATTGCGATTTTTCTTTTGATCCTTATAAAATTCCCCAACTCTTAAAAAAAATTGAAGAAGGTTATGATGTGGTAGTGGCATCTCGTCATGTAGGAACAGGGGGTACAGAAGGGTGGAGTTTGTTTCGGAAATTAAATCACTTTATTGCCAATGAATTTTTTGCTTGGCATATTGCTGGGATTAAAGAGGTTCATGATCATAATGGTAATTTTAAAGCAATTAGAGTGAAAGGGGTATTGGAGAAAATTCCTATTTATAAACTTAGGGTTAAGGGTTTTGGTTTTCAATGTTATATTATTTATCAACTTTCTAAGGTAACCCAAAAATTCTTTGAAATTCCTGTAATTTTTAAATTTAGAACCGCAGGAGAGACTAAAGTAAGTTTTAACAAACGTTATCTCAAAACTTATTTAAGAGATGTTTTTGAATACATGTGGTTATGCTTGAAAATTCGTTTTGAAAAATCAGTCCGCTTTTTTAAAGTTGCTCTTATCGGTGCCGGTGGTGCCTTAATTCAATTTATCGTTTTTAATCTTTTGCGTCTAAACTTGCTGCCTGAATTAGCGGTGGCAATTTCAGTGGAAACAGCAATTATTTCTAATTTTATTTTTAATAACTTGTGGGCTTTTAAGGATAAAAAAATTGAATTTAAAAATTTAGGGGTTCTTTTTAAATTTTTCCAATTTAATTTTTTCTCCCTAGGTTCACTTTTAATTCAAGCAGGCGTGATGAAAATTGGCTTGATGATTTTCGGTCGATCCTTTCTTTGGGAAAATTTATTAGTTTGTTTAGGGATTCTTCTTGGGCTTTTTTGGAACTATTTTGCCTATAGTCATTTTATTTGGAAACTTAACAGGAAGCCTTGAAAGAGATATGCCGCTTAAACTTTCGGTTTTTTTGCCAGCTTACAATGAAGAAAGCAATATTGAGAAAACCATTTTCCAAATTGAGGAAGTTTTAAAGGTGATTGCCGATGATTGGGAGATTTTAGTTATCAATGATGGTTCTTTAGATAAAACGGGAGAAATCGTTAAAAAATTAATCAAAAATAATCCGCGGTTAAGACTTATCACTCATCTTAAAAACAAAGGCTATGGCGCTGCCATTAAAACTGGGCTTAAAAATGTTCGTTTCCCTTGGGTAGTCCAAATGGACTCCGACGGCCAGTTTGATTTTAGGGAAGTAAAAAAGTTGCTGGCAAAAAGAGATGAGGCTGATTTAATTATTGGTTATCGTCTGCGACGTACTGACAGTCGCTATCGACGTTTGATGGCAAAAATTTTATGGTTAGCAGATTTTATTTTATTTGGTTTGAATGTTAAAGATGTGGATTGTGGTTTTAAGTTATTTAAGAAAGAAATCATTGATAAAGTCCAGCCTTTGGTGACCGAAAGTGCCATCACCGTTACCGAATTCGTTGTTAGAGCAAGAAAAGCGGGTTTTAAGATTACGCAAGTGGGTGTCCATCATTATTCTCGTAAAGAAGGAGAGCAAACTGGTGGTAAGCCCCATATTATTCTTAAGGCAGCCTTCGAAGGGATAAAGCTTTGGTTCATCCTTCTTAAAGAAAAAATATGGAAATAAAAATTGATTTCAAAAAAGAAATTTTATTATTAGTTTTAATTTTATTAATAGCTGCTTTTTTACGTCTTTACCGTATTAAGGACTACCTTATCTTTTTGGGTGATCAAGGGAGAGACGTTTTAGTGGTGGCGAAGATGATCAAAGAGCACAAATTAATCCTGCTTGGTCCTACGGCTTCAGTTGGAGGTTTTTATTTAGGACCATTTTATTATTATTTGATGATTTTGCCTTTATGGCTAGCCTGTTTTGATCCAGTCGGCCCAGCAATTATGGTTGCCCTTTTTGGAATTATGACTGTTTTTATGCTTTATTTTTTTCTTAAGGTAGTTTTTAATCAACAACTAGCTTTATTAAGTTCTTTTTTTTACGCCATTTCGCCTCTGACGGTAAGAAATAGCCGTTTTTCTTGGAATCCCAATGTTCTTCCCTTTTTCTCTTTGGCTTTCTTTTTTTGTCTTTACTTGAGCAAACTAAAAAAACAAAGGTGGTTAATTTTAATTTCCGGAATACTTTTAGGAATTTGTTGCCAACTTCATTATCTTGCCTTAATTTTGGCGCCAATAGGCATTTTTTTAAACTTTGAAAGAAAGATTAAAGAATGGTTCCTTAACTGCCTTTATTTATTTTTAGGTTGCTTAATTAGCCTTTCTCCCTTTATAATTTTTGAATTTAGACATAATTTTACCAACTTTAGAGCCATTTTTGAGTTTATTACGAGAAAAAATGGAGCAGTTGCTTTTTACCCACTCAGTTTATTACCGGCTTTTTTTGAAATTTCCGCAAGAATCTTTGCCGATTTTTTAGGTTTACAGAAAAACTTTTTGCTAAATATTTCTCTTTATATTCTTTTGACTTCTCTTCTATTTTTGCTTTTTAGAACAAAAAATAAAAAGAAAAAAATAGGGATTTTAATTATTATTACTTGGTGGCTTCTGGGAGCCATTTTTTTAAGATTTTATCAAGGAACAATTTATGAGTATTATTATGGTTATCTTTACCCTCTGCCAGCAATTGCCTTAGGTTTTATTTTTGGTTTTTTCTTCCAAAAAAAATTTTTTCTTATTAAAGCTCTGAGTGCCGGTTTTGTGGTTTTTTTGGTTTATAATTGTTTAAGTAAACAGCCAATCCTTAAAGTACCTAATAAAATGTTAGCACAAACCCAAAGGATTGCAAAAAGTATTATTAGTAAAAGTCGGGGGCGACCTTACAATTTTGCCTTAATTTCTAAGGGTAATAGCGATCATGCTTATCGTTATTTTTTAGAAATAGAAAGGTCCGGTCCTACGCCCTTGGAAAAAAGGGTAGAAGAACAACTTTTTGTAGTATGTGAATCAGAAATTTGCCAACCCTTAGGTCATCCACTTTGGGAAATTGCCGCCTTTGGTCGAGCAGAAGTTGCTGAGGTCTGGGAAGATCAAGTGGGCATTCGTATTTTTAGATTGGTTCATCATGCTGATTCTCTTGATTGGGTTGGTAAACCTGCTCCTAAAGGCTAATAATGAAGAAAACAATTTTTTTATCAGTAATCATTCCTGCTTACAATGAAGAAGAAAACTTTAAAAAGGGAGTTTTAAAAGAAGTTGATGATTATTTAAAAAAGCAAAGATATTTATGGGAAGTAATTATAGTTGATGATGGTTCAATTGATCAAACGCCTAAATTAATTAGGGAATTTATCAAAAATCGTCAAAATTGGTCTTTAATTCAAAATCCCCATCAAGGAAAGGCAGCGGCAGTGATTCGAGGCTTTTTAACGGCGAGGGGGAAAAACATTTTATTTACTGACTTTGACCAAGCAACACCCATTACTGAAGTAAAAAAGATTTTAAAGAAAATTGAAGAAGGTTATCAAATTGTTATTGGCTCAAGAGAAATTAAGGGAGCGAAAAGGGAAAAAGAGCCTTTTTACCGTCATCTTATGGGTAAAGTTTTTAACTTTTTGGTGAGAATTTTGGTGATTAAAGGCATTAACGATACTCAATGTGGGTTTAAACTTTTTACGAGTGCAGCCGTAACTAAACTTTTTTCCAAAATTAAAGTTTATAAAGAGAGAAAAGTTGCCGATGCCTATACGGGAGCTTTTGATGTGGAATTACTTTTTCTGGCTAAAAAATATGGTTTTAAAGTGGCAGAGGTACCAATAAATTGGCATCATGTTAAGACAAATCGGGTAAATCCCCTTAAAGATTCTCTGAGGATGTTTTTTGATATTATCAAAATCCGCTTTTATGATCTTAGCGGAGAATATGAAAAGTAACTATTGGCTTTTCTTTCTTGCTTACAACTTAATTCTTTTGGCAATAACAATTTATTCTTATTCCCAGATCGATCTTAATCTTACACTTTCTGCCAATTATTTTTATCAAATCATTCAGCAAAAATTAATTTATTTAGGTTATTTCAATCGTCATTTTTCTGCTATAATTTATGGTTTTCTTTACCTTTTTCTTTTTATTTTTTATTTTTTGATTTTCAAAAATACTAAGGAAAAAAAACTTAAACTTAACCAAGTTTGGATTTTAATTTTTAGTACTATTTTCATTTTATTATTTTCCTATCCAGCTTTTTCTCATGATATTTTCAATTATATTTTTGATGCGAGGATTTTAATTTACCATCAGCACAATCCTTGGCTCTACACCGCCTTAGATTTTCCGACAGATCTTTGGACGCGCTTTATGCACTGGACGCATCGAACTTACCCTTATGGTCCTTTTTGGTTAACCGCGAGCCTTTTACCTTATACTTTAGGTTTTGGTAAATTTATCCTTACTCTATTTAATTTCAAACTTTTTTTGTCATTAGCTTATTTGGGAAATTGCTATCTTATTTATAAAATTATTTCTTTACCCGCCATGGTTTTTTTTGCTTTTAATCCTTTAGTAATTAATGAAAGTTTAGTAAGTCCTCATCTAGATGGTTTGATGACCCTTTTTGGTTTATTGGCAATTTTTCTTTATCTTAAAAGAAAAAAAAATTTGGGCTTGATGAGTTTAGGGGCTTCAATTTTAATAAAATATGCTACCTTAGGTTATTTGCCTTTATTTTTCCTAAAAATTAAAAAAGAATGGAGAAGCTGGGGGGCTTTTACTTTGACTCTTATCGCGATTATCATTCAGATTTTAATGCGCGAGCTATTGCCTTGGTATTTTCTTCCTCTTTTTCCTTTAGGAGTGATGTTAAACAATCAAAAACTCAGCCATTTGCTGGTAGCTCTTTCCTTAGGAGGAATTTTATATTATCTTCCCTATCTTTATTTTGGTGATTACACGCCCGTGGCTAAGCATTGGAGAAACTATTTGTTTATCAGTCCTCTTATTTTGAGTTTATTGATTAATTTATTGAACTTTTTCCAAAAGAGTGAATAAAAACCATTTAGTCTTAATTTTTATTTTTTTCTTAGCTCTATTTCTTCGCCTGCCTTATATTTTAAATGATCAATTTACTTTCGTTTTTGACATGGGTCGTGATATGCTGTGGACTCGTGATATGGTAGTCTTAAAAAAATTTTATCTTATTGGTCCCTGGGGAAGCTTAAACGGTGTTTTTTTTGGTCCTGGTTGGTATTATTTTTTAGCCATCCCCTTTTGGCTTTCAGGCGGTGATCCCCGCGCTAGTGTCATTTTTGTTTTCTTGATTAATTTACTGACTATTATTTTAGGATTTTTTTTGGGCAAAAAATTAAAAGACGAAAAACTGGGTTTAATTTTTGCTGTTTTAATGGCCTCTTCTCCCTTAATGACAAGTTTAGCTACTTTTGCCTTTCATGCTAATCTTTTACCTTTTACCACTTTAATTTTTATTTGGTCACTTTATAAAGTTTTACTGAAGAGGGATATTTATTTGCTTTTAGCGGCTTTAATGGCAAGTTTAAACTTTCATCTTGAACCAGCAGCCGCCATTTTTACTTCAATTACCTTATTAGTTTTTATTTTTTTAAACTTGAGACTAGTAAAAAATTTTAAAAATTTAACCTTTGCTATTTTTATCTTTATTTTTCCATTTATACCTCAAGTTATTTTTGAATTTAGACACCAATTTATTCAAGTAAAAGCTTTACTTGCTTTTTTAAAGGGTCAAAACCAAAGTTTAGGAGGTGTTTTGCCTTTAAATTTAAGAATCACAGATAGGTTTAATAAATTTCTGGAATTATTTTCTGGATCGGTTTTTAAATTTTCTCAAAAATGGCTTTTAATAATGATTATTTTCTTAATGTTTTTGGTTATTTTCGCTACTTATTCAAAAAAGAATAAAAAAATAAAAAATTTTATCAAAGTTAATCTTTTAACTCTTTTTATCCCTTTTCTTGGCTATATTTTTCTTTTCTCTCCGGAATTAAAAGGGTGGTATCTTTTTGGCTTAGTCATTCCTTTTATTTTTTTATTTGCTCTTTTTTTAAAAGAAATCATTAATAAAAATTTTATTACTGGCTTTTTGCTCTTAACTTTTTTAGTCATATTTAATAGTCATTTTCTTTTTTCAGAGTTTCAAGATGCTGGTACCTTAAAAATTCAAAAAAAAATTATTGACAGAATTTACGAAGACGCTCAGGGTCAACCTTTTAAAGTTTTCGTCTACACCCCTCCAGTTTATGAGTATCATTATCAGTATTTATTTTGGTGGTATGGTAAAAAAAGGCATGGTTATTGGCCAGAAGAATATAGTTACTTACCGGGGAAGACTGATTATGTTCCTTATAAAGAAAAATATTTAGCTAAGCAACTTCAAGAACAGCCTTCACAAAAGACGGAATTTTATTATTTAATTATTGAGCCAGATTTATTAACAAAGAGAATTGAAGATTGGCTTAGCAATTTTTCTGAAGATAAAATAATCAGCAGAGAAAAGCTAGCGGCTGGCATTATTCTTGAAAAGAGGCAAGAAAAAATTAAAAAGTAATCATTATAATAAAATTAAAGATGGTTAAGAAAACTTTGAGAACAAAATTGGTTTTAGGTTTAATTCTTGTCTTAACTTTTCTTTTAAGAATTATCAACCTTAATTATTTGCCTATTTTTACTGATGAGGCCATTTATATTCGTTGGACGCAAATTGCTAATCAAGATCCCAACTGGCGTTTTATTTCTTTAACTGATGGTAAGCAACCTTTATTTATCTGGTTGAATATGATTAGTCAACGGCTTTTTACTGAGCCTCTTTTTGCCGGTCGTTTAGTTTCAGTAATTGCAGGAGTTTTTACGAGCTTAGGTTTATTTTTTATGGGTAGCTTGCTTTTTAATAAAAGGGTTGGTTTTTGGTCAAGCCTTCTTTGGGCTATTTTTCCCTTAGCCCTTTGGCATGATCGGTTAGCTTTAATGGATAGTTTATTGGCGGCCTTTACCATTTGGGCTTTATGGTTGGAAGTGCTTTTAATTAAAAGTTTAAGAGTGGATGTTGCTCTTTTCTTAGGAATGACGATTGGTGGTGGTTTGTTAACAAAATCATCAGCTCAATTTCTTTGTTATTTGCTTCCCTTTAGTCTTTTATTAGCCAAATTTAAAAAGGCTAATAAATTCTTTTTAAAGTGGTTTGGGCTAGCTCTTTTAAGTTTAGCTCTCGCTTTATTAATTAACGCCATTCAAAGATTAAGCCCTTTTTATTATTTAGTAGGTTTAAAAAATTTAACTTTTATTTACTCTTTTAATGAAATTTTTTCTTTGAGTTTCTTGAGTCAGTGGCAAAGATTTTGGGGGAATTTGAAAGGGTTATCAGGTTGGTTGATGACATATTTAACACCTAGCTTTTTATTTTTAATTTTATTTTCTTTATTTGATTTTAAAAGATACTTTCGAATTAAAACTTATCTTCTTTTTTGTTTTTTGTTGCCATTTTTAACCTTAGCATTTTTTGGTAAAGTTCTTTATCCTCGCTTTTTTCTCTTTATGACTCTTCCTTTAATAATTTTAATGGCTTCGGCATTAGAAAAAATTAGGCTGATTAAAAATTCTTTTTTGATTTTTATTCTTTATCTTTTATTTTTCTCTTATCCTGCTTATTTTACAAGCCAGATTATTTTTAATCCCGTAAATGCACCTTTACCAAAGGTTGATAGAGGTCAATATTTAGACGATTGGCCTGCGGGTTGGGGAATAAATGAGGTTGTAGACTACTTAAAGAAAGAGTCGGTTAAAGAAAAAATTGCGGTGGCTACTGAAGGAACTTTCGGTCTTACGCCAGCCGCCTTAGAAATTTATTTGCATAATAATCCAAATGTCGAAATTAAAGGTTTTTGGCCAATTACGGATGGTTTTGAATGGTTAAAAGAAAAGGCAAAGAAACAAAAAACTTTTGTGATTTTTAAAGATACCCAAAGGCCTGATTCTACTTGGCCTTTGCAATTAATAGCGAAATATAAAAGAGGCAAGAGTGACAATCATTTAAGTTTATATTACTTAAAAATTAATGAATAGATCTTTTGTCATTTTTTTAGTTCTTTTAATTTTGGCTTCAATTAAATATTTTTATAAATTTGAAGAACGGGCCTTTTTTGAATTTGATCAAGAATATCTAGCTTGGCAGGCTAAGGAGATTTTAGTGGATAAGAAGTTTAGTTTAATTGGTGCCCCGACGTCGGTAGGTGGCATGTTTATAGGACCTCTCTATAATTATTTTATGGCGATGGCTTTTTATTTGGGAGGCATGCACCCTTATACTGTGTCTTTAGTGAGTAATTTTTGGGCAGCTTTGAACCTTTTGTTAATTTTTTGGATAAGCCAAAAACTCGCCGGCTGGCGGACAGCTTTTTTTTCTTTTTTATTGGCTCTTTTTAGTTTTTCCTTTTTAAACCAGGCCGGTCTACCACCACTGCTTTTTCCTTTACCGCTAATTTCACTTTTAATTTTTTATTTTCTGTCTCAAAAACCACAAAAAGCTTTGCTTCTGGGCACTTTAACAGGTTTAGCCTTACATCTTCACTTTACGGCGCTGTTTTTTTTACCTCTTGTTATTTTCTTTTTAGAGCCCTTAAATTTTAAACCCTTAAGATCTAAAGTTAAAAATATTTTTTTATTTATGTTACCTGTTTTTGTTTTTTCTTTACCTTTATTAATTTTTGATTTACGTCATCATTTTTTTATCTCTCAAAACCTTTTTATTTTTCTTAAGCAAAAAAACAATCTTTCTTTTAATTTTTTAAATCAATTTTTAAATTCCTTTAAGATTTGTTTAGAAAACCTAGGCAATCTTTTTTTTAATACGACATTAGCTTTAAAATTAATACTGGCTCTTTTTTTTATAATTTCCTATTTATTCTTGAAGCAGAAAAAAAAATTGGATCTGACTTTAGCTTGGTTGTTTATTCCTCCTTTCTGTTTTTCTTTTTATGGGGGGCATATTATTAACTATTACTATGTTTTACAGGAACCAATTTTTTTAATTTTAGTAGGAGAAGTTTTGGCTAGTTTGAGTAAAAAATTGCTGGGAAGATTTTTTTTGATAAGCTTTCTTTTCCTTTTTATTTTTTTTAATTTTAAAAATTGGTATCTTTGGCAAGCTGAACCTTCGCTGTATGCAAAATTAAGCGTTTTTAATTTTATTAAAAAAAAAGTAAAAGACAAGCCTTTTTATCTTTCCTTTACCATTGAGCCTCCGTGGATGGGCGGTTATCACTATTTAAGTTATTTTTTCAAATTTAAACTTCAGCCCCAACCCAACTCTTCAATTTATCCTACTTATACCATTATTTATCCTTCTTTTTGGCAGGGGATTAAACCTGATTATGTTTTTGGGTCTATTGGTTTAGGCGTTCCTAAAAATGAATAAAAAAGATTTTTTTTATTTAATCATATTTTTATTTTTTTGGCTGGTCTTTTTTCGTAAACTATTTTTTTTTCATAAATTTCCCGTTCCTGGCAATCTTTTGGTTTGGTTTTTTTCGCCATGGAAAGAAGAACAGTGGCCGCAATATCCAGGAGGTGTTTATAAACAGGGTCTTTTTGGTTTTGACACGATAAGACAAATTTATCCTTGGCGTTCTTTTACTACCCAACAATTATTGAACTTTCAATGGCCTTTATGGAATCCCTATCAATTTAGCGGTGCTCCTCATTTAGCTAACTTTCAAACAGCTATTTTCTACCCATTAAATTTAATTTACCTTATCCTTCCGCAGATTTATGCTTGGACAATTTTATTAATTAGCCAACCACTTCTGGCAGCCTTTTTTATGTACCTTTTTGCTAAAAAAATGAGAATTTCGCCTTTAGGGTCTTTTTTAAGCGCCTTTTCTTACGCTTTTTCTTTACCAATGTCTGTTTGGTTAATTTGGAATATTCATGCTTTTCAGTTTGCTTATTTACCTTTAATTTTTTATTTAATTGAATGCTATAAAGAAAAACAATGTTTTATTTATTTATTTTGGCTTTGGTTGAGTTTAGTTTTAACTTTTCTTGCGGGTCACCCTCAAATATTTATGTTTATCTTAATTTTTTCTAGTTTATATTTTTTATATCGAGTCAAAAAATTTATTCCTTGGTTTTATCTTTGTTTGGGAGTTATTGGAGCAACTATGGTAGTTTGGTTGCCTTTGTTAGAATACTATCTTCTTGCTTCAAGAGAAATCCCTTCTTCAGAATTTTCTTTTATAAAAACTTTACTGCCGTGGCAAAACTTGATTACTTTAATTTCACCAGATTTTTTAGGCAATCCTACCACTGATAATTATTGGGGTGGCCATGATTATACTGAAAGCGCTGTTTATTCAGGTGTAATTGCCTTTACTCTTGCTTTAGTGACAATTTTTTCAAAAAATAAAAATAAAAAATTTTTTACTGCCACAATTTTAGTTGTTTTTAGCTTCTGCCTAAATTGGTTTTTGCCTAAAATTTTACTTTGGTTAAAAATTCCAATTTTTACTACCAGTACCGCTACGAGAATTTTATTTTTAGCCACTTTTAGCTTTTGTGTCTTAACCGGTTTTGGTGTTGATGAGTTTTTAAAATTAAAAAGGTTACCAAAAATAATATTTTTTCCAGGATTGATTTATTTTCTTCTTTGGGTAGGTCTAGAGTTTGGCATTAAATTTTTCTCCTTTCAATCTTGGTTTGTCTATTTAAAAGTCATGAAACGAAATCTAATTTTACCATCCGTGATTTATTTTTTAACTATCATATTTCTTGTTTTAACAAAATCTCTTAAAAATATAAAATTAAATTTTTTATATCTTCTTATCCCTTTGGCGGCTTTGGATCTTTTTTATGTAGCAAATAAAGTTATTCCTTTTACTTATAAAGAATTAGTTTTTCCTCCTCATCCTTTGTTAGAATTTCTTCAAAAAAATAGTCAAATTTATCGTTTTGCTGGCACTAATCCTGCTGATTTTGAAAGTAATTTTGCGACATATTATCGCCTTTTTTCTCCAGAAGGCTATGATACTTTATATCCTCGTTATTATGGAGAGCTAGTTTGGGCCGCCGCTGAGGGACGTTATAAAGATGATATTTCGCGAACGACAGTGATTTTGCCTTTTAATAAAAATAAATATCGTTATCGTTTAGAAGACTTATTAGGAATAAAATTCCTTTTAAACAAAGATGATCATTATCGTTCCGAGTGGGATCATGACGAGACTTCATTTCCTCAAGAAAGATATCAATTAGTCTGGCAAAGGAAAAATTGGAAAATTTACGAAAATAAAAAAGTTTTACCGCGAGCCTTTTTAGTTAATAATTTTGTAGTAATAAAAGATAAAAGAAAAATTATTGAGGAAATTTACCAGCAAGCTTTCAATCCTTTAGAAACTGTAATTTTGGAAGAAGAGGTTAGCGCAAAAAATTTAAAACTTTCCTCGAGGGAAGGCAAACTTAAAATAAATAATTATTCAGCTAATAGGCTTGAACTTGAAACGACGGCCGAAGATGATAAATTTTTATTTCTTTCTGACACCTATTATCCAGGTTGGCAGGTTTATCTTGACGGTAAAAAGGGTAAAATATATAAAGCTAATTATGCTTTTAGGGCAGTTTTAGTTCCTGCTGGACAACATCAAGTAGTTTTTCTTTATCAGCCTTTAAGCTTTAAAATAGGGTTAAGGGGAAGTTTTTTATTCTTGATTTTAATATTAATTTTTTTAATAAAATTTAGATCTAAAGGAATAGCGGCATGAATAAAGCAAAATTAAAACTTACCATTATTATACCTGTTTTCAATGAAGCAAAAACTGTTAAACAGGTAATTCAAAGAGTCTGGCGCCAAAAACAGTTAATTTCAGAGATTATTGTTGTTGATGACGGTTCAACTGATGGCTCTCAAGCTATTTTAAAAGCGTTGGCTAAAAAGGGAATGATTAAACTTTTACTTCATCAAAATAATCAGGGTAAAGGAGCCGCGATAAAGTCAGCTCTTAAAATGATTAATGATGGTTATGTGCTTATTCAAGACGCTGATTTGGAATATGACCCAGTAGATTATAAAAAATTAATTAAGCCAATTTTGGAAGGGAAGGCTAAGGTAGTTTATGGTTCGCGTTTCACTGGTGAGCATCGTAATATGTTCTTTTGGCACATGCTTGCTAATAAAATTTTGACTCTTTTAACTAATGTTCTTTTTGATACTACTCTTTCTGACATGGAAACCTGCTATAAGCTTCTACCAGCAGAGTTTTTAAAAAGTATTAATTTACGTTCGAAAAAATTTGACTTTGAACCAGAAGTTACAGCTAAAATTCTGAAAGCCGGGATTCGAATATATGAGGTGCCGATTTCCTATGCCGGTCGAGAATATTCAGAAGGGAAAAAAATTAGTTGGCTTGATGGTTTATCGGCTTTCTTGACCCTTTTTTACTATCGTTTTTTTAATTAAGATGAGAAAAAAATTAATTAAATTTTTATTCCCCCTTTTACTTATTTTTTTAACAATCCCTCTTCTTTTACCCTTTTTGAGAAAGGGATATTTTGTGACACACGACGGTGAATGGGCGATTGTGAGACTTTCGGCTTTTCATTTTGCCCTGCGTGATGGACAATTACCCCCGCGCTGGGCGGGCAATTTATTTCATACTTATGGCTATCCGGTATTGAATTTCAATTATCCTCTTCCGCCTATCATAGGAGAGATTTTACATCTTTTAGGCTTCAGCTTTGTCGATTCAGTTAAAGGCGTGTTTATTCTCAGTGTAGTTTTCTCAGCTGTTTTCTTTTATTTATTTTTAAATGAAATTTTTTCTCAGTCAACCGCTCTTTTAGGTACGATTTTTTATCTTTACTATCCTTTTCGGATGGTTGATTTATATGTGCGTGGTTCTGTAGGTGAATCATTGGTTTTTGCGCTTCTGCCTTTAGTTTATTGGTCCTTAATTAAATTAAAAAAAAGAAAAAATAAACGCTGGCTTGCTATTTCTAGTTTAAGTACGGCTTTATTAATTTTGGCCCACAACAGTTTAGCGCTGGTTAGTTTGCCGTTTATTTTTCTTTTTATGATCTATTTATTTTTTTTGAAAAAGGACAATCAATCTTTTTTTCTTTTTTTAGTTTCAGTGCTTCTGGCTTTTACTCTTTCTTGCTTTTTTTGGTTACCTGCCCTTTATGAAAAACAGTGGACCAATCTTTTACCAGAAATTATTACTAAACCTACACACCATTTTGTAGAGCTAAAAGAATTGATAATTCCCAAAAATACCCCTTCTTTATCTTTTCAATTAGGTTTAGTTCATTTAGTTTTTGCTCTCCTCAGTTTGTGGTTCTTATTCTTTAAAAAATTTAATTATTTGGTTTTATTTTTTGTTTTTGTTTTATCAATTAATCTTTTTTTCCTTTTTCCAGTTTCAAAAATTTTTTGGGAAAAGCTTCCTCTTCTCGTTTTTGTAAGTTATCCTTGGCGACTAATGGTACCTCTTGGTTTTTATCTTTCCATTATTAGTAGTTATTTTTTAGTCTTTTTTAATCAAACGGTTAAATTTTTAATAATAACCTTGATTTTTTTAGTTTTATTTTTTATGACCAAAACCAATCGCCAACCAGCGGTTTATATTAATAAGGATGATATGTACTATATTACCAATCAATCAACCACCATTGAAGGTGACGAAAATACTCCTCTGTGGGTTAAAGAACCACCAAAAATTGCTCCCAAGGAAAAAATTGAACTTAAAGGTAGCTACCAAATTGAAAAATTAAAAAGCAATCTTATAGAATTTTCCGTAGCTGCGACTCAACCACAAGAAGTAAGAGTTAATACGCTTTATTATCCCGGTTGGCGGGTTTTTGTTGATGGCAAAGAAAGAGTGGTTAATTATGAAAATTCTAAGGGTGTGATTAGTTTTAAATTATTTCCTGAAGATAAACACGTAAAATTAGTTTTTCAAGAAACAACTCTAAGATTAATAGCAGATATTATTAGCTTCTTTAGTTTTCTGGGTTTGTTGATTTTATTTTTATGAGAAATTGGTTTTTAATTATTTTTCTAATTATTGTTGTTTCATATCCGGCATTAAAGAATTTCTTAAAACCAGGATTTTTTGAATGTCATGATTGTAAATTCCATATTTTAAGGATTTTTTTTATGCATAAAGAACTCAAACAGGGTCAATTTCCAGTACGCTGGGTAGGTGACTTAAACAATGGTTATGGTTATCCTACTTTCAATTATTATTATCCTGGGCCCTATTATTTAAGCCAACCATTCTTATTAATGGGATTAAATACCATTGATAGTTATAAAATTGTGATTATTTTTACTTACATTCTTTCAGGTATTTTTATGTTTTTATGGTCAAGAAATTATTGGGGAAACTGCGGAGGTTTAGTGGGTGCAATATTATATTTATATGCGCCATATCGTTTTATTAGTCTTTATGTTAATGGTACTTTTGGAGTAGCCGTTTCCTTTGCGCTCATTCCCTTGGTTTTTTGGTCTTTCTACCTTTTATCCCAGAAAAAAAATTTAAAATTTATTATTCTTGGTAGTTTTTCTTTAGCTTTCTTCCTTATAAGCCACAACGCTACCGTTTTGATGTTTATACCTCTTTTTATGGCTTATCTTTTTTATTTAATTTTTAAGTCTCCACATAAAAAAAATATTATTTTTCGTCTCGTTTTAAGCCTCTCTTTATCATTTCTTCTGGCTGCCTTTTTTCTTTTACCTATGATTTTTGAACTAGTTTACGTTAGATTAAAAGAAATAGGTGTGACTTCTTCTTATCAGAATGACTTTCCTTCTTTAGAACAACTAATCTATTCAAAATGGGGTTATGGTTATTCGGTTAAGGGTTTAAATGATGGGATGTCTTTTCAGTTGGGAGGAGCACAATGGTTAGTCATGTTTCTTTCCTTAATCTTTCTCTCACTGAACTTAAAGAACAACTTTAAAGAGAAAAAATTAATTATTTTATTTATTGTTAGTTTTTTTATTTTTTTATTTTTAATGATTGATAGCTCTCTTTTTATTTGGCAATTACTTCCAATTATTCAACGTATAGAATTTCCTTGGAAAATATTATCAGTAGAAACTTTTATTGTTGCTTTTTTGGCTGGAGCCTTAATTAATTTTTTAAGAAATAAATTTTTAAGCCGGCTCTTGGCAGTATTTTTAATTGTTTTAGCCCTTTATACTAACCGTAATCATTTGCGGCCTGCTACCTTTGACAGGTTTAATGAAGAACATTTCTTAAAAGATCCTTTTACCGCGGATACCCGAGCTGAACTTATGCCGATTTGGAGTAATAATTTGCCCAAAATTGACCCTCAAAAATTAACCTTGGTTTCAGGTCAGGGAGAATTAAAAAAGATTAAAGCCACGAGTATTGATTATCAGTATCAAGCGAAAATTATGACGCCGGCAGTCATAGAAACTGGTTGGTTGTATTTCCCCAACTGGAATATTTATCTTAATAAAAAGAGGGTAACTTGGGAACTAAAAAAGGAGGGCAATCTTTCTTTTAAAATTAATCCAGGAAATTATTTTATTGAAGCGAGATTAGAGGATACAATAATAAGAGAAATTGGTAATTATCTTTCCTTGATGGGCATTTTTATAATTTTGTTTTTAAGTTTTACTCATGGGAAAATTTTTAAATAAAATTTTGCCATATCTAGTTGTGGTTTTAATTTCCTTTTTGGGAATTTCTGAATTATTTAAAAGTGGTTTTTTTCCTATGCATGATGATACCCAGGTTGCTCGAACTTGGGAAATGGCGAAAGCTTTACAAGAGGGCCAATTTCCGGTACGCTGGGTTGACGACTTAGGCTACGGTTATGGTTATCCTATTTTCAATTTTTACAACCCCTTACCTTATTATATTAGTGCTTTCTTTGTTTTAATTGGCTTTGATGTTTTAACAGCGACTAAAATAATGATAGCTTTGGGATTTTTACTGGCTGGCATTTTAATGTTTTTATTAAGTCATTATTTCTTTGGAATTGGTGGTGGTATTTTATCTGCAATTTTATATCTTTATGCTCCCTACCATGCTTTGCAGTTGTATGTTCGTGGTAGTATTGCTGAATTATGGGCTTATAGTTTTTTGCCTTTACTTTTTTTAGGGATAATTAAAAAAAATAAAATTTTAGGAGGTTTAGCTTTAGCTTGTCTTATTTTATCCCACAATTTAACTACTCTTATGATTCTGCCAATAATTATGATTTTAATGATAAATTTGATTTTAAAAGAAAAGAATAAATTTTTATTGTTCCGCGGTTATTTTATTACTTTATTAATTGGTTTTTCTTTATCAGCCTTCTTTTGGCTTCCGGCACTGGTTGAAAAAAAATATACCGCCGTTGAACAAATGGTTAATAACCAGTTTAACCCCTTGCTTCATTTTGTTGAGTTAAAGCAATTATGTTCTTCGCCATGGGGCT
>CAYNMC010000015.1:0-37240 GCA_964398365.1 uncultured Pseudomonadales bacterium | reverse complement strand
GCCTTAACACCTTGGAGGTGATGTAATCTTAACACCTTTGGTATTACTCCGAAATTAAATGTTTAATTAAGCCTAGTTTTTTTTGATATTCTGCTTGATCATAAACAAATTTTCGATAAAGGGTTCGCTTATTTTTAAATAATCCTAAAATAATTTCTTTATGACAAATTCCAGTTTGATTTTTATGTAAATATTCTGGGAAAGAAGTATAAGGATAATTACTTAAGTCCTCAACCTTTTTAAGCAAATGAGAGATGTAGGGATTAAGGTGGATATAGCGACTGACATGGAGAAGTTGCTCATCAGTAATAATTCTTACGGCCTTAAATTTTCCCTGAAAAAGATGACCGTCACGCTTGTTTCTGGTATTAAAATAGCGGGTATAACTATTAGTGAAATTGCCTAAAAACTTAGAAATGCCGTGATCGTATTTTTGTCTAAGGATTAAGTGAAAGTGAGTTGGCATCAAGCAGTAAGCAATGATTTCTACCAAGAGTTTATTTTGTTTTTTTAATTCTTCAAGAATTTTGTTTCTTATTTCCAACGATTGAACGATAAAATATGAGTATCTTGCGGGAAGGTTTAAATTTTGATAATAAGCTAAAGTTTCCAATGCCCGCTGGTAATCTTTCTTGGTGACAAAGACCGGTACAGAAGCTACACCTTTATTAAAGACATGATAAATTTCATTATTGGCTAAAATTACCTCACGGCTAGGCATAATATCACTTTAATTATTTTTACCAAAGGTGTCAAGGGATTATCACCTTGGAGGTGATATAATCTTAACACCTTTGGTAAATAAAGAGGTTGTTTTTTTTACAGCTTCCTGCTAGTTTTATTATATTATTAGATTTAGAAGCTGGTTTAAATCACATGCTTAGTTGATGGCGTTTGAGAGAAAGCCGGGCTGGTGTGATGAGATTTTTATTTATAAAGTTTTTTAAGTGAAGATATTTTGGGTTTCTAAGGTGGTTTTGGTTGTCTCTTGTTCAGTTTGCCAAACATAAAATTTGGCGAAGATTTTAACGATGATAATTTATCTTTTTTTATTTTTGGGCGGTTTATTGGTGGGCAGTTTTTTAAATGTAGTGATTTACCGGGAAATTAACGAGGAAAGTAGAAAGCCACCACCTAAAAAACCGAACAAGCTTTCAAGAATTAAAGATTTTTTGCCCCCATGGGTCGTTGGCAGATCCTGTTGCGATCATTGCCGACACCAACTAAAATGGTATGACAACATTCCCCTCCTCTCTTTTATAATGCTGGGGGGTAAATGCCGTTATTGTCACCGGCCAATTAACCTCCAGTATCCACTGGTGGAATTTTTGACGGCGGTTGAGTTTATTTGGCTTTATTGGCTTTTGTCGCGCTTTGCTTTCTTTGCCCGCGCCGAAGGTTTTTATTCATTTATTCTTCTGCTTTACTGGCTTTATATTTTTTCTTCCCTTCTGGTTATTTTTATCACCGATTTTAAGGCCGGCATTATTCCTGATTGGGTGGTTTTGCCGGCAATTCTGATTTCCTTTTTACGTTTATTTGAATCAAACCGCTGGCAATTTTTCCTGGCTGGTTTTGGTTCAGGCCTGTTTTTTTATTTCCTTTATCTTATTACCCAAAAAAGGGGTTTAGGTTTTGGTGATGTTAAACTGGCTTTTTTAATGGGGCTCTTTTTAGGTTATCCCCAGATTCTCACGGCGCTTTTTTTAGCCTTCTTGACAGGAGCGGTGACAGCTGTCATACTGATAATGTTGGGGAAAAAACGTTTTGGACAAACTTTACCTTTTGGGCCATTTTTAGTTTTGGGCACCATCATTGCCAAATTTTGGGGAGAGATGATGTGGCAATGGTATTGGCGCCTAATTACCTGAAAAAATAAATTAAGATGTATTTTATTAATTACCATCAGGCCGCCTTTACCCTTATTGAAATGTTGGTGGTTGTTACCATTGTGGCAATGTTGGCCACAACTTCTCTTTGGCTTTTTCGTTTGCAGGTTGCCAAAGGCCGCGACAGCCAGCGCAAGGATCACCTGATGAAATTAAAGACAGTTTTAGAAGATTACTATGCTGACCATGATCGTTATCCTGCCTCATTACCCAGCTGCGGTAATGCCTTTTTGCCTTATTTGGAAGCCGTTCCCTGCGATCCTAGGGGTGAAAATTATGCTTATGAGACCGACGGCCAATCTTTTAAAATTTTTGCGAAGTTGGAAAATGAGAAAGATCCGTCAATCAGCGAGGTTGGTTGTCAGGGTGGTTGCGGTCCCGGTGGTGCTTATAACTGGGGTGTGTCTTCAAGTAATACGAGGCCGGGAACACCCTAAGTTAAGTAAATGAAATCAATTATGCCAACAAACCAGAACGAAATTAAGAATAAAGGCCTTACGCTGGTGGAGCTGATTGTGGTGATGTTGCTCTTGGCAGCGTTGGCGACAACAGGTTTAGGCAGTTATCTTCGTTCCCTCCAGCGAGCCCGCGATAGTCAACGTAAAGCTGATTTAGCTCAAGTTCAGCGAGCCTTGGAAGCTTACTTTAACGATCGGGGCAAATATCCGAGCTCGTCGAGCGACGGGAAAATTATGGGGTGTGGTAGCGCGGGTACTAGCGTTTGTGACTGGGGTTCTTATTTTGGTATAAGTGAAACGCAGCCAACTTATATGCAGAAACTGCCTGTGGATCCCAAGACTGCTTCTGGCCAAACATATGTTTACCAAAGTAGTGGTGGTGTTGATTACCGGCTTTATGCTAAACTAGAAAATGAAGATGATCCACAGATTATTTCAACAACTGTGAGTTGCGGCACGGGAGTTAATTGTAATTATGGGGTCTCTTCAACCAATACCAGTCCTTAAAATGAAAAAAAGAAAGCCTTTAAACAGACGAAAGTTGCCAATTTTAGGTTTTACTTTGATTGAACTCTTGGTGGTAGTAAGCATCATCAGTATCTTGGCAGGTTTGCTTTTGGTAAACCTGCAGAATATCCGCGGCCGGGCCCGCGACCTTAAGCGCAAACATGACTTAAATGAAGTCAAAAAAGCCCTAAGACTTTATTATAATGACAATCAGAGTTATCCGCAGGCTGGGGTGAGTGGGAATATCGGTGAAGGTTGTGGTGGCGGGGCTTGTACTTGGGGGGTAAGCACCTTTGGTTTTTCAGGCAATACCTATATGCAGAAATTACCCGAGGATCCTCTGGATGATAACCCTCAATATTATTATGAGCAGACAGACAGCGAAAATTTTACACTTTCTGCTTGTTTAGAAAACCAGACAGATTCCAGCGGAGTTAGTTGTAGCTACTGCGGTTCACAACTATGTTATCAAGTGAAAGCCGATTAAAAAAACATAAAACGAAACAGGGTTTTACTTTGATAGAATTATTGGTGGTGATGTCTATCGTTTCCATTCTTTTGCTGCTGGGCACCGTTTCCTATCAAACCAGCCAAAAAAAGGGCCGGGATGCCCGACGCCGGGCAGACTTATTAGAAATTCAAAAAGCCATGGAACAATATTACCAGAACAATAACTATCAATATCCAGACCCTTGTCCTGCTCAAGGGGGAACCTTGACAATTTTTATGGGTGAAACCTACACCATTCCCACCGATCCTAAAAATGACAGCACTTATAGGTATACCGCGGCCAACTGCAGTACTGCTGGTTATTGCTACTGCGCGAGATTAGAAATTAGCGGTACTGGCAATTATGGCGCAAATTGTACCGCCGGTGGCAATTCTCACTTTTGTGTTAGACATTTACAATAAAAAGGAGGAAAAATGTTTAGACCACCAGCAGCAAAAAGCCAGAAGGGTTTTACTCTCATTGAGCTTTTAGTGGTGATTCTGATTATTGCGGTTTTAAGTAGCGTAGGATTGGTTTCCTACCGTTCAGCTAACCAGCGGGCAAGAGATGCCAAAAGAAAAGCAGATGTAGAACAGATCCGGGCTGCTTTGGAGATGTATAAGGCTGATGCCGGTAGTTATCCGATTAGCCTTACTTTTGGCGGAAGTTTAACCTATACACCACCAACAGGAAGCTCCATTACTTATCTTAATCCTATTCCACATGATCCTCAATGTGATAATAATCCTACTGGTAGGTGTAGTTTTCACGACAAATGTGCAAATGGCAGAATGGATTATTGTTATGAACCATTATGGAAAGATTCAAAAGTAGTGGGTTATTACATAAGAGTTGATACAGAGCAAAACATTTGCCAACCCTCCACCATTGCATGTCAAGAGATAGGTGTTGGTAATTGCAACTGGTCTCGCGATTATTGTGTGTTAAACCCATAGTTATGTCCTACTCCAAAGGTTTTACTTTAATTGAAATGACGGTAACGGTTGGCGTTTTGATTATCCTGACCAGCATTGGCATGGCTGCTTATAATAATTTCCTTAAAAGACAAGCAGTGGATCAGGCGGCTAAAGAACTTATCAGCAATCTTAAAAAAGCCCAAAACTATGCAGTCATTGGTAAAAAGAGTTATGGGAGTGGTAGTTGTACAGTTCAGCTTTACGGGTGGGAGGCAAATTTATCAACCAAGACTTATTACGGCCGTTGCTGCACCAATCCGCCTGACTGCACCAGTGTTAGCAATTTTCCCAGCTCCGGTCAACCTTCTTTAATCGCGCCTGATTTTACTCTTTCTTCCCCTTCTTCAACTATTATTCTTTTTAAACCTTTAAGTGGTGAACCTGATTTAACAACTACGCTGGAAATCAGTATAAGTAAAGATGGGGTTCAGAAAACTATTTTGCTGACTCCTGCCGGCGCTATAAGGCAGAAAGATTGATGACTAATAATTTAGCTTTCCGCCATAAAAAGGGCTTTGCTTTAGTAGAATTAATTTTTGCCATCGGGATCATTACGGTCCTTTTGACTGTCTTGGTAGCAAGCTTAAGTCAGGCATTGATGAGCAGTGAGTTTGTCAAAAACAACGCTATGGCCAACCGCTATGTGGAAGAAGGTTTGGAGTTGGCTCGGCAAAAGCGTGACCAACTCGGTTGGCAAGAATTTATTAAATTAACTAATATTGATTCTTCTGTGCCTTCACCATTTACGAGAAACATCAGTTTGAGTGGAGATGAAAAAAAGAGAAAAGTGGTGGTAGAAGTGAGTTGGATAGATAATAAAGGCACTCATAAAGTTAGCGGTACGACTTATTTAACAGAATGGTAGTAAACCTAAAATCGAAATTCAGAATGAAGAGGAAAGTTTCGGGTTTTACCCTGATAGAGCTCTTAGTGGTCACCGGGATTTTGGTTTTGGCGGTAGTGGCGGTAAATAACCTCTTTTTCACCATGCTCAAGATCGGTAAAAAAAGCGACATCCATGTTAAACTCAAGGAAGATGGCACTTATGCCTTAAACTTTATGAGTAATAAAATCCGCAATGCCACCGAGATTTCCCATTGTTCCACGAATAAAGTGATATTTAAAGATGTTAATAACGATTCTTTTACCCTTGAAAAAAGTGACAATAATTTAAAGTTTAAAAAAGGAACAGCTAGTAGTGTTGCTCTTCTTCCTGAAGACGAAATCGAAATTAGCAACTTTCAATTTGAATGTAGTACAACTGTTTCTCCAAATGTAGTTACCATAAAATTTTCCTTAAAGTGGAAAAGCAGCCTTGAGAGCGAAGACTTTCAGACTCAAGTCTCCCTGCGAAATTACTGATTGACAATGGTAATTTTAATTTTCTAAAATGATTTTATGAAGCGGTTTTCGCGTTTTAAAGAGAAGGGGCAGATTGCCCTGATGATGGTGTTGATGATGGTGATCTTTGGAACGGTGGTTCTTTCGGTCATTTCCCGTTCTATCACTAATGTTGCTCTTACCACCCAAGAAGAAAGCAAAATCCGCGCCTTTTCCTATGCCGAAGCCGGTATTGAAGATTTATTGACCACTGGCTTAGCGACGATTGGCACCCCTGAGGGCAGCCGTACCGTCGGTGATATTCAATATAATTATCAACTTTCCGCTTTGGGAAGTGGGTCTGAGGGTTACGAATTAAGCGAACCTCTGCCTGTAGGTGATAGTGTGCAAATTGAGCTAAAAGGAGGAAATGTTCAGAATTTAAATATTTATTGGAATAACAAGGCTTCATTGGAAATCAGCATTTATAGCCAAAATGGGGGTGTTTATAGCCTCCGCCGTCAAGCTGTCAATTGTTATAATTGTGACCCTAATAATGATTTTGCTTCAGCTGATCGTAGTGATAAGGAAAATTATGAGTCAAAACGTAATATTACTTTGGACCCAGCACAAGATATTTTTCTGAGAATTAAAGCTCTCTATGACCAGACGCCATTATTGGTACAACCTGCCAGTGGGAGTTTGCCCGCCCAAGCCTACAAAGTGAAAGTAACCACTTCTGAGGGAGAGAGTACGGCGGCAGTTGAGGTGATTCAGAGCTTACCGGCTGCGCCCGGAATTTTTGACTATGCCCTATGGTCGGGTTCAAGTATTCCCTGAAAAAACAAAAGGAGAAAAATGCAGTGTGGTTTAGATATTGGCACTTACACGATTAAAGCAGTTCATTGTAGCGTCAAAAACCAGAAATATGTTTTGGAGCATTGGGGAGAAATTGCCGTCCCGCCCACCGCGCGCACCAACGATAAACAAAAAAATATCCTTTTAGCCCAGACAATTAAAAATTTGTGGCGGGAAGCAAAAATCAGTACCCAAGAGGTCGGTGTGGCTGTTTCCGAAACCAATGTTTATTCGCGGGTAATCGAACTTCCTTTTTTATCGGACATTGAGCTGGCTTCGGCAATTGAATATGAAGCCGAACAATATATTCCCTTTCCCTTAAGCGAGGTCCAAATCGAATATTTTGTTCTAGATCGTAAATCAGCGGAAAATAATAATAAAACCGAGGTTTTACTTTTTGCCGCTAAAAAAAAAGCCATTGAAGATTTAACAAAGCTTTTAGAAATGGCAGACCTTTCCCCTGTTTTTATTGAAACGGAAATTTTAGCTTTAAACCGAGCCTTAATTTATCCTGATACGAGTTTGCTAATAAATCTTGGCGCCAGAAATACCAATTTGGCCGTGGTGAAAAACCAGGAAATCAAGTTTATTTATAATTTTGAGGTGGGTGGTGAAGCCTTAACCCGGGCGTTGATGCAAACTCTTTCTTTAGAGGCCAGTCAGGCAGAGGAATATAAAAAAACCTATGGTTTAAATGAAAGCGCTTTGGAGGGAAAGATCAGTCAGGCCTTAATTCCGGTTTTTAATCAAATAATTGAACAGATACAAAAAACTTTGAATTATTATTTTCAAAACACTCAAGAAAACGTCAAGCGCTTAGTTTTAACGGGGGGCACGGCGGAGATCCCTGAGATCACCACTTATTTAACCAAGTCAACGGGATTAGAAACGGTTTTGGGTAATCCTTTTGGTAATTTTGCTTCCTCGGAAAACTTGCCGGCTTCCCTTATGAAAAATGCCTCGCGTTTTGCCGTCGCTGTCGGTTTGGCTCTCCGACAAACTTAAAATTCAGCAAAGTGAGCCAAAAAACTTATGAAACAGATTAATTTTTTGAGCGTTCGTCACCAGCTGGCTCGGCCGCGAAGAAAACGTTTTTTGTTTAAACAGCGCTTTAGTTTTATCTTGGCAGCAATTTATAGCCTGCTTTTCCTGTTGAATTTTGGCGTTTATTTTTTTTTAGTGCAACAAGGGAAAAAACTTGATGAAGAGATTGCCAGTCAAAAACAAAAATTAGAAACCGTCACCGCCACCGAAACTAAAATTTTTTATTTAAAAAATAAAACCAGAAATTTAAAGCAAATATTTTTAACTACCCAAAATCACAAAAGTCTTATTGAAGGTTTTTTTAATATTCTGCCCGCCGGTATCGAGGTTAATAACTTTACTGTGGCGGATCCCGGCGAGGTGAGTTTTCAGGGAACGGCGATCGATTTTAACTCTCTTAATCAACTTTTGCTCAACTTGAAAAAGGGCCAATTTGGCGGCAATCCTATTTACGCTGTTGAGATCGGGCGAGTATTTTGGAATCAGGAAAAAAATTATAGTTTTGAAGTAAAAATTTTCTTATATCCGTTAAGTAAAAGTGTTGAAACGGATAAGGGGGTGGTAGAATCTGAATATTAAAAATAGCCTTTTGATACCCATAACCGTGGCGGTGATCTTTTTGTTATCATTGACATTTTTCCGTCAGATGGTAAGCAATAGTTTGATCCTGCTTGGAGAAAGTCAGTCCAAAAAACAAAAACTCGACAATTTAACCCGAAAGTTTAACCAGCTGCAAAATTTTAAAGCCGACGTCTTGGAAAAACAAGTAAGAGAGCTGGAGCAAGTTTTTCCTTCAAAAAAACCAGTGCTAGAAATCATCAATACCCTTAATCTTTTGGCGATAGAGAACCAAGTTTCTTTGGGCGCGGTTAATTTAAATCCCGGTAAACTGGAAGAAAAAGAAAACATGGCCACCTCAGCAAGCGAACTGCAAAATTTTAAATTAAGTTTTATGGTGAACGGTGAAATAGAAAAAATCAGCCAGTTTGTTAAAGATCTCCAGCAAAGCGCCCCTTTAAATAAAATTAAAGAGCTGGGGGTAGGTTTAAATCCTCAGGCTAAAAACATTTCTTCAGTTTCTTTAATGCTGGAAGTTTACTTTCAACCCCTACCCAAAGCCCTGCCGTCTTTAGAAATGCCCTTAAGCGTTCTTAACGCCGAAGAAGAAGAAACCTTAACGCAA
The DNA here is from genome assembly GCA_964398365.1 of uncultured Pseudomonadales bacterium. Lineage (GTDB taxonomy): Bacteria > Patescibacteriota > Microgenomatia > UBA1400 > CAYNMC01 > CAYNMC01. The sequence continues at coordinate 28,514 of CAYNMC010000015.1, read as the reverse complement.
TTAAGTGCTTTTAAATTTTTTCCTCTGAAAACCCTGCCCAATGTGACTACAGGCAAAGAAGATATTTTTAAGCGGGAGTTGTAGTTTCTTTAAGATCAAGCGAAAACCTAAGATTTTCTTTAGCGGCTCTGATGTGCAATAAAGCTCGTAAGGCTTTAATGATTTTTCCCTCTTTACCGATGACTCTTCCCATATCTGACGGATCCACACTAAGATGGAGAATCAACAAACCGTCTTTATTTTCTTCGCTGACTTTAACTTTCTCTGGGTATTGAACGAGGTTTTTGACAAGATAAAGAAGTAAGGTTTTCATAAAACTTTCTTGAGCAACAATTTTAAACTTTGGGTTGGCTGAGCGCCTTTCTTAAGCCAACTCTCAAACTTACCTTTATCAAGCTTAATTTCCGAAGGCTGAACCAAAGGATTATAATGGCCCAATAAATCAAGATATTTGCCGTTCATTTTGCTGCGGGCAGGAGCGACAACGATTCTAAAAAACGGCTGCTTTTTTTTACCGATGCGCATGAGTTTTATCTTTAACATACTCTTTATTTTAAGCTTTTGTTTTTAATTTCTCAAGGGCTACTTTGGCGGCTTGTTGTTCAGCAAGTTGTTTGGTTCTGCCGCTTCCTTGACCAAGAGTTTGGTTGTTGAGCAAAACCGCCGCGGTGAAAGTTTTTTGGTGATCGGGTCCGCTTTCCGAAAGAATCGTGTATAAGGGCGTGCCCATTTTTTGGGCCTGCGCCAGTTCTTGTAATAAACTTTTGTAATCATTGAGTTCCTCGCTGTTAAGAATCGTTTCTAGTTGGCTAAAAAGATGATGTTTGATAAATTCCGCGGCTTTATTTAAGCCTTGATCCAAATAAATCGCGCCAATAATCGCTTCAAAGGTATCCGCCAGCAGGCTTTCATTGTTTCTGCCACCGCTTTCCGCCTCGCCTTTGGACATTTTTAAAATTTTGGGAATGCCTAAATTTTTGGCAATTTTTGCCAAGGTTTTGGTCTGGACAATTTTGGCTCTTAAGGCCGTAAGCGTCCCCTCGGATTGAGCTGAATAGCGATGATAAAGGAAAGCGGAAACAATCAATTCTAGTACCGCATCACCTAAAAATTCCAATCTTTCATTTGACTGGGGAATTTCCTTGTGTTCATTTAAATAAGAGCGATGAGTGATGGCGGTAGTTAAGAGCTGGGGTTGCTTAAAAGAAAGTGCCAGTTTTTTGTAAAAATCGTCAGACAAACTCATCAGAAACATCCTCCACTAACCTGATAAGCTCATCTACCGTTTGGACTTTTTCAAGCTCTTTTAAAGGTAAACTGAGCTTAAATTCTTCTTGAATGGCCAAAAAAAGATCAGCCATCATCATCCGATCGGCGTTAAAGTCTTGAAAAAAATGCGCCTCTCTTTTGATTTGCTCTTTTTCAACACCCAGTTTTTCACTGATGAGGTTGATGATTTTTTCTTCAAGCTGGCTCATGTTTTAATTATAATAATTTTAACAAGATTTTGCGAGTTTTTTATTTTTTAAAATCGTTCCCAAAACGCCATTAATAAACTTGGGTGAGTTTTCGCTGCCGAACTCTTTACCCAGCTCTACGGCTTCGTCAATGATAACTTTCTTTGGTTGCGTTCTCTGGTAAGTCAATTCAAAAACTGCCAAACGGAGAATTGAAAGATCAATTTTGTTAATTTTTTCAAGAGGAAATTGAGGGGCGGCCTTGCGGATTTGCTCATCAACTTTAGGCAACATCTCAATCAATTTTTTAAGGGCTTGTGGTAAATTTTTTTGCGGTTGAAAGCTATAAGCGAAAAGCCATTTGATAAAGCGTTGACGGCGGCGATGTCTCGGATCAGAGGCAGTCTTCATAAACTTCAATAACGTTTACAATTTGGGCAAAGCGTAAAAGGTAGTTTTGTTTGGCCGCAGTAAACACACTTCGCCAAATTTGGCAAAAGATGTTTGCCATGTTGGCTTCTTCTTTTGCCTTGCCTTCTGCTGGAAACACGACGTTTAGGTAAAGCTGCCATGTTTTAGTTAATTAAATAAATTAATTAGGTTCTACGGCTTTTATTGTAACTTTTTCGAGTTTTTGGTGCAAGAGGGGTAAATTTTTAAGGTTGTAGTTTTCTTTTTCAAGAAGACCAAGGGCGGCTTGATGAGTTTTTTCTATCAGCTGACTGTCGGAAAAACTGGCTAATTTGAATTTAATAAAACCATGTTGAGCAGTACCGTAAAGCTCTCCTGGCCCCCGCCATTTTAAGTCCATTTCGGCGAGTTTCATGCCTTGATGACAAGTTTCCATGAGTTTTAAGCGTTGATAACTTTTGTCTTTTTGCGAAGCAAAGAGAAGACAGTAAGATTGTTTATGGCTGCGGCCGACCCGGCCGCGAAGTTGATGAAGGGTAGCCAAACCAAATCTATCAGCCCCCTCTACCACCATAATCGTGGCGTCCGGAATATCAATTCCTACTTCCACTACTGGCGTTGCCACCAGAATGTCAATTTTTTTTAAACGAAAATCATTAATAATTGTTTCTTTTTCCCTGCTTTTTAACCGGCCGTGAAGCAAGCCCAGACGCAAATCAGGAAAAATTTTTTGCGAAAGATTTTTAAATTCTTCTTTAGCGGCTTTGATGTCTTTGAGGGATTCAACGGTTGAAGGTTCAATCAGGGGACAAACGATAAACGCCTGATTGCCTTCTTCCAGATTTTTTATTTGTTTTCTAATCCAGTTATAGGCGGCAGCTCTTTTTTGAGGAGGCACAACCCAAGTTTTAACCTGCCGTCTGCCCTGGGGCATTTGCTTGATTATCGATAAGTTTAGATCACCATACAAAGTTAAGGCAACGGTGCGTGGAATAGGCGTTGCGGTCATAATCAAAAGATGAGGATTTTTGCCCTTTTTGATCAATTTTGCCCTTTGTTCCACGCCAAAGCGATGCTGTTCATCAATTATCACCAAACCCAGTTTTTTCAGCTCAAGATGTGGGTAAAGTAAAGCATGAGTACCAATAAAGATATCAACGGCTTTCTCAGGCTTATTTTTAAGTTTTTTATCTTTGGAAGGTGAAGTGCCCGAGGTGATGAGCTTAATTTTCAAACCGAAAGGTTCAAGAAGAGTTTTAAAAGTTTGGTAGTGCTGGTTAGCCAAAATTTCCGTCGGTGCCATCAGCACGCTTTGATAACCGGCAAGATAAGTGGCATAAGCGGCGACGGCGGCAACCACGGTTTTACCGCAGCCAACATCACCTTGAAGTAAACGATTCATTGGTTGATTTTTGATGAGATCTCCCAAAATTTCTCTTAGAACCTGTTTTTGATCATCGGTTAAAACAAAAGGCAGTTTTTGGATAAATTTTAAGAGAGCTAATTTATTAATTTTTAATGGCGGACCATTTTTTTGTTGTTGCCAGTGATGGCGGCGTCTTAAACTTGCCAGCTGCAACAAAAACAATTCATCAAAGGCCAGCCTGGTTTTGGCCGCTTTTGCCTCAGCGGGATTGGCCGGAAAATGAATTTGTTTAAGAGCGGTTTGCAAATTAAGCAGCTGTTCCTTTACTTGAATACTGGCCGGTAGCCAGTCTTTCAAGCTTGGAAGAAGATGGTTTAAAAGTGGAGCAATTCTTGAGCGCAGCCAGCGCGAGGAAACTTGGGCCGTTTCCGGATAAATAGGTACAAGTCTGCCGGTGTGAATAAAATTTTCCGAGCGGATATTCAACTTGGCCTTTGGCTCCTTAATCAGTTCATATTCAGGGTTTAAAAAAGAAAGTCTTGCGTTAAAAAATTCCACTCGTCCAGCCAGACTAATCCTCAGCCCAGGTTTTAAAGTTTTTTTCAGAAAAGGTTGATTAAAAAAGATTACTTGAATTTCGCCCGTCTCATCGGCGACGATTATTTTTTGAAATTTTTTACCGCCTTTAGTGTAGATGTTTTCAAAAGAAATAATTTGACCAACCACGGTAACCACCTCTTTTGCCTGAAGCTGACGAATTTTAGAAAATAACCGATAGTCTTCGTAACGGAAGGGATAATGATGAAGCAGGTCCTCGGCCGTTTGCAGATTGAGCCTTGCCAAGCGTTTGGCATAAACTGGCCCTACCATAAATAAGTCTTTCACCGGCGTACTGAGCGTTAAAGTTTTCATTTTTAACGGAAAAAGGACAGTGCCGGTAACAAAGATGCGCCCACCAGCGCTAAGGAAGAAACAATAACCACCAGCAGCCAAAAAATTTTGAGAATTTTTTTCTTTTTCATGATGGTGGACAGTTAACCTTTAACCACTGCTTTTTGCCAACTTTGATAATGGTTTCTGGTTCGAGGGTGATCATGGTTAAATCTTTTAAAGTTTGTTGATTAATTTTTACCGCGCCTTGTTTAATTAATCTTTTAGCTTCGGTTTTAGAAGGACAAAGCTTGGTGTAAACCAATAAATCTGCCGGTTGCCACTTTTTAATTTTTAATTTTAAAGTTTTAATTTGGCTGGGTAATTCTCTTTTCTGGTAGACTTTTTCAAATTCAGCTTGGGCTTTTTGGGCAGCTGTTTCACCGTTGAGCATTTTGGTTAAAGTAAAAGCCAGTCTTTTTTTGGCCAGCAGCGGATTTTTTTCTTGTTGACTTACTCCCGCAGGTAGCTCGGTGATGAGTTCAAAACAAGGTTTAATGGCTTCGTCGGGAAGATTCATAATCTGGCCATAGAATGCTAAAGGCGGCGTATTAAGATTAATAGCATTGCCTTCAGTTTTGCCGATTTTATGCCCTTTTTCATCGGTTAAAAGTTTAGTGGTCATGACGAACTTTTCTTTATTTTTTATTTTTTTCATCAGCTGGCGGCCCATCATCATATTAAACATTTGGTCCGAGCCGCCGATTTCCAAATCAACCATCATTGCTACCGTGTCATAGCCTTGAATTAAGGGATAGATAAGTTCATTAAGATAAATATTTTTTCCCTGTTTGAGCCTTTGCTGGAACATATCTCTTTCAATGAGTTGTTGAAAGGTGACCAACTGTGCCAGTTTAAGAAAATCTGCCGCCTTTAATTTTTGATTCCATTCAGAATTAAATTTGATTTTCACCGGATTTTTTCCTTTAAAATTTAGAATTTTTTGAGCCTGTTGCTGATAATTTTTGGCATTTTGCAATACCTGTTTGTGACTCAGGACCTTTCGGGTTTTAAGTTTGCCCGTAGGGTCACCAATCATACCAGTAAAATCACCAATCAAAAAAATCACCTCGTGGCCCAAATCTTGAAATTCTTTAAGCTTGAGAAGGCCTACCAGATGGCCAATATGTAAATTGGGTGTCGAGGGATCAAAACCTTGATAGAGTCTCAAGCGCTTGCCGGATAAAAGCAGCTTTTTTAAAGATTCTTTATCCGGGTAAATGGCTTCGACTCTTCTGGTGAGAAGCTCCTCAATTTTTTTAGGATCAGGTTTAAGTTCCATAATTAAAAGTATTTTAAGTCTTTTTTTGTTATCTGTCTATGGTTTTTAAAGATTTTCGGAAGTTTTTATTTGAAGCTTTTATTTTCTAAGTTGGCTCTCCTTTTTTATAGCATAACTTCCTCTTTCTAGGCCATTTTTTATAACTTAATTCCCTTTCTGCCATTTTTAACTATTTCTTGTTTTTTCCTTCCTTGGCTTCTTTCTTAAATTTTAGCCGATTCTTGAACCTTAGTTTACCCCCCCAGCTTTAAAATAATTTGAATTATTAAAGTAGAGTTTTCTGGCGGTGTTTTTTTCTTCTTAATTCTTCTCGTAGATAACGGTAGGTTTTGCCTCCTTTGACGCTGCCAAGCGCGGCTAAAACTAAATCTTCAACTTTATTCCAAAATTCATTATTTTTTGCCTCTTTTAATAGGCGGGAAGTAAATAACTTAAACCCCCTACCTTTATATTTTAAAGAGAGATTCACCATGGCGATTGTTGGTGTACTGACGTGGAGGATTTCCTTAATTGTTTTATAAGAATAATCCTTTGAGAGTAAAACCGCAATTGCCAGTCTTTTTGCTAAAATAATTTTTTCCGTTGGCGTCAAGAGATCCTCCAGCAAAGCTTCTGTTTCTTCTTTATTGGTGGCGTTGATGATGGCTTTGGTCAACAATTCAAATATTTTTTCAAAAACTTCTGATCTTAACGGATATTTAGAAATCTGTGCCATCTATTCTCCTTGGCGCTTAACACTTCAATAATTTAAATTATTTTATTTAAAGTTAACAAGGTTTGGTAATAAAGTCAAGTTAGTCGAAAACTGACAGACATTGTTACATATAAAGTCTCAAGTATCTTTAATAAGTTAAGAACAGGTATCTTTAATAAGTTAATAAATTTTATATGAAAAAAAGCTTTATGTTAGAGAAAGAAATAGTTAGATTAAAAAAAATGGAGATTGGGAATCATTCGTCCTGCTTTAGAAATTACTAAAAACATAGCCAAAACCGGTAGGTATTGCCGTATCCGGAGTTTAATCTTTTAGCGTTGATATAAGAAATATCAAAAGGAAGTAAGAAAAGATTTGAAAGATAAATTACACCTCCCTTTCCGGAGCCCAAAAGAGCCACTCAATTACTACTATCATATCAGCAAATTCGTTCTCTGTTAAATACTTTTAATTCCGCTCCGGGATCGGATTTTTTTCGGTTTTTAATCTGTCGGCAGGCCCGGTGATAAAAGAAGGAATCTTGTTTAAAACTTGTTTAAAATAAAGCTCTTTGTTAAACTTTAACCATGCTGACTTTTATTTTTAAGTTTATTTTTGGTCGACGGCAAAGGACAAAACTCCACCGTTATTCCCTCTCCTCTTTTCAATTTCGGCGCGCGCGCTTTTCAAAAGCGAAATTGCTTAGGTTTTTGGCCTTAGCGAGTTTTTTTGTCTTACTGATCAGTTTATTAAGTTTTGCGGTTTTATTTGTCTGGTCAGCAAGGAATTTGCCTTCGCCAGATAAGGTAGTCCGTCATGAGGGTTTTGCCAGTAAAATTGTCGACAGGAATGGCGAGACTCTCTATGAAGTTTATGGTGAACAACGGCGTTTACCAGTTAACTGGGAAGAGATTCCCCTTTCTTTACGTCAAGCGACCATTGCCATTGAGGATAAAAATTTTTATCAGCATCAAGGGTTTGATCCCTTTGGCTGGTTGAGGGCAATTTACAGTATTGTTTTTAAACACACGCTCGCTGGCGGTTCGACGCTCACCCAACAGTTAGTGAAAAACGTTTTGTTGAGTTCCCAGAGAACTTTAACCCGTAAGCTGAAAGAATTTATCTTAGCCATTCAGATAGAACACAAATATAGCAAAGATCAAATTTTACAGATGTATCTTAATGAAGCGCCTTATGGTGGCACGGCGTGGGGAGTGGCGGCGGCCGCCGAAACTTATTTTGGCAAACCGGTGAAGGAACTTAATTTGGTTGAGTCGGCAATTTTGGCTGGTTTACCTCAAAGGCCAAGTTATTATTCTCCCTTTGGCAATCACCCCCAGGCTTATGTGGCGCGAACAACTGATGTTTTACGCCGCATGCGGGAAGATGGTTATATTAATAAAACAGAGGAACAGGAGGCGCTTAAGGCTTTAGCCGAGGTGAAATTTCGCCAGCCAGAAAGCAACTTTTTAGCCCCACATTTTGTTATGTATGTTAAGCAGCTTTTGGCTGAGCGCTATGGCGAAAAAATGGTTGAAGAAGGAGGTTTAAAAGTGACGACTACCCTAGATTTAAAAATACAGCAAAAGGCCGAAGCCGTGGTTAAGGAAGAAATTAAAAAAGTAGAATCACTGCACATTACCAATGGTGCGGCCATCGTTTTAGATCCCCAAACAGGTGAGATTTTAGCTATGGTGGGCTCAAAAGACTATGATGATCCAAATTATGACGGTAAGGTCAATGTCGTCTTTTCCTTACGCCAGCCCGGTTCCTCGATTAAACCGGTAACCTATTTGACGGCCTTGAGCAAGGGTTATACGCCGGCGACGATGATTATGGACGTAAAAACGGAGTTTCCCGGCGGCCTCAATCAAAAGCCCTACATTCCCGTTAATTACGATGGCAAAGATCACGGTCCGGTAGATTTGCGTCATGCTTTGGGCAGCTCGCTAAATGTGCCTTCGGTGAAACTTTTAGCGATGGTGGGTATCAAAGAAATGTTAACGATGGCTTATCGCTTGGGCCTGGAAACCTTGGCACCCACACCGGAGAATGTTAACCGTTTTGGTTTGTCAGTTACCTTAGGCGGCGGTGAAGTCAGATTAATAGATTTAGCTGTGGCCTACTCCGCCTTTGCTAACAGCGGTTACAAAGTTGAACCGGTGGCGATTTTAAAAGTTGAAGATCGCAACGGCAGAACCTTAGAAGAGGTAAAACCGCGCAAGGGCCCGAGGCTTATCAGTGAACAATTGGCTTTTTTAATTAATCATATTTTAGCCGATAACAACGCCCGTCTTATTACTTTTGGTCAAAACAGTTTGCTTAACCTTCCGGGTTATACGGTGGCGGTCAAAACCGGCACTACCGATGATAAGCGCGATAACTGGACTATTGGCTGGACGCCGCGGTTTTTAGTGGGCGTTTGGGTGGGCAATAACGACAATTCGCCCATGAAGGAAGTAGCTTCCGGTGTTTCGGGAGCTTCTCCCATCTGGCGTCAAATTATTTTGGAGCTTTTAAGGACCTCGCCGGCTTTGGAATTTGCCATGCCTGAAGGTATAGAAAGAATTAGCGTTGATAAAATTTCTGGCTATCCTGCCCATGATGGCTTTGAGAGCAAAGAAGAACTTTTTTTAAGCAACACCATTCCCACGGCCAGCGACCCGATTCATCAGAAAATTAAAGTTTGTCGTGGTCAAAAAAATAAACTGGCAAGCGAGACGATGATTAGCAAAGGTGATTTTGAAGAGCGTGAAGTTATTATTCTTAAAGAAAATGATCCTCTCTCTACCGACAGCCGGAATCGCTGGCAGGAGGCAATTAATAACTGGATTAGCAAACAAAACGACGAGCGCTATCAAATTCCCAGCGAGTACTGTGATGAGGGTAATGAAGTTTTAGTAAAGTTCCAGCAGCCGAGTGATAAAGCGCAAATTAAGACTCAAGAAGTGACAGTTGAGATTCAAGTGATAGCCAATTATAAAATTGAAAAGGTTGAAGTCTATCTTAATAATGAGAAAAAAGAAACTTTTACGAGTAAGCCCTACCGGACGAAATTTGTTTTAGCCGATGGCATTTATACCCTAAAAGCCAAAGCTTATGATGAAAAGGGTAACAGTGGTGAACAGGAGATTAAAATTGGTGTTAATCGAGAAGTGGAAAGCTCGCCGCAACCTTCACTTTCACCCAGCCCTTCGGCAAGTTCTTCGGTCTCCCCCTCCCCTTCTTCCTGAAAATAAAATTAAACCTTCCCGACCAATTGAATACCTTTTGAGGCAAGCGTGTTTACGATCGTTTTTCTTATTTTGGCAATTTCTGTGCTCGTGAGTGATTTTGCGGGATGTTGATAATAAAGGCGGAAGGTTTTACGGTTTTGAAATTGAGAAACCAAATCAATCTTTACGAGCAAAGGACTAAGTTGTTTGATTAAAGCGGCAATTTGGGCATAGTAGGTTTTGAGGGGGAAGATAAAAGTTAAATCTTCAATTATCAGCGGATTTTGGTTTATGGGGCGATAAAGACTTTTGCCCATCACTTTAAGAAATTTGTCTAAAGCTAGTTCCGCGCTATAAACTTCTCCTTTAAGGTCCATTCTTTTCAAAAAAGTTGGTTTCAGCTGGCCAAAAATGCCTAATTTTTCAGAGCCGGCAAAAACAGTAAGGGTTTTTTCTTTTACCAGCCAGCGATGTTCCAATTCTGGCTTAAAATCATAATTAATTTTTAGGTCGGCAAATAAAGCCTCCAGCAACCCTTTTAATTGGAAAAAATCGGCGTTGTGAAGGACCAAGGTTAAAAGACTTTTTTCTAGGGGAAGGTTGTCTTTTCGCGGTTGATAAGCATTGGCGATTTCAAAAATTTTGAGAAGTTTTTCAAGATGTTGGTTTTTTACCAAGACTTCCAAGAGACTGGGAATTAAAGAGGAACGTAAATATTGCCAATCAGCCGTCAGCGGATTTTTAAGTGCTAAATGCTTAGCGGCTTCTTCGTTAAATTTTGCCAAAAGAGTTGAACTGACTAAGGAATAAGTATAGACTTCTGTGAATCCCCAACCCTTCAGCAAATTTTTGACTTTACTTTCAAGTTTAAAGGTTTTTTGCCATGGTGAAGGCGGCGGCAAGTTGCCTGCGGGTAATTGCGAAGGCAAACGGTAATAACCCCAAATCCGCGCCACTTCCTCCACAATATCTTCGGGAATTTTAATATCATTGGCCCGCCAAGAAGGGACGCCGACTTTTAATAACTGATTTCGGGAAGAAAATTCAACCTGAAAGCCTAAAGCAAGAAGGATTTTGGTAACTTTTGCCGGCAAAATTTTTATCCCCAAAATTTGTTCAATTAAAGAGTAAGAGAATTTTAACCAAGAAGTTTTGTAGGCTTGGAGATAGAAATCATAAAATTTAGCTGCAGGTTTGCCCTGAGCGAGTTTGCTAATTAATTCAATTCCTTTAATTAAAGTCGGCATCACCAACTGAGGATCGGTACCCTTTTCAAAAAGTTGACTGGCTTGAGTTCTTTGGGCTAACTTCATTGAAGTTTGACGGATATGAGTGGGATTATAAGTTTGGACAAACAAAAGAATATTTTTAGTTTTCTGGCTTACTGCCGAATTAAGCGCGCCCATAATGCCGCATAAATCAATCAGTTTACCCTCTTTGTCTTCAATAACGATATCATTACCCGGCAGCTTGAAAGTTTTGCCGTCAAGGGTGGTTAAACTTTCACCCTTCTGGGAACGGCGCAATTTCATTTGGTGCCCGGCAATTTTGTCGTAATCAAAAATATGAACCGGCTGACCGTAGGCCATCATTAAATAATTTGAAATATCAACCACATTATTTAAACTTCTGATGCCTGATTTTTCTAGTCTTTCTTTAATAATTTTTGGCGAGGGTTTTAAATTGACATTTTTTATGATGATGGCACTAAAACGCCAACAAAGGGATTTGTCTTTAAGGATCACCTTCAGCTCAGCGTTTGAGGTTTGAGGCTTGAACGGGTTTGAGTTTTTAAGCTTGTAAGGATCGTTTTGAAACTTAGCCTTAAAACCAAACTCAGGCAAGACCGCCGCCGCTTCTCTAGCTATGCCTGCCACCGACATCATATCAACACGGTTGCTGGGAATTTCTACTTCATAAAGCCAGTCATTATTTACCTTGGTGATTTTTTCCACTGAGGCACTGCAAAGAGAAAGGCACTCGGCAATTTTTTGCGGTGAAGCCGAGGTTTTAAGGAAATCTTTAAGCCAAGAATGAGGAAAGATAAAATTCATTTTCTTTCTTTAAAATTGCTCTAAAAATCTTAAGTCATTTTCATAAAATAATCTAATATTGGGAATTTGGTGACGCAACATGAGTAAGCGTTCTACACCACAACCAAAGGCAAAACCGCGAAATTGCCGACTGTCAATGCCGCCAGCCTCCAAGACCTTGGGATGAACCATGCCTGCTCCGCCGATTTCCAGCCAGCCACTTTTACAGGAGCGGCAACCTTTTCCCTGACAATTAAGACAAGTAAAGTCAACTTCAAAAGAAGGTTCGGTAAATTGGAAATGAAAGGGTCGCAATCTGGATTTCACACCTGCACCAAACCACGCTTGACCGAAGTAATCCAAAACCCCCTTAAGATGAATAATTTTGATGTTGCGGTCAATAACCAGTCCTTCAAACTGGTGAAACATTAAAGTATGAGTGTTGTCTTGCTGACGGCGGTAGCATTTGGCAAGATTGAGCATTCGGATAGGTGGTTTGGCTTTGAGACGTTCCATTTCGCGTACTTGGCCGTTGGAGGTGTGCGTTGACAAAACCATTTCGCCAAATTGAGGATGTTTTGGAGCCTCTACGAAAAAAGTTTCCCATTCATCACGGGCGGGATGACCCGGCGGCATATTTAAAGCTTCAAAAACATACCAGTCCCAGTCTACCTCCGGATAACGGACCCGCACAAAGCCAATTTGCCCAAAAATTTCACTAATTTCCTCAATTGCTTGGCTCAGCAGATGAAGATGGCCTTGGGCTGGTTTAACACCGGGTAAGGTTGGATCAAACCATGAGAATGTAGTCTCCTCGTCGCTGGCTAAAATTTTGCTTTGATTGGCAAGCGCCTCCTGAATAATTTGTTTAACTTCATTAAGGCTTTTGCCGAAGTTAATTTTTTCTTGTTGATTGGTTAGCTGAAGAATTTGGGCAAAAAGCTGATTAATTTTACCTTTGCGACCCAAAAAGCTGATTCTTAAATCCTCAAGCTCTTTGGCATTTTTGGTTTGACTGATTAAAGCTAAGGCCTCGTTTTTGAGATTATGAATGAGTTCCGGAAGCATGAACAAGTTAATTTTAACTATTTTTTGTCAAGAAAAAAACAGCCCTTAAATCGTGGAACCAACCACAAAATTTTTAATTTTGAACCGTTTTGGCATCTTGTTTTTGACACACACTGACAATTTCTTTAAAAATTTGTGGTTGGTTGACCGCCAGTTCGGCTAAAACTTTTCGGTTAAGAATGATCTTGGCCTTTTTAAGAAGATTAATAAATTTGCGATAGGTTAAACCGTACTCCCTTACCGCCGCGTTTAAACGGACAATCCATAACTTTCGGAAATCTCTCTTGCGTTTTTTCCGGCCGATATAGGCGTACTGACCGGCATGAAGCTTAGCCTCATGGGCCACTTTATAAAGTCGATGCTTTGTCATCCGGTAGCCTTTGGTGCTTTTTAAAACTTTTTGATGTCTTCGATGGCGAGAAGTACCTGTTTTAATCCGCATTTTTTTAAGCAATCACTTTTTTAATTTTTTTGGCAAAGCTTTTTGGAACAAGAAGCCATTGTTTTTGGCGTCTTTGGCGCTTTTTGTTCTTTTTTACCTTAAGGTGCCGGTTAAAAGAACCGCGCCGCAGAACTTTGCCGGTTTTGGTGAGCCGAAATCTTTTTAAAACTGATTTTCTAGTTTTTTGCTTCCCCATCTGGTTTATTTTTGTTCGGTTTTAAAACCGTCATCAATAATTTTCCTTGCCATTTTGGTTCGACTTCGACAGCCGCTAAATCTTTAAGATTTTCCCTGACTTTATTTAAAAGCTCATAGCCAAATTGTTTTTTGGTGAGCTGCCGGCCGACAAACTTGACCGTGATTCTAACCTTATCGCCCTCGCTTAAAAATTCGCGTGCCCGCTTCAGTCGAATTTCAAAATCATTTTTGGCAATAAAGGGCGTAAATCGGATTTCTTTGATTTCGCTTCCCTTTGATTTTTTTTGACCCGCCCGTTGTTTTTTATCTTCCTGATATTTAAATTTCTTAAAATCAATAAGCTTGCACACCGGTGGTTGCGCCTCCGGTGCCAGCTCCACCAAATCTAATCCTGCCTGTTTTGCTCTAAAAAGCGCCTCATCTTTACTCATTACCCCCAGCTGTTTGCCCTTTTCGTCCACTACCCGCAAGCGTGTTGCCTGAATATACTGATTAAGGCGATAAAAACGTTTGATTGCTTATCCCTCCAAAATTATCTTATCAAATTACTAATTTTTCTTCAATCTCGAGTTTAAGGCGACGAAAAAATTGGTTTACGCTCATTTCACCTAAGTTTTTTTCGCCCCGTTGACGGACTGCCAGTTTTTGCTGCGAGACTTCCCGATCGCCAATAATTAACATATAAGGAATTTTTTGTTCTTCGGCTTCTTTAATTTTCTTCTGCATGGTTTCATTTCTTTCATCAATGTCTACTCTTAAGTTGGTTAACTTGGTCTTTAAGCTTTTAGCAAACGTTAAATGTCTTTCGGCAATCGGAATAATTCTTACCTGAATTGGTGCTAGCCAAAGCGGGAAAGCCCCGCCATAATATTCCGTGAGAATACCTAAGAGTCTTTCAAAGGAACCCAAAGGGGCTCGATGGACTAAAACTGGTTTTTTTTCTTTGCCGCTTTGATCAATGTAGCCGAGCTGAAAACGCTCCGGAAGCATAAAATCCAATTGCACCGTGCCAATTTGCCACTCTCTTCCCAAAGAATCTTTGACAATGGGGTCAATTTTCGGTCCATAAAAAGCCGCTTCACCGGCAGCAAGATAATAATTAATCTTTTTTTCTTTGAGGGCCTTTTCCAGTGCTTGTTCAGCCAGCAACCAAAGTTGATCATCGCCTAAATATTTTTTCTTTTTTTGCGGATCACGCAAAGAAAGCCTCATTTGATAATCTTTAATGCCTAAGTGGCGATAATGAGTCTGGCAAAGGTCGATAACTTCCCAGATAACGCTTTTTAAGTCTTTTTCTTCGCAGAAAATGTGAGCGTCGTCCTGCATCAAACCGCGGACGCGAAGCAAACCGTTAAGCTCACCGCTTTTTTCTAAGCGATAAACCGAGGCATATTCCGCAAACTTCAACGGCAACTCCTTATAACTTCGAGTTTTATGCTTATAGGCGAGAATATGAAAAGGACAATTCATCGGTTTTAACAGATAATCTTTGTTTTCAATTTTCATCGGTTCATACATCAGCTCGCGGTAGAGTTGCCAGTGACCAGACGTTTGCCAAAGACTCTTGAGACCAACGTGGGGTGTCATAATTTCTTGATAGCCTAAACTTTCCTGTAGTTGTCGATTGTACTGTTGAATAATACGGATAATAGTTGCGCCTTTGGGTAAAATAATTGGCAGGCCTTGGCCGACAGCGTTGCTGATGAAGAATAATTCCAATTTTTGGCCCAGCAGCCGGTGATCGCGTTTTTTGGCCTCTTCTTGTTGCCATAAATAATGCTTTAATTCTTTTTGCGTAGCAAAGCAAGTGCCGTAAATGCGGGTGAGCATCGGTTTTTTCTCATCACCGTGCCAGTAAGCGCCGGCGATGCTCAGTAATTTAAAGGGGCCGATTTTACCGGTTGAAGTCACATGGGGCCCGGCACATAAATCAATAAAATCTTTGCCGGTGGCATAAACGATGGCTTTTTCGCCTTTCTTTTTGATGTTGTTTAACCATTCAAGTTTATAAGGGTTATGTTTGAAAAGTTTTTGGGCTTCACTAAAGCTGATTTCCCGGCGGACAATTGGCAGGTCGGCTTTAATAATCTGGCGCATTTCGGCCTCAATTTTGGGAAAATCAGTCTCGGAAATTTTTTGGCCGCGGGGATCAAAGTCAAAATAAAAACCTTCGGCCGTGGCCGGCCCCATGGCCGCCAGCAACCCCGGATAAAGTTTTTCCATCGCTTGATGTAAAACATGTTCAGCCGAATGGCGCATTGCCTGCAGCTCTTTTTTCATAAAACTTATTATAGTTAAAAATTGTTTTCTTGGCTAGTATGAGTTAAGATAAGCTTATGTCGAGGTTGGAAAATGTTTTTGTTGAACTAGAAAATTTTTATGTTAAAGCTGGAAGAAATGCAGAGAAAGAATGGTTGGAAGAGATGGACCGTCTGCGAGCTTTAAGAAACAAGAGGAACCAACCCCTTTTGCTTGATGAGCAGCAAATTTCAAGAATCGCGGCCTTAAGAGTGGGGCTGCGTTTAAATTTTCCTGATGATCCTTCTGCTAAGCTTCCTGACTCGTAAATTATTTTCCCAAGAAAATTTAAAAAATTTTCCAGGACTGATTAGCAGAAGCCGCTGGTTTATTGCTTGCTGGTTCTTTTACGTTGTCAGCGTTAGCTGATGGCGGGTTTTCGACACAATAAACCACATAAGAGAAGGGACCATCCCGACCAGCTAAAACCACCTCACCTTTTGCGGCCAACGCCACCGCTATTTCGTGTGGTAGACTAGCTACTTTTCTTTCTGCCATTTGATTCACCTCCTTTACTTTCAAAAGCCATAAAAAAACCTCCCTTGGTTTGGGAGGCCCTTTTTGAATTTTTACTTTGAGTTTTAAATTACCCCCCAAACCCCTTTTCCTCAATAATGAGGATAAGGTGAGGAAGGTTTACCATTAATTCTTGAGTACACCTTAGAGGTGGTATTCTCTTAACACCTTTGGTATTCTTAGTTAGTTTTGCCATAGCGAGTGGGTTCGAGAGGATTCGAACCTCTGACCTTTGCGATGTCAACGCAACGCTCTTGCCAACTGAGCTACGAACCCTTATTTTGCTTATTTTAGCAAGGGAGGTTTTAAGAAGCAAGGTTTAAGAAGAATTAACCAGCCGTGGTGGCTAAATAGCGTTCTTGGGATAAAGAAAATTTAGTGCCTGATTTGCTAAATTGTGTCCAATAGTAAGATTTCGCTTTAGAACGGGCCGTAAATTCCTGAAGCCAGGTGCGTGATTCGCTGATCCTCTTTTTAGCCAATTTAATAAGTCGGTGAATCCTTTCAAAAAAAGAAAAATAGTAAATGCCACTTTTAACGTCAGGTGTTTGACTACTGACAGTTTTTTCAGCCTCAATCAACTCCACCGAGAGAGCGCCGGTTTGCTTAGCAAGAATTTTAATTTCTTGTTTAATCATTTCAATTTGCTTCTTGCAAAGTTCTTCTTTACGGCAAAAAACCAAGACCTCAGCACTTCTTTTTCTTTCATGTAAAGCTCGCTCTTGCTGGCGAACTTGCTGCTCGCGCAGTTGGATAAAATTTTCAAGATTAAAATTCGGCAGCTGATTTTCTTGAGGAACTGGCGCAGAACCAAAGAGTTGGTCAAGGGCACTTTTCGCTGAACCTAAACTTGCAGCCTTAAGTTGATCTTGTAGGGCTTCCAGAAAGTTGCTGGCCGTGGTTTTTAAAAATTTACTCTTGTTTGAAGAAGTGTTCCCTCTTAAAGATTTTGCCGTATTCATATTCAATATGCCTAACTTTTAAAAATTGAGTTAGTTTACTATAGTTTCATCAAGAAATCAATAGCCTTACGTTTGCTCAAAAGAGATTTAATATAGGCTTTTTGGAGCGGTGTACTTAGATTTTTGCGTGTTTTTTCTTCAGGAATAGTGGCAATTAAATCAGTAATCTCTTTTTCTTCAACGGTTAATTTTTTTTCCTGGGCGATCGCCTGCAAAATAAACTCCAATTTTAAAGTTTCTTGGGCTAATTTATGATACTCCGCTTTTAATTGTTCAAGGGTTTTATGATTGTTGGTGCAGTATTCGTTCAGGGTTAAGCCTAATTTTTGAATTTCTTCCAACAGATTGCTGAGGAGACGTTTTTCCTCACTCTCCGTAAGGATTGGGGAAATTTCTACCTGACATGTTTCTAAGAGTCCTTGAAAAATTTTTTCAAGTGATTCGGTTTCACCTTTTTCTTCTTTTGTTGATGTTTTATCTTGACCGGGAAGCCAAATTTGCGTTTTAAGCTTAAGATTTTTAACCACCTGTTCATAATTTCCCAACTTCACTTGGGGTGCTTCACAAGCCGTAGCCTTAAAATGCCAGTCAGCACCCTCGTTGGTTTTTAGAGGGGTGATTTTGGGTTCACAAATGGGTTTTAATTGATGTTGCTGGACGGCAGCAAAATAAGTTTGAGGCAGGAGTTCTTCTAAAACCAAAGTATATAATTGCGTTTGGTCAAGCTGTTTTGCCACCACTTCTTGAGGCGCTTTGCCTTTACGGAAACCCTTAATCGTGGTTTTCTCGGTTAGCTTTTTAAGATTTTTTTGGTAGCTCGTTTTAACCTTTTCCCAAGGGATGATAAACTCCAGTTCAAAAGTTTTGGCCGGCAGCCAAGTAAGTTTAGACTTTACTCTAGGATGATTTTGATTTTTTTTCATTAACGCACCCTCTCCTTATAAATCTCTTTGGATTATAACATATTTCTTCATACCGCTCCGGGATCGGATTTTCTTCGGCTATTTTATAGGCTTAATTTCAAACCTTTAAATTCAGGCCGTCATAGGCAAGATGAAAATTTTTCCCGCCGGCCATTTTTAATTTTTTTTCCAAGAGACGGTGCGGTTGCAGGTGCAGGCCATGGCCAATATGCGTAAAATAAACTTGATCAATTTTTAATTTTTGCGCCAATTTAATGGTTTCTTTTATGGGAAGATGACCAAAACGGTCAGGTCCCGCAGGTTCAAAGGTTGAACCATCAAAAATTGCCAACTTAATTTTCCTTAAGTATTTTAAAGATTTTGTGGGAAGGCTGCGAAAATCAGGGATATAAACCAAATTTCCGCTTCGGGAGCGGCATGATCTTGACGCTCCGGTAGAAACTTCTTTTACCAAAAACCCAAAGGTTTCGGTATTTTGCGAATGATCAACGGCAAATGGCGTGATCGAACAGGTAGTTGTTAACTTGATGACTTCTTCCTTTTTAAAAGTTTTAGCTGATTGAAGTAAAAATTTAATACTTAGATCATTGATTCTTTTCAGCAAATCTTTTTGATTCTTTTCTGATAAAAAAATTGTGATTTTATTTTTTTGGTAAATTTTAGCCACATCCCACAGGCCAAAATAGTGATCAGGATGAAGATGACTGATAAAAAGATAAGAAAATTGGCGCAGTGACTCAGCGTATTTTTGAAACTGATGATAAAAATCCGGCCCCGCGTCAATTAAAATTTTTTTATTAATCAGCACTGATGGTCTCAAGCGTTTATCTTTGGGATTTTTAGAGCTACAAATTTGACATCGACAATTAAGTCGCGGCAGCGGCCAGCCAGCTGAAGTACCTAAAAATAAAATTTGCATAGAGTTTAAAATTAATTACTCATATCTTAAGGCTTCAATCGGGTCCAAGCGGGCGGCTTTATAAGCCGGAGCCACCCCAAAAATCAAACCTACCAAACTAGAAAAACCAAAAGCCAAAAACACCGACCAGAGAGGTACTGCCGTCGGCAGCCAGCGGCCAGCCAAAAATGAGCCGCCCACCCCCAACAAAATTCCCACGCCTCCGCCACAAAGACACAAAACCACCGCTTCGGTGAGGAATTGAAGCAAAATATCTTGAGCGCGTGCACCCACCGCTTTCCGCAGGCCAATTTCTTTTGTTCTTTCGGTGACGGAGACGAGCATAATATTCATAATACCAATACCACCCACCAAAAGTGAAATAGCAGCAATCCCACCCAAAGCCAAAGTTAAAACACCCAAAATTTGGTTAATCGTGGAAAGGAGGCTTGCTTGATCAACCACACTAAAGTCATCTTCTTTGAGTCCCTTTTTGCTTAAATAGCGCTTGATTTGCACTTTGGCTTCCTCAATACTTTCTTTATCTTTGGCTTGATTGATAATAAACATCACATTTTTTCTGCCGAATTGATCTTGAGTACAAGTAATGGGGAGATAAGCGGCATTATCAAAATCATTGTTGGCGCTTAAGCTCCCCTTTTTTTCGGTAACGCCAATTATTTCGTAACGTTCTTCGCCCACAAGGATTTTTTTCCCCAAAGGATCACTATTGGCAAAAAGTTTTTCTTTAACCGTTTGCCCGATCAGGGCCACTTTTCGCTTTAAATCCACATCAGCCTTGGTAAAAACTCTTCCCTCCTCTACTTTAATATTATAAATTGAGAAAAAATTATCAGTGACCCCTTGGGCTTTAGCGTATTTAGCGACGTTGCCAAACTTCAGGGTGACGGGGATTTCAATCCCGGCGCCACTTTCAAGAATCGCCCCGCCTAATCTTTTCAGGTCGCGGCTATGACCGAGGGTTAATTTGCTACCGCTAAAATTGGGGGCTCCAGGTTGTTGAAAACCGCCTTCTTCCAAGCCTACTTTACCCGGCAACACGTAAATAGTGTTAGCGCCTAAACTTTCAAATTGCTTGGTGATATAACCCTGTAAGCCGGAGCCGAGAGAAATTAGCAGAATGACACACATTACCCCAATAATAATGCCCAGCATGGTAAGGACAGAGCGGATTTTATTGGCCTTTAAAGCGGTGATTGAGAGACGAAAAATTTCGAAAATATCCATCCTGATAAATACAAAATACAAAAATCAAAATAACAAATTTTTTACATTTTCATTTTGCATGAGTGTCTTTAACTATTTCTCCATCCTTCAATTGGATTTGTCTTTTCGCCACTTTTGCCAAATTAAGATCATGAGTAACGAGAATAATTGTGTGTTTATGCTGGTGCAGTTGGTGTAAAAGCTTCATGATTTCCCTACCCGCTTTCGAGTCAAGATTACCTGTCGGCTCATCCGCCAGAATCATATTGGGATTATTAACGAGCGCCCGGGCAATAGCGACACGCTGTTGTTGGCCGCCGGAAAGCTGGTTGGGTTGATGATAGAGACGATCCAAAAGACCCACCATTGCTAATTTTTCTTTAGCAATTTGTTGGCGACGTTTACTGGGAACATTGGCATAAATGAGCGGCATTTCCACATTTTTTAAGGCCGAAGTTCGGGGTAAGAGATTAAAAGCCTGAAAAATAAAACCGATTTCTTGATTGCGAATTTTGGCCAACTGATTTTGGCTAAGTTGGGAAACCTCTTGACCGTTTAGGTAGATTTTGCCACTGGTGGGTCGATCAAGACAACCCAAAAGATGCATCAGAGTAGATTTACCGCTGCCTGATGCTCCGGTGATGGCTACAAATTCCCCCCTTTTTATAGTTAAACTGATATGGTTAAGCGCGGTCACACAGACGCCATCCATTTTGAATTTTTTACTGACTTTAACCAGTTCAACAAGGGGTTTCATTTGGCTAACTTATCTAAATTTTTAAAATCAGCAATAACCACCTCATCGTTTTCGGCGAGACCTGATAAAATTTCCGTTTGGCTTTCGTTACCTGAGGCTGTTTTTACTTCTTGTTGTTTTGGTTGGCCGTTGACCACCAGCCAGACATAGGTTTTATTATTTTTTTCTCTGACTGCTTCCAAAGGAACCACCAAAGCTTCAGGTTTTTCGGCAACGATAATTTCCACGTCGCCATTCATGCCAATTTTAAATTTTTCTTCTTCATTGGTAGGCAGAGAAAATTTTACTTCATAAGCTGTCCCCCCGCTACTGGTGAGCGTTGAGGTAAAGTCAATTTGACTGACGCTGCTGGAGATTTTTTCTTCCGGATAGGCATCGAGGAAAATTTCGGCTTTCTGACCTACTTTAATTTTGCCAATATCTGCTTCATCAACCTTTGCCACAAAAACCATGCTTGCGGGATTACTGATAGTAAAAGTAGCTGTAGTGGGCGTGATGTTAATCCCGGCCGTTTCGGTATCCAGTGCCGTCACCAAACCGTCGATGGGTGACCATAAATTGGCATATTTGAGAGCCAAATTTTTAATTTCCACATCCAGCACCGTCCGGTCAAGATCAAACTGAGCTTTTTCCAAGAGATTGCGAATATCATAGCTGAGGCTATATTTATCTAAATCATCACTGGTAATATGATAAGTGCGACGATCTTTTTCAAAATTCCAGCGTTCATTAAGATAATCCAAAATTTCTTGTTTTAACTCCTTTTCCAGGGTTTCTTTATCCAGTGAGGCAATGATTTGTCCTCTTTTAACACGATCACCTTTCTTCACGCCCAGCCATTTTAGGTAGCCGGCGGTTTGGAATTTTAAGACTGCCTCCTCTTCTGCTTTCACTTTACCTGAGGCGGCTACGGTTTGGGTGAGCGTTGTTTTGGTAACTTTAGTCGTTTTATATTTGGGAGGGGGTTTGACGGCGCCAATTAATTGCTCACGAAAAACAAACCCTAAAATGAGTAAGGGTAACAAAAAAAACCACCAGGCTTTTTGGGTGAATTTTTTCATAAGCTAAATCCCTAAATTTTAGTGCCAGAGGAGGGATTTGAACCCTCACGCCTTGCGGCACACGGTCCTAAACCGTGCCTGTCTGCCAATTTCAGCACTCTGGCTTGCGTCTATTTTTGAGACAAAAAGGATTTTACCAGATTTTTCCCTTTTTGGCGAGTTTTATAGCTGCTTGATGGGCTTGCCATTCAAGCTGATCATCAAGGGCTTGAAGTTTGATTGAGCGTTGATATTTTCTCTCCAGAGCCGTTTTAATTAACCAGTCGGCTAGATGGGGATTTTTGGGTAAGACCGGGCCGTGCAAATAGGTACCCACCACATTTTTATAAATTGCGCCTTCGGTGCCGTCTTCACCATTATTACCAAAACCTTTAATAACTTGACCAAGAGTTTGCGTTTTACGACTTGTTTTGCTTAAATAAGTTTTTCCTGAATGATTTTCAAAACCCACCAAAGTGGTTTGCTTAAGACTATTATTTGAAAATGATTGAAATTTTTGGGGATTGTTTAATTTAATGACAATATTACCGATTTGGCGCTGTTGTGAAGCAATGGTATAAGCATCAAAAATTGAAATTCCCGGAATTTTGATACCCTTGGCGGTTTTAAAATAATGACCAAAAAGCTGGTAACTGCCACAGGTGGTCAACATTGGCAGGTTGCTTTGGGCAGCCTCTCTTAAAGCCAAAGCTTTGGTTTGTAGATCCTGAGAAACGATTAATTGTTGTCTATCCTGACCGCCGCCGCCAAAAAGCAAATCATATTTTTGCCATTCCAGCTTTTGTTTTAAACTAATTGCTTTGATGGTTACCTTAATTCCCCGCCAGTGACAGCGTTGCGATAAACAAATGATATTACCCATATCTGAGTAGATATTCAGCAAATCAGGATATAAATGACCAATAATTAACTCCATGTTTAATCCTGCCAGCTTGAGTGGACGAAACCCTGCTGGTTTAAAATTTTTCTGATATGCAACATTGCCGTATAGGTTGGGAGGACGTATAAGTCGGCTTCGTTGTAGAGTAAGAACTGGTTTAGCGCCTTTTTTATTTGCGGTTGGAGGTAAAATTTAAAACCGAAGGGGTGTTGCGCGTATTTTAAACGCAAGGCCATATCGTAAGCGCGCCGGCCGCTCACAATCACGGTTTTAAGATAAGGGATTAGGCTTTCAAAATTGACATCCCAAAGCCAAGAGACATCAGTGCCGTCGGCAATCAGGTCATTGATAGCAATTAAACAGGTTAGGTGGCGACGTACTCCTTTTGGAAGAGAATGAGAGGTGAGGGTTTTGATAACCTCGTTAAAGCCGGTAGGATTTTTGACCAAAAATAAATGGAGAGTTTTATGATCTAAGGAAACTTTTTCCATCCGGCCAAAAGCAGGCTTAAAATTTTTCAAACCGGCGATAATTTGTTTTTCGGAAAAATTTAAAGCGGTGGTGAGGGCGTTAGCCGCTGCAAGATTATATAAGTTATAAACTCCAGGTAATTTTTCACTGACTTCTTTCAATGCTGTTTTTTTAAGAATGAAATGTTTTTTTGGTTGAATTTGGCCGCAGCGCGGACAGGAATAATTTCCCATATGACCTCCAAAACAAAGAGAATAGGTCAACTTTTGCAGACAGTAAGGACAAAGAGTGGCATCGGAAGCATGATCGGGCTCTGCCCTTCCCCAATTTTCTTCGGCCAAACCATAGTAAAAAACTTTACTTTTGAGGTTTTTACCCAACGAGGCAACCGTGGCGTCGTCGGCATTTAAAACCACCGCCGACGTGGCTGGCAACTTTAAAAGAGCCTGATGCCAGCTTTGAGCAACTTTATCGATTTCGCCATAACGATCCAGCTGATCGCGAAAAAGATTGGCAATCAGGACAACTTGAGGTTTAATTTGTTCACAGGCGAGGGGGAAAACCGCTTCGTCTACCTCCCAAAGCCCCCAAGTTCTGGCTAAAATTTTACCTTTCAAATTTGCCTCCTTTATGAGAACTGAAGCAAGGCCTCGGAGGAGATTTGAGCCGCTGCGGTTATGGATAAAAGGTTGGCCGGCTTCTTTAAAAATTGAGGCAATTAATCTGGTGGTGGTGGTTTTACCGTTGGTACCGGTGACTAAAATATTTTTTTTAAGTGACGCTGTTAATTTTATGATTAAACGCGGTTCAATTTTCAGCGCTAACCACCCGGGTAAGGCTGTCGCCCCAAAACCCAACAGATTCATCATAGAGCTTGAGATTTTGCCAATGATGAGAGCTAAAATTAACCGCAACTTGGACACGCTTAAATAATTATACAATTCTTTTTTTATTCTTGGGGGTTTAAAAGCGTGAGAAAAACTTGATCAAGGAGTTTTTGGCTCAAATAAACGTTGTCTTCTGATTCTTTGCGATAAAAGTTAGACAAAAAATCCTGACCGCGCTTGCCGATATAAAAATGGACGACGGGTGTTTCCTTAGCTTTCATGAAGACCTTTAAAGCTGACTCGTCAACCCCAAAAATTTCTCTTTTTTGAGGGTTCTGAGAAACCAATTCTGCCCGATTTAAGCTTTTGACAGTTTCAAAAATTTCTTTAAAATTTTCCTGATTAGCCGAGACGGTGGCGTTTTCTTCCCGCCACTCTCCGTTAATTTTGACAAAAACCCTTTTTTTATCTTGCTGACTGATTTCCAGTCGGTCAATTGTTTCCTGAGAGAAATTAGGAAAAAGTAACGGCGGCGGCCGGTGGATTTTCCTAAAAAGCCAGAATTGCTCGTTTTTCAGATTTTTCCCTAGCCAGAAAGAGCCGCCAATTAAAATTAAAAGCATTAAAATTAAAAGCAAGTTTTTTAACTTCATAGGTGAAACTCTCGTCGGCTACGCCATGAGAGATAACCTAAACCACCAAGACTGACTACCAGCGGCAGGCCGACAATACTGCCATACTTAATGATTTCAATGGTTTGTGGTGAGATCTTTTTGAGTGGCCTTAAGTCTTCCTGTTTAACTTTAATTTGGGCGAGATTTTCTGAAGCGGTAAGAAATTCTAAGACATTTAAAAGAAAATGGAGATTTGGTTGAAAACTGGCAGCGAGATTTTCATTTAAACTGTCACTATCACCCACCAAAAGCAATTTCATCTGATCGGTTTTTTCCTTAAATTTTTCTTGCTTAAATTCTTTGGGCAGCGGTTGATCTTTAAAGGCACTGGTAAATTCACCAGTGGCGAGGGCAGCCAAGACAAAAGTCTTTTCCTCGCTGACTTGCCATTTTTGGGTCGGGTTAAGATTAAAGTTTTTTTCCACCGACCAGGCTTTAGGCGAAGAGTTAATTAAAGGTTGAAAACGCTTATCGTCCTGAGGGAGGTCAATTGAGGAAACCCAGGGCAAAACCATTCCCTGTAAACCAAAAGTAGCCGGATGCTGACTAAAACCTTCGGGTTGGATTTTAATCCAGTAAGGGTAAGGAGTAAAGAAGGTGGTTAAACCAGTGTTAAAATTGGCGATGGCGGCCGAGGGATCCAAAATTAAGTTCTCTTTTAAACTTAAACCATAATTTTTTAATAAAGCATTGAGCTGGTGTTTAGCAGTGCTTGTTTGGAGTTGATTATCGACGCTGACACCATCAAGAAAGAAAAGAATAGGTTTACCCTGCATCAAAAACTGGTCAAGCACAAAACGGCTTTCTTCCTCGTATTCCTCTTTTGGCCCAATAACAAGGAGAGCGGAAAATTTGTCAGGTACCAAGCTAGCTTTTTTGGGTTCTAACGTCAGAGTCTCCAATAAAAATTCTTTACCCAGAGCTTTTTCCAAAAGAGATTCGCTAAAAGAAGCATTTTGGGAGACAGCTGTTTCTCCATGGCCGGTTACCAAACCCACCACCGGCTTTTCCTTTTTGGTGATTTTTAAAAGCGAGGAAGTGAACTGATATTCAAGATTGCTTTCTTCTTCAATGATAGGAATAACTTCCTTTTGATCCTCATAAAACATCGCCAGGCCAAAATAACCTTGACTGACTTGAAATTTATCTTGTTGGATATTTGAGAATTGGAGCTGGGGAATGCCCAGGCGTTGAGCTAGTTGCACCGCTTCATTTTCGCCTTCTGTCGTTAACCACTCCACCCTGATTTTACCTTTGGCCAAAAGTCGGTATTCTTCCAAAAAATCTTTGAGTTGTTGGCGAAGAAGAAGAAAACGGGAAGGTAAAGAACGGGAAGAAAAGACTTTAATGGTGACAATATCATCAAGATTGCCGATGACCTTTTTTGTGGCTGGCGACAAAGTAAATGCTTGATTACTGGTTAAATCAAGTTTGTATGGCAAGGCAATCAACGAAAGCAAGTTTAAAAGCAAAAGCAAAACGGTAAACAAAAGTAATTTATGAGATCTTAAGAAATTCATCTTGCTGAAAACTTAAATTTTTTATTGAAAGATAAAGAAAAAAAATGGTCAATGATAAAAAATAAATAAGGTCGCGTGGTGAGATAAGGCCCTTAACCAGATTGAGAAAATGGGGTGTTGGTGAGACGAAAGTAAAAATTCCCTGTAGCCAACTGGGCGTGCGGTCCAAAACAAAGCTTTCGCCTAAAAGATAAAAGAAAAATAAAATTCCCGCTGTCAATAAAAAACTAGAGATTTGGTCTTTGGCTGTAACGGAAATCAAAATACCCACTGCGGTATATAAGGCAACCAGAAAAGCGGTTCCCAGATAGGCACTCGCCATCGGGCCAAGATCTGGCTGGGCCAAATTTAAAAGGATAAAAACATTGCTAAGAGTTAAAGCGATGACAAAAAGAAAAAAGGTAAAAATGGCGCTGAATTTAGCCAAAACAATCGTCGCTTTAGTTAAAGGTAAGCTTAAAAGCACCTCTAAAGTGCCTTTTTTCCTTTCAGCAGCAAAACTGCCCATGGTTAAAAGCGAGACAAAAAAAATCAAACTAAGGGGAAAATTGAGGAAAAAGGGCCGCAGGGTTGCCTGATCAAGAAGAAAAAGGGTATTGAAATAGAAAAAATTATTTAAAGCCAAAAAAACCGCAGCAAAAACATAAGCAGTAGGCGTGTTAAAAAGATGAGTTAATTCTTTGAGAATGACTGCCTTTATTACTTTCATTTGCCACTGACTATTCCAAGGTTAATTTCTGGAAAATTTTCTCCAGACTTTTTCCCTGAGTTAATTTTTTCAAGTCGCCGGCGGCGACCACTTTGCCTTTATGAATAATAATAAGCTTTTGGCAAACTGCTTGGACTTCCGGCAAAATATGACTGGAAAGAATGACCGTTTTTTGTTGACTTAAATTTTTAATGAGATTGCGGATTTCAATAATTTGGTTGGGATCCAAACCAACTGTGGGTTCATCAAGGATGAGGATTTCTGGTTCACCCAAGAGAGCAGCTGCCAAACCAACTCTTTGCTGATAACCTTTTGAAAGATGCTCGATTTTTTTACTTAAAACACTGGTGAGACCACAAGTTTGAACGGTTTCTTTAAAACTAGTTTTTGTTTTTAAACCTTTGACTTCGCTGATAAACTGTAAATACTCCCCTACTTTAAAATCTTCGTATAAAGGGTTGTTTTCCGGCAAATAACCGACTTTTTTTCTAACCTTAAGAGGTTCTTGTAAAACGTTGATACCGTCGATGGTTACTTTACCTTGAGTGGGCTGTAAAAGTCCCAGCATAATCCTCATCGTCGTGGTTTTGCCGGCGCCATTGGGACCCAGCAAACCGACAATTTCCCCCTGATTAATTTGGAAGGATAATTCGTCCAGAGCCTTCAAGCCGTTGAAATTTTTGCTAACTTTTTCAAAAATAATCATTCTTGACAAATTATGTATTTAATATATAATATATGTTAGATCCATTGGTAAACCTCACCGGGCTTACTGATGGATTTTTTTTAAGGCTTACAGTGTATTTTTAATACTTCAACTTTCTTACCGTCTCTTTTTTCTATTTATTATATGAACCTACTGGAGAGTAATTTCCTCCAAAAATTTTTTCACGCACTTTGCCCACTTACCGTTGGCGTTGTTTACCGAATTGAGATTATATTTAAGCATCATTTCCTCTGGTTTTTCAAGGCCTTTATTTAAATAATTCTGCCGCAATCCTTGGGCAACTTTTTCAAAACCTTCAGTCCAGCTGCTAAAACATAAAGTTCCGGCTGAATGAATTCCCCAACCAAAGGGATTATAACATTGAGGTGGCATTTTTTTACCTAAATTTGATTCGCATTGGGCAATCGCCAGCAGCAGGAAAGGATCAAGTTCATATTTTCTGGCAATGGTTACCAGCTCGTCGGCAGCCTCAAGCATCGGCGACTGGTATTTTTTTAAATAGTTTTTAACCATCGTCGGCACTGCATCTTCAGTTGTTGGCTGTAAGGCGGTTTCGCTTAAAACTTTTGGTTGAGAGATATAGCGGTGGTAATGATAATTTTGCAAGGCTAGCTGTTTTTTTTGGGAGAGTTTCTGGTTTTTAAGTAGACTTTGGTGGTAATTGAAAAAGAGACAAACACTTGCCAAGGTTATGGTGGCAGTGGTTAACCAGATAATTAAAATCGGCCACCAAGAGAAGAAATTTTTCATTTTCACAGGTTTTTGTTTTCTCCTTAATTTATGCTTAATCCATATTATTTATTAAAGAAATTATAAAGTCAAGTTTTTGTATGCGTTGCGGACATTTGAGACAAATAGCCGTTGGAAACTAAATATTCCATAGGTGACTTTTGTCCCAAGGAATGATGCGGTCTTTCCAGATTATAGAATAGCAGATATTCTGCCAGCTTGTCATTAAATAATTTAGG
>CAYNMC010000014.1:0-60915 GCA_964398365.1 uncultured Pseudomonadales bacterium | reverse complement strand
TTTAACCAGCACTTCTTCGGTTGAGCCGAAGGATTTCACCAGCTACTTACCCAGCCGCCTACGAAACGCTTTACGCCCAGTAAATCCGGATAACGCTTGAGCCCTACGTATTACCGCGGCTGCTGGCACGTAGTTTGCAGGTGCTTATTCTATAGGTACGATCAGTCTTTATCCCTATAAAAAGAAGTTTACAACCCGAAGGCCTTCATCCTTCACGCGGCGTCGCTGCGTCAGGCTTTCGCCCATTGCGCAAGATTCCCAGTTGCTGCCATCCGTAGATGTAGGGCCCGTGTCTCAGTGCCCTTGTGGGGGGCCGTGCTCTCACACCCCCTACCCGTCATCGCCTTGGTAGGCCATTACCCCACCAACAAGCTGATAGGACGCAGGCCGATCTCCAAGCGGGAAGTTACGCCCTTTGGTTCCGGTAAACCAGAACATTACGGAGTATTACCTCACCTTTCGGCAAGCTATTCTCCTCTTGGAGGTACGTTCCTACGCGTTACTCACCCGTCTGCCGCTATCCGACTGACGCCGGACCGCTCGACTTGCATGCTTAAGGCATGCCGCCAGCGTTCATCCTGAGCCAAGATCAAACTCTCAAAAGAATTCCTATCACTTATTCAAATTAATATCCTTACCTCTTTTTATTTTGCTTGTCAAAGTACTTTGTCGGTCAAAAAACCGGCAAAAGCCGGATTTAAAAAGACGACTTTTGTTCTCAATTTTCAACTACATAATAATGTTATAATAACAAAGAAGGTCCTTAAAAGTCAACGGTCAGGTGGCAGAGAAGTGATGCACCGGTCTGCAAAACCGGGAAGGCGGGTGCAATTCCCGCCCTGACCTCACTTTCTCTTCAAAAAAATTTAAAATGGCTAATAGTTTGGTTGAAAAGAATTAGTTTTTTGTTGCATCATTGCCGGAGCTCTTGACCAACCCCACATGCTTTTGCCTAAAGTCTTATACTGAAACATTCCCCAAATCATCATCAAAAGAAAAATTAAGCCAATCACCGTCCAAAGTAAACAATAAAACTCAATTGATTTTTTAAGAATCGGGTGGTGACACCATAAACAGTGAGATAAAGTTTTTTTATCTGCCATTTTTCTCACCTCCTTTAACTCTATCTTAGCGCAAATTCATTATATAATACAAAGTGTTATGGAAAAAATAAGTTCTTTAACACTTTAACAGAAATGCTATCTTTAAGTTTCATCAAAATCAAAGAAAGGCGATTACTGCAATCTGATCTGAAAACCTATAAAGGCATCAATCTTGATTTGTTCAAAAATTATTAACTTGATATAATTACTAATTAAAACTTATGTTTGAAGCAATTGAACCACCAAGCCGTCCTTGGATACTCAATGGCAGCGGCGTTTTGAACAAGCCGGTTCATTTCAAGCCTACGAATATTTGGATGAAGAAAAAGCTGATAGGGAAGAACAAAAAAGACAATTTTTAGCCGAAGAAATTGAAAATCCCACTCTTGACTACCCTAACTTAAATCCTGAAGATTTAGATAAAAAGGAACAAGCTTTATTGGTTTTAAAAAAGGACGTTCTAGCAACTGAATTCAATCCTACAGTAATGCAGGCTTATCGCTGGCGGCTGAATGAAAAAATTGCCGAAGTGCGCCTGCTGAAAGCGGTCGCTAACCATGAGATGCGGCGGTTTAAAAGATATGGCGAGTTTGTTTACGGCAAGCCCAACCCAGAAATTTTTGCCTACACATCTTTACGTGCCACTCTCCAGCCATATTTAGTTTCAGACAATGCTGATCTTCGTCAAGCAGCGCAAGCGCTTAATGAATCTCTTCCTGAAATCTGCCGCCGGTAAAAATTTCTTCTTTACCCAGCGAAGAAAGTATCCAGGCGGCACAAACCGCAACCTTAAAAGAATTCGGTTCTTTAATCACCATTTCTGAAGGAATAGAAAATTTTGACGCCCAAGGGATCAAACTGGCTTTTGAGCAAGCTTTAACCACCTTGAAAGCTGAAGGCTGGCAGGTGGCGATTGATACTTCCAGTAAAACCGGCATCAGCGTTAACCAAGAGCAAAAAACGGTAAAATTTCCTGAATCTAGAACTTTAATGATCAGAAAGTTGAAGGCTTTAATTGTCCATGAAATCGGAACTCATGTGGTAAGAAGAATCAAGGGTGAAAGAAGCAGGCTTATGCTTTTAGGTTTAGGTTTGGACAGATATGAACAAGGGGGAGAAGGCGTGGCCACCCTCCGCAAGCAAGTAATTGAAGGAAAAGTGAGCGACTTTACCGATTTGGAAGGTCATTTGGCTATTAATTTAGCCGCCGGCCTAGATGGTAAACCGAGAAATTTTAGAGAAGTTTTCGGGATTATGGAAAAATATTTTACTTTTGAAGCCATGCGTAGCGGCAAAAGTCCGGCAGAGGCCAAGCAAGAAACTCAAACCAAAGCCTGGAATCATTGTATCCGAACCTTTAGAGAAACTGATTGTGCCACTGCTGGTATTTGTTTTACTAAAGATATCATTTTATAGTGAGGGCAATATCGGTGTTTGGGATGTCGTCGGAAAAAACCTGAAGAAATGCTAAGGTTTAATGTGGGTAAGTGTGATCCGGCTAACCCCAGACATATCTGGATTTTGCAAGAGCTGGGGATAAACGAAGCTGATTTAAATTAACTACAAAAATAATTATGGTTTATGGGGATTATACTTCATCAACGACTCTTCTTGGCTTGCCTAAAACTGGATAATATCATTTTTGTGGCTTTAATCGCCACCTCTTTTAATTCCTGACTGACTTCATCGGTCGTATCTTTCCCGATGCCACCAGTATTAATGTTGGCATTTTGTCCAAGCATAATCCTTTCTCCCTTTTTACTTCTTTTTTTCCACCAATGGATTTTGATTAAATTTTGGGATAAGCTGGCGATATTGCTTCTACCATCACCGACACCATGGTGGACATTAATTCCGTCACGGCCGAAAGCTTGTCACTGACGACTAAAATTAATAATTTTTCCCTTGATATATCCTCAATCAAGATATTATCATCTTCTGGTTGCTAAAAACCGGCGGCAATAATTCATTAAATTTTTTAAAAGATTCAATGTTGGCACAAACTCGATTTTTAAAAATCAGTTTTTTTCAGTGCGGGTTCTTACCAGCAGCTTTTGAATATAGGAATTTTAGAGTTTTGGAGAATCTTTTTCGTGAGAAATTTATTGGCGGAAACTTAAGGCCTAATTATATACCCACCTAAATCTCTTCTGCCAATAATAATTTTTCGGCGCATATTTTCCCTTCTGGCTACCGAAGCGGTGGTGATGAGTTTTTTGCCACCTAACCAAACCGTTAAACCGATAATCGGCCGTTCTTCCCGACCCAAAGAAGACCGATAATAGTCTTTCCATAAAATATTTTTCTTCTGAAGCAAACCTAAATTTTTAGCTAAATCACGATCAATTGAAGTTCTGTAAGCACCGGTATCAATTTTTGCCTCCACTTTGATTTTTCTTTTTCGGCTATCTAAAATTTCTATGGTTTCAAAAATTTTCAACTCTTCTCTTTTTTTACCTTTTATCCGTTGACCAAATAAGTCTTTGGCAATCCGGACGCCTTTTTCTGGAGAATCTACTTCCAAACCTTCAACGCGCTCCAAACGACGCTTTAAACCGGCCATATTGGCAATTTGAATCATTAGGCCTGGCCGGGCGGTTAATTCCACCACCATTGGTCCTCTTACTTCATCAACTAAAAAATCAACCGCCAAAAAGCCTAAACTTTTAAGTTTCATCTGGATTTTAACCGCGTTCAGTAAAATTTGATCCCAAAAGGGAATTTTCAAACCTGAAATTTGTAAATTTTTACCGGGTATCAAGCGGATTGGTTCATCCCACCAAACACCATAAGTAGTTTGACCGTTAACCAAGTTTATACCGGCGCCAATGGCTCCCTGATGCAAATTGGCCTTGCCTTTAGATTCTGCCGTCGGAAACCTCATCATGGCCATCGCCGGAATTAAATTAAAAACCACCACTCTTATATCTGGTGTTCCTTGATAGACATAACGCCGAAAAAACGGGTGAATGGGAATTCTTTCCTCGATAATAGCCACTCCGGGTAAATTGCGAAGATGATATTGGCCTTCCAAAATATCCAAAATATGAAGTTTTAAATCATCAAGTTTCACCCTTTCTTGATTAATGAGCCTAAATTCTTCAGTGGAAATTCTTTCTTTGACAATCAAAATCCCACTGCCTGCAAAGCCACCCGTAGGTTTAATCACAAAATTATCTGTTAATTTTCCCCAAGCAAACTTTGAAACATCTGCAGGCTGTTTAAAAACACCATAAAGCTCGGGGGTTAAAATTTTATGTTTTTTTAAAAATTCTTTGGTTGCCAGTTTAGAATCGGCAATGGCTTTGCCTGTTTTCAGGTTGTATCTTGCTTGGAAAAGGTGGTTACGGGCATTTAAACCCAAAATTGAGGAGGCGCTAGCCATTTTTGATAATCTGGCGGAAGCGCCAGTATTCCATCAATCTTAAACCCACATACTTACCAATAAACAGGTTATAAACCGCCACCCCGAAAACCGTCAATTCGGGTTTCAAAAGCACAAATTTTTGTAATTCCTCCAAACTCATCACCAAATAACAAATAAGGGCAATGAGTAAAGTTTCGGTGGTGATTTTAATGGCTTCACGCATGTTTCCCCCTGCCTGTAGCTCAATAAAATTCTCTGCCAGTAAAATCATTAATAAAATCGGAAAAATGGTCACCGTAGTTAAATTTGGTTGGGCAATAAAGGGGGAGGCTGCCAAAATTCCCAAAACTCCAAGGGAAATAAACCACAAAAGCAAAGCCATTCTTGGTAAATATTGTAAACGCAGCCTCTTTAAAATCACCCGGGCAAGACTTCCCATAAAAAGAATGGTAGCAAACAAAAGTAAGCCCGCAACAATGCCGGTAGCCAAGAAAGCAATCGCCACCATTGCCGGGGTAAAAATACCAAAACCACGTAAACCAATAAGATGACGAGCAGAAGCAATCAAAGCGGCAACTACGGGTAAGAGTAAAACTAAAACAATCGTATTTGCCGGCACGCCATCTTTAATTATTTGCCGAATAAAATACTGAAGAAAATTATGCCAGCTTAAAGGCTCAAGTTTCTGTTCCATTAAATAACGCTCAAGTTTACCTTTAACTTCGGCCGTAGGCTCGGTAATATCACTTTTTTTCTCTATTGATTTCTCGCTCAAACTCGTGGTTGCCGTCGCTTCTTTAGCCGACAAAGTTGCCTCTGTTGCCAAAGAAGCCGGGGTGGCAATTTCGGTCGGAGAAAAAGTTTCGGCAGAAAAATAAACCGTTTGGGCAAAAACCGAGTTTTTATAAAGATAGCAAAAAAGAAAAAGGCAGAAAAAAAATCTGAATAGTCTCATTAGTTTAATTATCAAATTTTAAAAAGGACATTGTCAAGCAGCCTCTGTCATTTTTACCTTCTTAAGAATTTTTCTCTCTCTCAAAGTATATCACTTTCGAAAAAATAAGCTGTTTTTGTAGGTCCTTAATTAGCTAAAAAACTTAAGAAGGTTAAAATTCCTTCTTGACAAAAAGGGTGGCTCAAGCTAACCTTCAAATGTATATTTGAATGATTTTCTATGAAAGACAGCAAAAAATTAAAAGTCTTAGGCGAACCAAATCGTATCCGAATCTTAAAACTTATGTTTACAGGGCAAAATTTTTGTGTTTCCAAGATCGCCAAAAAATTAAAACTTGATCTCGCCTTGGTTTCTTATCACCTGCAAGTACTGACAAAAACAGGTTGGCTTAAACCTAGACGTCAAGGAAAAACAGTTTGTTATAAATTAAAGAATCTTGCCTTCGTTAAGGAGTTTAAAAAATTAATCAATAAATGCTAGCTTATTAAAAGGAGGAAGTATGAGTATTTTTACTGATAATTTATTGCGTCTACGGGATATTCAAAAAATAGAAAATTTTAAAGATAAACAAATGGCGCCACTCTTAACGCCAAGTCAAAGTCATTATCAGGAATTAAAGATAAGGGGTAAAAAATATCCTGCGTGGAGAATTATTTATAACCAAGCGCTTGGGCCAGGAAAAGGTGGCATCCGCTTCCATCCCCAAGTAAGTGAGGATGAAGTAAAATCTTTGGCCTTTTGGATGGCTTTAAAAAATGCTTTAGCTGAAATTCCTTATGGTGGAGCTAAAGGGGGAGTTAAATTTGATCCCAAAAAGGCTGACAAAACAGAGCTGGAAGAAGTTAGTCGCGGCTATATTGATGCCTTTTATAAGTATCTTGGGCAAGATAAAGATATTCCCGCACCCGATGTTTACACTGATGCGCAAATTATGGCTTGGATGCTCGATGAATTTGAAAAGAAAGTTGGTCACCATGAACCAGGAATGATTACCGGTAAACCGCTTGAACTTGGAGGTATTAGTTTAAGGGAGGATGCCACAGCTCAAGGTGGTTATCTCGTCACCAAGGCAATGATTGCCAAATTTTTAAAACCTAAAAAAAATCTCACCGTGGCTATCCAGGGTTTTGGCAATGCTGGTTCTTTCATGGCTAAAAAATTAGCGAAAGATGGGTTGAAGATTGTGGCTGTCTCTGACAGTAAAGGGGGTATTTACAGAAAAAAGGGTTTAAACATTAAAGCCTTGACTGATTTTAAAAAAAGTGGTCAAAGCGTTAATAACTTCAAGCAAGGAGAGAAAATCAGCAATGCGGAGCTTTTGGAATTAAGGGTGGACATTTTAATTTTAGCGGCCTTGGAAAATCAGATTACCAAAGATAATGTCGAAAAAATTCAAGCAAGTTATCTGGTGGAAATCGCCAATGGCCCAATAAGTTATGCTGCCGAAGCCATCTTGGCTGAAAAGAAAAAAATTATTATTCCTGATATTTTGGCTAATTCTGGCGGCGTAATTGTTAGTTACTTCGAGTGGGCCCAAAATCGAACTGGTCAAATTTTGGACGAAGCTTATTTGCGGAGACTCTTGCAAAAGAAAATGGAGCGCAATTGGCAACGCGTTTATGTAAGATACCAACAAAAACCAAAAGTTTCAAACTTGCGGCAAGCCGCCTATAGTCTTGCCATCGGTAAAATTTTATCAGCTGAAAAATTACGCGGCAGAATTAAATAAGAATTTTAAAATTTAAATGAATTTAAATGGCAATACTTTTAACAGTTAAAAATTTAAATGTCAAGTTAGCTGGGCAAAAAATTCTCAAAAATTTGTCTTTTCAGGTTAATCAAGGAGAAATTTTAACTATTTTGGGTGCCAACGGTGCCGGTAAAACCGTACTTTTAAAAACCCTCTTGGGATTTTTACCTTATGAAGGAGAAATCCACTGGCATCAAAAACTTAAAATCGCTTATTTACCTCAAGGACTAAATCAGTTAAGCTTAAAAGACTTTCCCTTGACGGTAAAAGACTTTTTTTTCTTAAAAAATCAACCCCCTTCCACTGAAGAAATAAACAAATTTTTAACTTTAGTTGGTTTAAAAAAAGAAATTTTTTTAAAAGCTGCTAACAGTTTATCTAGCGGTCAGTTCCAAAGAATGTTGGTAGCCTGGACTTTAGTTTCTCACCCTCAAGTGCTTTTTTTTGATGAACCCACAACTGGCATCGATATTGGCGGCGGAGAAACTATTTATTCTTTAATTCAGACTATTTGGCGAAAAGAAAATCTCACTATTTTTTTGGTTACCCATGATTTAAATATCGTCTACAAAAACTCAACTAATGTTTTATGCTTACAGCGTAAAGGCCACCCTTGTTTTGGACCACCAAAGTCAATTTTAAGTCCGAAAATATTGACACAAATTTTTGACACCGAGATTAAATTTTATGAACATCGTTAAACTAAAATGTTCTCCTCTCAACTGATTTTTAGTTTAATCAGCGGCGGCTTTATCAGTGGGGTGGCTGGCTATCTTGGTACCTTGATGCTATCTAAAAAAATGTCGGCAGTGGCCGATCCTTTGGCTCATTTGGCCTTTCCTGGAGTAGCCCTAGCTTTAATTTTTGGCTTTAATCTTACTTTGGGCGTCTTTCCTTTTGTTGTTTTAGGGGTTATCTTTATTTGGTTCTTGGAAGAAAAAACAAAATTACCCCTGGAAAATCTAGCGGCGATTATTTTTGCGGCTGGCGTCGGCACCACTCTTCTTTTTTTACCAATCGATAAAGCCGAAGAGGCAATGATGGGCATCATTGAAAAAATAAGCTTTAACGAAACTATAATCATCGTGGTTTTAAGTCTGCTCGTTTTTTTCCTTATAAAGAGGTTTTATCAAAAAATGATGCTCATCAACGTTTTTGAAGACTTAGCCGCAATTGAAGGCGTTAATATTAAATTAAATAACTTCCTTTACTTGTTAAGTGTCGCTATGGTTATTGCTTTGGGTGTCTATTTGGTAGGTGGTCTAATTACCGCCGGCCTTATTGCTATTCCTTCGGCTGCGGCTAAAAATTTCAGCCAAGATTTAAAAACTTATAAAATTTTAGCGGTTTTTTTTGGAACGATTTCGGCAACTTTGGGAATTCTTCTTGCTCCCTTAGTTTTTATGCCTACCGGGCCGCTGGTGATAGTCTTTAACGTTGTTTTATTTCTAATCTCCGTGATTTTTCGTCAACGCTCATTTTAAAATTTTGAAAAAATTGAAGAAAAACTAGTTTTGATTTAATTCTGAATTGATAATTTTTTCAAAATTCTCGTAACCTTGGGCACCAATAACAGGAGAGCCGTTAATAAAAAAGGCTGGCGTACCAAAGGTTTCATATTTGTTTTCCTGAACGATTTTACTTATCAGTCGGCTATCGCTCTCCAGCCTTGCTTTATATTTTTCTGACTGAACACAATCACGGATTTTTTCTTTCGTGAGATTTAAACTTTCACCCAAATCTAAAATTTTTTCTAAATTGGCAATGTCTTTTTGATTTTTAAAAACCAAATCTAAATAATCCCAAAAAACTCCTGGTTTTTGTTCTTCGGCACACCAAAGAGCTTGCATTGCTTGTTCACCGCTGCCATGGCCGGGAAAATAACGAAAGACCAACTGAATTTTTCCCTCTTTGGCAAGCTCAACCAGTTTTGGTCCTGGCGCCTCCCAGTTTGGATCTCTAACCTTAAAATCTGGGGGAATGTTAAAACCGGCAGCAATGGCGCAGTAAGGACAAGAAGGATCGGAAATTTCTACCACTGTCACCTTGGCCGTTTGGGAGCCTAAAACTACACCATCTTTGACTAATTCACTCATGGCCGCTGCCCCCAAAACTGTTGGTTCATTAAAAACCTGAGTTTGGCGTTCATCAGTTGTTCTCGGCGAGTTCTGGGGTAAATTTTTTTCATTAAAATCAGTCTTTTTCCAGCGGGTACCTGCTAAAAAAGAAATAACCAGCAACAAGCCAATTAAAACAAAACTTAGAGATTTATTCATTTTTTTCTTCCCAACTAATGGCAGTCACCGGACAAGAATCAATGGCATTTTTAATTGCAGCTTCATCGTCACCCGGTGGATTAATTGGTTGGCTTTTACCAGCTTCACTGAGTTTAAACGACTTGGGGGCCAAAGCCACACACGTACCACAACCAATACATTTCTGTTGATCAACCACTAATGTTTTCATCTTTAAACCTCCTTAAACAAAAATATTTAAAAATAATATCTCAAAATTTAAAACAAAAAATATTTAAACACACTTCAAAAATAAATACAACAAGAAAATTTTCTAAAAATCTAATGATTCGAATCATTAGATTTAAAATTATACCTATAATTTTGCCCTTTCGCTGATTTCCGCTTCAACAATTTCCCGATCCTTACCATATTTGAGGCGGGAAAGCTGCTTAATCATGGCGGCGACTTTAGGGTTCCGTAAATTCTTAAATTTAGTTATATCTTTAGTTAAGTCCATCGAAAACGGCGGTACCGGCTCATTGTTAACCGTGGTTTTGATAAAAACATTATAACGTTCAACATTGATTAAATCAGTTTCGTTAAAAGTCGGTTGAAATTCATGCTGTAAATAATTGGCGTCAGTTACCCCTACCCGGAAACATATCAGAGTACCCACGTTACCAAAAATGGCATTTTTTACCTCTTCTTCAATTTGACCAATAAACTGATTGGCCACACACAAAGCTAGGCGGTATTTTCTTGCTTCTGATAAAATTTGGGCAAAATCTGGAGTCGCAAAATTTTGAAATTCATCAACATAGAGAAAAAAATCACGTCTTTGTTCTTCGGGAATATCTTGACGACTCATTGCCGCAATTAAAATTTTAGGCACTAAAAGCAAACCAAAAAACGAAGAGTTTTCCTCACCAATCCGCCCTTTGGCTAAATTAATGAGTAAAATTTTACCTTCGTCCATAACTTTGCGAAAATCAAAAGCCGACTGCGACTGACCAAAGATATTGCGCATCATCTTATTGGTGACAAAGCGACCAAATTTGGAAACAATATAGTCCAAAACTTCGGATTTGTGAAAATCAGAAGTCTGGGCAATTTGGTCGGTCCAATAACGTCGTACCACCGGATCCTTAACATAAGGAAGAAGTTCTTGAACGTAGCGGCTATCGGTTAAACACCTCACGACCTCTACAAAAGTTGACCCCGGAAGACTCATTACCGTCAACATCGCATTACGAACGGCATGCTCAAAACGCGCACCAACGATTCCGATTTTATGCGGATCATAAAGTTTATACATAAGATTAATAATGGCAGAGGTCACAAAGTGTTTTTGATCCTCAGTTTGCACCTCCAAGAGATTCAAGCCCATTGGTCTTTCTGTATCTGAAGGATCAAAATAAATTACGTCTTCTGCTCGCTGAGGCGGAATTAATTCTAAAATTTTTTCCACTGTATCATGAGGATCAATAAAACAAACGCCCCGCCCGGCCCGGATATCCTGAAGAATCATGTCTGTTAAAAGCTCGGACTTACCCACGCCAGTCTTGCCAATGATATAAATGTGGCGCATGCGATCTTCTTGACTAATGCAAATTGGTCTTTTGGTCCCCCGATAAATACTCATACCTAAATAAAATCCCTCACTTGGTACCTGAGCTGGGGCTGGCGCCCGCTTGGCAGCTAGCCAAAAAATATGAGGAGTTTCCACGCTTTTATTGGGAAAGTGAAAAAGCGTCGCCAACTCTTCGCTGTTCAAAACAATTTTAAAACCAAAAACCGGCTGATAACGATAAATAAAATCAATCATGAAGAGTTTTGCCAACCAAATTTTATCTTTTTTAAAACTGTTAAAATCAGAATTAAATTGAGAAAAAGCACTCAATAAATTCTCGAGGTGGGTTTGCGCCTTTTCCTTGGTTGGGGCCGAAACCACCAATCTAATGGCCACGCCAAAGCCTGGACGCGAACATTTATTTTCAATAGCCTCGTAAGTCTTAGGATCAACATTGTATTTGGCTTTTTGAGGATCAGCTTCAATTTTTTTGCTTTTAGCAATCCAGGCTCGGCCAGCCTTCTGCCAACTTTGGTCTGCCGGAGCGACAATAAATTGAATCGCCGCCCCCTCGCCTTCCCCCATCTTCGCCAAAGCCGAAGTTAGAGAAGAAAGCGGATCTGTAGGTAAATCTTTATAAACTTTGATGGGATTAAAAAAACTATTGCTTAATTTAAGTTGGGCAAAAGCCATTTTACCTTGCGAAGAATAGATATTATATTCCTCAACCTCCTTAACTTCGGCACCGGGATAAGCACCATGAATCTGCTTTTCCACTAAGTCTTGAAGTTTGCGGGGAACAAAAACATAAAAACGAATATCTTCTTTACGACCAACAATTTCTAAAGACAAATGAGGTTGAAGTTTAAAACGACCGCTCTTTTTAATGGCATATAAAGAAGCAAACATTTGTTCAGCAACATCAATTTTAATCTCATTGTCGCGAGGAAGAGCCACTTGAAGTAAAACCGAATTTAAGGATTGTTTTTCGCGATTTCTAATTTTCCACCACAAAAATAAAAAGTAAAAAAGAGCAACTAAGAGCAATATCAGAAAAGCTACCGCTATAAAAACAAACAAAAGAAACCACGGATTGTTTAAAAACGCCAACTGTTCCATTTTGATTTTAGTGTGCCTTTTGATTATAAACTGTTTGGCCTTTCCCCATTTTAATTAATCTTAAACACCATTCAGCTAACCAACGGAGTGAACTTATCACCTTCTCTCTTAAACCAAATTTTAATTGGTCTGTGGTCAAAGGCAAAGTAATTGTTTGCTGGCTGGGTGCACTACTTTGGACTAAAACTTGACCAAAATCATCAACTACCGGCTGGGGTAACTGAATTTCCTCTGCTGTGGGCAATCCTTTCACCCACTCGCTTACTTCCTTATGAGGTTCAGGTTCTTTGATTTCTTGATAAACTACTTTTTCTGGCTCTAACATTTTATCACTCTCCTTTTGTTCTTTAGCGCCACTGCTTATAAAACTATCGCGAGATACCTTAATCAGTTTTGAAGGCGACTGAGAATTATTGTCTATCATTAAGAAAATGATAGCATAACTGGAATCATTAGTAAGCTGTTAGTTCCTCACCTCTTAAGCTGGTTTGGGGAAGAATTTTTTTGACGGCTTCTAAAAACTCTTTTAGTTCTGCCTTATTAAAGGCTCTGACTTTTAAAAATTTTGGTTCTAAACAGTTCTGCGGCCTAAAAGGTTGAAGTACCCACGGAAAAGTTGCTGTCCAAGTTTTTTTTAATTGTTTGGCTAATTTAACTAGGTTTTCTTGATTGTGTAAACCTGGCACTACCGTTGTCCGAAATTCAAAGTCAATCCCAGAGTTTAAAATTAAACTAATTGATTTGTTAATTGCTTTTAAAATTTTTGATTTTTGAGATTTTAAATTGCTATAGTTCCCATAATTCTCCAAATCACCCTTAATATCCATTGCCAAATAATCAATTAATTTTTCCTGAAGAAGTTGTGCAATCACTTCGGGCCGACTCCCGTTAGTATCCAGCTTCACCAAATATTTTAGTTTTTTAATCTTTTGGATAAAAACGGGCAATTCTGGATGAATCGTTGGTTCACCACCGGTAATACAAACACCGTCTAAAATTTTTTGTCTTTTTTTTAGAAACTCAAAAAAAAATTCTTCGCTTATAGCCTTTAAACCTGACGCTTGAAAGAGGTCCAAACTTACTAAATCGCGATTGTGACAAAAAGGACAACGAAAATTACAACCAACGATAAAAACCGTGCAAGCCACCTGACCGGGATAATCAATTAAAGTGGTTTTTTGCAGACCACCAATTAACATAAGTTTTAAACCTAAAAAGGCTTTTA
Source organism: uncultured Pseudomonadales bacterium (assembly GCA_964398365.1). Lineage (GTDB taxonomy): Bacteria > Patescibacteriota > Microgenomatia > UBA1400 > CAYNMC01 > CAYNMC01. The sequence continues at coordinate 47,589 of CAYNMC010000014.1, read as the reverse complement.
GTTTTTAAAAATTATTTTGAGTTTTTATTTAACTTTATAAGTCTTTCGCTTATAAAATTCAGCCTCCTTTCCTGGGTTCCACTGACTCACCGGGCGTAAATAGCCAACAATCCGTGAATAAATTTCGCACTTGGTGCGATTAAAGGCATCTTTTCCTTTTTTCATAAAAAACCTCCTTTTTTTTAACTTTCTTGATAGCCAATCTCCTCATCGCATTTTGGACAATACTCCCATTCACCTTTTAGATAACCGTGTTTTGGACAAATAGAAAAAGTTGGCGTTAAGGTAAAATAAGGCAAATGGTAATGATGAGAAATTTTATAAATCAAGTTTTTGACACTTGCTTTTGTCGGCAGCGACTCTCCCAAAAAACAGTGAAGAACGGTGCCACCGGTATATTTTGTTTGTAGTTCATCCTGATGATCCAAAACTTCAAAGAGATCTTCACTGTAATCAACAGGCAAGTGCGTCGAATTGGTATAAAAGGGTTCGCCGTGGTTTTTGCCCAAATCTTGCTCATTGGCCACTTTAATCTGGGAATATCTTTCCTTATCAATTTTGGCAAAACGATAAGAAGTTCCTTCTGCCGGCGTCGCTTCTAAATTAAAAAGCTGTTTGGTCTCTTTTTGATAAATCAAAAGTTGCTGGCGAATAAAGTCCATCATTTCTAAAACAAAGGCTTTTGCTTCAGTTTCGGCAATTGATTTACCCATAAAATTTAAGAGGGCTTCGTTGGCACCCAAAATACCAATGGTGTTAAAGTGATTACTCCAGTAACTACCAGTTCTTCTTTTAATGTCTCTCAAATAGTGCCGGCAGTAAGGATAAAGTCCCCGTTCGGTAAACTCCTCAACCGTCTTTCTTTTGATCACCAACGACTCTTTAGCCAAGTCCATCACCTTTTTAAGTTTATTTAAAAAATCCTTCTTTGTTTTTGCCTGATAACCCAGTCGTGGTAAATTAATCGTGCAAACACCCACAGCCCCAGTTAAAGGGTTGGCAGAAAAAAGTCCACCACGCTTGCGTAAAACTCGATTATCTAATCTTAAACGACAACACATACTTCGAGCATCATCTGGCTTCATGTCCGAATTGACGTAATTAGCAAAATAGGGCACGCCATATTTTCTTGTCATTTCCCAAACCGGTTCTAAAATTGGATTTTGCCAATCAAAATCTTTAGTAATCGAATAAGTAGGAATTGGAAAGGTAAAAACTCTGCCTTGAGCATCACCTTCAAGCATCACTTCGGCAAATGCTTGATTAAAAAGATCAATCTCTGCTTGAAAATCTTTATACTTTTGTTTTTGGGGCTGACCGCCAATAATCACGGACTCCTCGGCAACTACACCTGTAGGTTTTAAATCCAAGGTGACGTTGGTAAAAGGCGTCTGAAAACCCACCCGTGTGGGGACATTCATGTTAAAAATAAATTCCTGCAGTTGTTGCTTAACTTGGCGGTAATTAAGTTTATCGAAGGCGATAAAAGGTGCAAGATAGGTGTCAAAATTTGCCACGGCAACGGCACCGGCCACTTCTCCTTGAAGCGTGTAAAAAAAATTAACCAGTTGGCCGAGGGCAGTGGCAAAGTGTTTTGGTGGCAAAGAATTAACTTTACCGGGTACGCCGCCGAAACCAGAAAGCAAGAGGTCTTTTAAATCCCAGCCGGTACAATAAGGGCTTAAAGAAGCTAAATCATGAATATGCATTTCACCATAAAGATGGGCTTTACGGACCTCGCGGGGATAGATTTTATTCAACCAAAAGTTTGCGGAAATAATCGAGGCAACATGATTATTCAAGCCTTGTAAAGAATAAGTCATGTTGGCATTTTCCTTAACTAACCAGCTAGCTTTATCTAAATATTTTTGGATGAGCTCGTCGGAGTCAACCAAAGAAGTAATGTCTCTAAGACGACTATGGAGATCGCGATAAAGCCGGTAAGCTCTATAGGTCTTTTCATGACCTTCCTCAAGTAAAATTTTTTGGACCAAATCCTGAACCTGTTCAACCTCAGGAATAATCGTGGCGTTGAAACGTTTTTCTAATTCTTTAACCACTAATTTAGTGAGATAGGCGGCCCGCCGTCGGTCAGCCCCACCAGCAGCTTTAGCGGCCTGCCAAATTGCCCGCTCAATTTTGGCAATTTTAAAAGGAACAATTCGGCCGTCGCGTTTTTTGATTTTCTTGATAATTGATTTCATAAAAATTTTTAACTTATTTCTTTAATTTCTCGCCGAAATTCCTCAACGCTACCAAACTCTAAAAAGACGCTGGCAAATCTTAAATAAGCAACTTTATCCAGTTTTTTAAGTCTGGTTAAAACTAATCTGCCAATATCAGAAGAAGAAATTTCCGTTGATTTACGGTTAAGTAAGCGCATCTCAATCTCATCGACCAGCCGCTCTATTTGCTCTGGCTGAACCGGTCTTTTTTCGCAGGCCTTACTGATGCCGGCCACAATTTTTTCTCGACTGAAATTTTCTTTACGGCCATCCTTTTTCACCACTTTTAAATCAATATTTTCAATCCTTTCGTAGGTGGTAAATCGCTTTTTACATTTCACACATTCTCGCCGCCGGCGCAAAACATTCCCTTCTTCTGATTCGCGCGATTCTAAAACTGTAGAATCATCGCTAAAACAATAAGGACACTTCATTTTTCTAAAAATTTTAAACACTAAATATAGTGTGCTTTAAAAGGCTATTACGCTAACTGTAGTTTGTCAACTATTAATAAATAAATCAAAATATATCAACGAAGCTTCAATCAGAGATTGCGGTTAAAATGCTTAAAAATGTTTTAAATTAAATTAAGTTGAGGGTAATTTTTTTATACTTAACAATTATTTGTTAAGAATTTGTTGGAGTTTTTCTTTAAGTCTTTCGGTCTTTTCTCTTAAAGAAGTCAAAGTTCCCCGCTCTTCCGTCATTTCTTTTTCTAAAGCCCACAAAACTTCTTGATGTTTACTGACTGCTTTCTGAATTTGATCTTTTAAAATAGCCGTAGCCTTATTTTCTTTTTGGAGAATTTCAAATTGAGCAATTGCTCTTTCCAAATAAATTTCAGCTTTAGAAGCGGTAGTAACTCCTAAAGAAAACTGACGACCTTTAATTAAAGCTTCAGCGGCACCGAGGCGTTTGTCGGCATATAAAAGCAGTTTGGCAAAACGCTTTTGCGGCTCCTTCGTCAACGCCAAACTCACGCGGTCACGAATCATCTTCAACCAATAAAGGGGATGGTCAGGAAGAATTCCTGGATAGGGTAAATAATAATCAACTTTAGCTTGAGAAGTTCCTGATTCATTCGCTTCTTGAGTTGCCGAAGAAGAAGTTTCTGAAGGTAAGGGAAAAATTAAATTTTCAGCTTTAACCTGACCAAGATTTTCTTTAAGCAGAGGAATCAAAATTACCAAAAAAGCTAAGATAAACGCCCAAAAAATTAATAAAGGTTGATACCGTCTCATTCTTTTTATTTTATAACCACTTTATTTATTTAACAAGACTTCTATGCCCGCCAAGGTACCCTTTTCGATAAATTCAAGCATGGCACCACCGCCGGTAGAAAGGTAAATATGAGAAGGGGTAATTTTTTGATTAATCGCCGCCAGCGTCTCACCGCCGCCAATTAAAGCTACTGCTTGTTTATTTTCGGCAATTGCTTGGTAAACTGCTTGGGTGCCGCCACGGTAAGCTTCTTGTTCAATCAGCCCCAACGGACCATTCCAAATAATGGTTTTAGCTTTTTTAAGAATTTGGCTAAATTTTTGGCGTGTTTCTGAGCCAATATCTAAAATTTGCAACTGCGGCTGAATTTTATTAACAGAAACTTCACCATTGACAAAGTTAGAAGTCGTATCTCCCAAAACAACATCAAGAGGCAAAAAGCAGGGTTTGGCTAAAGTTTTAGCCTTTGTCAAAATTTGCTGGGCAGCCAAACAAGCCTCTTTGTCCACTTTTGATTGACCCACTTCATAGCCACTGGCTTTTAAAAAAGTATTGGCTAAACAACCGCCAAGCAGTAAAATATCGGCAATTTCCAAAAGTCGGTTAAGCAAACCAATTTTTGTTTCTGTTTTGGCACCACCCAAAACCACTACCATTGGTCTTTGAGGCTGCTTAAGCGTTTTGCTAATTAAATCTACTTCCTTAGCCAGAAGCAAACCTGCCACTGCCGGTAAAAATTGTGGTAAACCAATTACCGAAGCGTGTGGACGATGGCAAACCCCAAAACCATCTTGAACAAAAACCTCTGCTAAGGCTGCTAATTGTCGACTGAAACTTTCTTCATTGGCTTCTTCGCCCGGATAAAAGCGCAGATTTTCCAACAAGATAATCTCGCCCAAAGGCAAGTTTTTAATTTTTTCCTGAACTGAAACAGTCAAAAAATCATCAAAAAAAGTGAGTGACCGCTTCAAGAGTTTTTCGAGAGTGGGCAGCAAAGGTTTCAGTGAGTATTGGGGTTTAACCTCACCTCCGGGTCTGCCTAAATGTGAGATCAAAATCACTAAACAATTCTGGGAAAGAAGATAATTAATTGTCGGTAGGCTTTGTCTTAATCTCAACTGGTCGGCTAAATCAGCTTGACCCAAACTCACGTTATAATCAACCCTCACCAGAACACGTTTATTTTTTAAATTGATATCTTTGACAGTTCTTAAAATCATCTCTTTTAACTCTTGTTAAATAAATTTTCTTCTTTAATCAGCCAATCAATTGTTTATTAGTAATTAAATCATCAAGAAATTTTTAAGGCTTCAAATATTTCCTTTGTTTTTTTCTTCATTGAGGCGCTTATTTCTTTTTTAAAGCTCTCTGGTAAGGCCAAAAATTCTTTTTTAAATTCACCCCAGCTTTGTTTACGAAATTCATAATAAAACTGAGCTTTTGTTTGCCCAACTTTAAGCCTGTTGGCAAATTTTTCTTCTAACCATCGATAAATTTTAATTTTTAAACTCGGCGGAAAATCTGGATGATCAAAGATTAAATTCTGAAAAGCCGTACCTAAATGAACTTCCAAAATGCCGGTCTCGGGCAGTCTTCGAAGTATGGAAAGCGGTAGGGTTGAAGCACCATGTTGCACAACACCATAAAACCCATAAGCCTGAGCCAGTTTATTGAGTTCTTGTAGGCGTTTAAAATCAACGGGCATCGTCTCTAACTCACCTTGAGCGTTAACCCTTCCTCCATGGGTGGTGCCGGTCTGAACAGCAATTTTAACCACCGGTGAGGTGGGAGCCTTTGCTTTCAGATTTTCTAAAAACCACTTTAATTCTTCAAGGGTAGTGCTTCGGCTACCAATTTCGCCAACTTCCAAACCTACTGCTAGTTTTTCACTGGCTTTAAGCAACTTAAGATAGCGAAGGAGTTTAAGTGAGGCTTTAAAATTGGCTTTTAAAAGCAATGCCGGCTTTTTTTCCTGAAGATTATTTAAGGCTGAGCAATCTAAATCCAAACTTAAAAAGCCAGCTTTAAGATAGGCTTTAAGCAATTTTTTCACCAAGTGGATTTCCTTGATCAAAGTGTGACCATAACGCTCCGGATTAATCTGAAGATGATCTGCTTGAAGATAAACTGATCTCTGCCAACCTGAGTTTAAGGCTGCTGCTAAAATTAAACCAGCGTAACCATAAGGATGTTGCTGGGTATAGTTTAATTCAGAACGAGCAATCTCAAAAATAAAAAAATCTGTTTTTAATTCTTTGGCAGCCTGAAAAATTCCCTCTGCTAATTCAAAGGTCAAACTGCGCAAGTTAAAAGCAGGAATCACCATGCTCTCTCCCAACCTCTTCCTCTTCTGGTAAAGTTCTTTACTCGAAGCCAAATTAATCCCTTGCTTTTCTGCTAACTTCAAAAGCCTACGATAAACTCTCTTTTTCTCTCCTAAATTACCCAAAATTAAACTTTTCAGCCAAGCAAATTGGATCATAAATTTTAAAGAATTTTTATTTTAATCTTGCGTTTACTTTTTGATTCCGTCTGAAACTTATGCTAACAGGAAAAAATTATTTAAACAAGAAGCTTTAGCCAAACTTAAAAATTCAAAAACAAATTTGCTGCCAGAATTTAAGCACCACCACCAAATCAGCTCCATTAACCTCGCCATCCTTGTTAAGATCCTCAGGACAGGCGGTACAAGTGGTGCCGTATTTACCCAAAACTTGTTTTAAATCAAGGAAGTTAACTGTCTTGTTGCCGTCAACATCTGCCTGGCAGGCAGGCGAGGGTGAACTTGAGGGTGTTGGGGAAGGTGAGACAGGCGCTCCAATCTTGACAGCCAGATCAGTAGTCAGGTTATTAACACTAAGGACAAGATTGCCGTGGCTATCACTCGTAATTGTCTTCGGACTCAAGGTATTATCGACAACCCCAGTATAAGTGTTCCACCACTCCAAAGAATAAGTGGTATTGGCTTTAAAACCGGAAATGGTAACTGTACTCGTGATCGGTGTCATCGTCACCCCATCAACCACATTCTTCCAAGTATGATTTTTATTGGCTAACCAGAGATGAGCTTTGCCGTTGACTAGATCCTTTTGTCCCCAAACCCGCAGATTAGGCTCAGAAACCGTCGCTCCTACATCTTGATAATGACCATTATTTAAAGGAATATCCTTAATAAAGCGATAATAATTACCAAACTCACGCCGGTGATCAAAATTTTTATTATAAATATGATAATTTTCATACCAGTAAGCCTCAAGTAAGCCGCCGGCGTTAATTTGACCCCAAAGATAATTATGTAACCAAAGACCCTGAGTATCTTTCGTGGCAATCTCATCGTCTAAACCGCCTACCTTTCCCCCCGCAGGTGTAAATCCGGTTTCGCCGCGAATCACCGGTTTGGCTACACCATAAGGTTGAAAGGCTCCTATTTGTAAACTCAACTGTTGGGTCTGAAGAGCGGTATCATAAAAATCTTCAGGATTGGCAATGGTGATGGTTGCACCATTAGTAGGCTTGTCTACCCGAAGTCTTACGCCACTGCCTGAAGCTACATATAAATGGACATCGGCAAAATCCAAATTGGGATAATTGCTGTTTTGCCAGAAAGGCAAGGTAGGAAAGCTGTGCCAAAAAGAGGTGGTAGCCAGATGATCATTGGGTTTAAACTGGTGCATATATTTGGCAAATTCATCAGCCAAAGTATAATGCAAACCGTTGTAGGGATCGCCCTCGTTTAACAGCTCCCAAGAATGAATGTTTGGCGAATAACCCCATCTTGCCTGAAGATAACGCCACCAAGCTTGTTGCAACCAGCGCATACGGTTTACGTTGCGCCAATTGCCATAAAAATTGTTATTGCTCGGATTATTGGTAATCGTGCCGTCGTTTTGAATCCGATTAAAAATCCAATCATTTTTTTCCAAAATTACCGGCCGCAGATAAACACCATTCTGAGCCGCCAGCTCGACCACTTTATCAAAAGCAAACGCTTGTCTTTGATCAAAATAAAGATGTTGGGCCAGCCAAGGTTTTGAAATAAGATTAGGACCATACTGACCATTCCCTAAGTCTTCCCTAATTTCAACCAGATCAATATAAGCCGTTGAGCCGTGATTATCATCAGGACTCATCACATTTTCCAAAGTCAAATAAAAATAATCCATAAAATCTTTATTGCCCGAATTAAATGAACCTTCAAAAGTTGACCATTGAGGAAGATTATTGCTGCCTAAAGGCGAAGCAGTGGCGTAATTGGAAACGATTTGACAGGCTGGCTGACCCCAAGAATAAGGCACGCGAACCGCACAGGGATCGCTGATTTGACTAAGACTTTCAGCCATCCAACCGCCAATCCGGGCAACCAAACCGTAAGGGTAACCATCAATTCTGGGACCTTGCAGTGGTTTAGGTAAAAAATAACGTACCAGAAGATGATAGTTGGTATTCCTTTTCACTGCCGGTGACTTTTTCATCCAGCCTAAGAACATCCCGGGGTTATCTGGCCAACTAAGCTTCATGGAGACTTCACTGCCTGGATAAGCATAATCCAAAGATAAACCATCATATTCTGATCCTTTCATGGCCGAACGCCAAGGTCCCCACATTGAACCATAAATCGCCCATTGGGAAAGCCAAAGCCTAATAAGCTGAATACCATTTTCTCCCATTTTTTTAAAGTTACCGGTATTGCCCAAAACTGGATTATCCCAGGAGATATGATTAAAATTCATGTTATAACCTAAACCTGGAAAATAATCACCGTTTTCATGCTGGAAATAACGACTATCAGTTTTGCTCACCCGGATAAAACCTTTATTTTCAGAACTTACAACTGTAAAATTTCCAATTTGACTTTCACTCCTTCCCTCACGATCCGTCACGCTAATTTTATACTGCCAGTTTCCCTCTTTAGGCGGCGAAAAACGGATTTTCCAAAAGAAATTACCCGTCGGATAAAGCCAATCTTGACTGCTCTTTACTTGATACTCAAAATCCTGAAAATAAAAACCAGGCAAAGTATAAACTGTTTGCCAATTATCAGGGGTAAATAAACCCTCAACGCTGATGCCTTCACCGGCCTTGACGCCGGCTGGCGGCGCCGGATCATACGGCAGTTGAAGATTCTGGGCAGTGGTTTGTACTTGGAAAGTGAGTTCAAATTTTTCATATTTGGGAATTTGAGCATTGGGGTATTGACTGCGGTTATCGGTAAGGTTGCTGATAGTAGGTGCAACAGCCTGACTAACCCTCGATAAAATCACCAAAAAAAACAGAAAGATAAGAAGGTTAATTAAAAAAGAAAAAATTATTTTTTTCATGGACAATTTTGTCCCCAAAACTTTAAGATAAACTTAAGATCAGCACTATTTACCTTGCCATCTTTGTTAATATCCTCCGGACAACCGCTACAGGCTTGGGCATATTTTGCCAAGACCAGCTTTAAATCACCAAAATCTCTTTTACCATCAATATTTAAATCTCCCTCACAGCTAGCTTTATTTTCCGCTGCTGCCAAAGCCGCCACAAGATTATCAATGTAGAAAAGATCGCCTTTTTCAAAAGCAGGAACATCTAGGTATTTGACCAACTCTTCATAGGGTTCTTTTAAGATCATAGCCTTAGCTTGGAACAAGGAATGATAATCATAAAGATGGTGCATGCCGCCCTCACCGGTGCCTGATTCAAACCTGGAAACAAACCAGTAAGGAGTAATTCTTTCATATTCGGTCACAGCCTCTTGGACTTGGGAAAAATTATGGTCATGCAGATATTGAGCCAACTCTGGCACCAAATATAAGAAATTACGAGAAACATTTAAGGCTCGGCAATATTTTGTTGGATAAATTTCTGTCGACGCCGGATAAGTTGAAAAATTATCTTGGCGCAAAGCCAACAAACGGTTTAATTCCGTTCTGATGCTCGCTGATTCAGGTAAACCAGCTAATTTTTCCAATTCTAAATAACCAAGGTTCCCAGCAATATAACTATTGAGAAAGTAAGGATATTTAATCAGGAGTTGGTCAGCTGGCGGACTAGTTAAAATAGTTAAAAGCTTCTTTTTTGTATTGTTAAAAATAGTGAGGATATCACCCCCAAACATCTGCGCATATTTGAAAGTGTAATAAAACGCATGAGGCGGAAAACTCCAAGGAGGTATTCTTTCACCAACACTGTTGGTAAGCGGATAAATAACAGTTTTGGCTGGGACCTTACTGACATTAGCCGTAAACTCAGGCGGTGTCTCCCCAAACTCTCTTTGACTGCCATTGACCCAACCAATATGAAAATATTGGTAAAAAGGATAGGTGGTAAATTCTTGCTGGAGATAACTACGGACTTGGGTTTGCAAATCTGAAGCTAAATAAGGCAAGGCTGATTGAAGGACAGAAAATGTCTCCCAGGGTTCATGAAAATAATCAACAAAAAAATCATCAGTACATTGATGTTGACTATCAAGGCCTCCCGAACTTAAGTAGCCTGGTCTTAAATGGCCGGCGGTAATGATTTTTTGAACTTCGTCATTAAGCTTAATTTTCAATTCCTCTTTGCTGGGGATTTTCAGCTGTGGTTTTTGTGGGGTAGCAATCTTCGCTTCAGTCAAAAGGCAATTCGTGGTGGCACAGTCAGGAGCTGGTGTCCCCCAAGCGGTAATGCCGTTGCTGTTGAGGGTATAAAGCCGACCTTGGTAAGGAATAGGGGGAGCAACTTCATAGTGATAGTTATAAACCCCATGAGGACTGCCAAAGCTGGCGAAAGCTTGATCATTGCACCAAGAACAAAACTTATCTGTGCCTGGACCGCCGCCCCAAAGTCTACCCACGTAATAATTTGGCAAAAGCTGGTGAAGATTATAAGTGTAATATTCCCATTCAGCATTGCGGTTGCATTTGAAAGTTTTGTAAGTATTATAATGATTAATGTCGATCTGGCGGGGAATATTAATGTTAAACCCTCCGGCCTGCCGGTCACCGATTAAAGTCCAATAAATGACATTGCCTCCAGCTGAATAAGCATGGGGTTCATCTACCGCCCCCCAATCACAGCTAACTAACGAAATAAAAGGACTGCCTAGCTTCCAGCCAACCACGTGGCCGCTAGGAATCCACTGGTCTGACTCGTAACTGTTGGTTTGATAGATGACGCCATCACCGCCGACAATCGGCGGGTAGCGATTACCACCATGGGTACCAAACCACAAGAAAGGAGTATATTCTTGCTTATCGTCATGATCAAAATCAGTGGTATATTCCTGACCAGTACTTCTCTCTAAGACAAAGTTGGTTCTGCGCCAAGGCATTTCTTCATAGTATTCGGTAATAGGCCGGGTGATACCGCTTGAGGAGGCAGTAAACTGACTGGTATCCAGGGTGACTGTTCCTGCAGCCCAATCACCGGGTTCATTGGAGAGAGGACCAACTAAGGTTCCTCTCGGTAAAGTACTATAATCCTTATAAACATAAGATTTATCTAAAGTATTATTCACTTGACCGCCAAAGGAAACGGTTGAAAGGCGATAATTATGACTACCTCCAAAGATGACATAGTTACGGTAGACCACCGGCCACCAGGAAGTAAAACCCGAACCAGGAAGTTTTTGAGATTTCCAGATGAGCGAACCATTGCTGGCATTTAAAGCATAGGCGTGCATGTCATTAGAAGTAAAATAGATGGTAGAATTATCAGGGCTGGCAGCGGCTGAGAAAAGAATCGGTCCTTCAGTTTTGTATTTCCATTTTAAACTACCATTAATGGCATCTACGGCATAGAAGTAAGAATCACGATTACCCAAATAAACTGTGTTATTAACCACCAAAGGATTGGTTTGAAAACCTTGTTGGGCTTCAAAGGTCCAGATTAAAGCACCAGTGGTGGCATTAAGGGCGTAGAGTTTGTGGTCAAAGCCGGCAACGTAAACCACACCGTTAACCACGCTTGGACTATGTCCCAAAGGCATTGCTGTCGGATAAACCCATTTTTCAGCGCCGGTGATGGCGTCAAAGGCGTAAAGACCCTTGGCGGTAGAAAGATAGAGAGTGTTGTTGGCGGCAATAATCTGAGTTCTTGGCAAAACATAAGCTTCAATGGGTTTGTACCATAAAGGTTTCAACTTTCCTGTAGGACCTTCCGGTACCCAGGAGGTTCTTTGGGGATTGGCGCCGGCCATGTACCAAGAGGTTTCCTGGGTTTGAGCCAAAAGAGGTTTTTCCTGACAAGGAAAAACTAGGAAAAACAAACCAAGGTTAAGAAAAATAAGCGGCGCCAAAAAATAAAAAGATTTAAGATTCATCCTTCTTTATTTTCATTATAATATAAATTGTTTATGTTTACTTACACTTTTCTCTTCTTGACGGCCGGTTTATTCCTGATAAGTCTTTATCATCTTGTCTTTCTCTTTTTAAACCAAAATCAGCTTTTCAAAAAATGGTTAAAAACCTCTTACCCAAACTTAATGGGTTTAATTTTTATTTTTCATTTACTCACCGCTTTGATTTTAACCACGGAAGTTAAAGACGTCGCTTTGTTTGCCTCCACCGGTTATATGCTTGCTCATAAACTGGATATTTATTTGCTTGACGCCAGCCACGGTACTTATCCCTTTTGGCCGTTTACCATTTATCCTTATGCTTTGTTTTGGTGGTTGACCACCAAAATTCCCTTTTTAACTTTTTCTTTTTGGGTTAAATGTCTTTTAATTCCAATCATGTTTTTAACCGGCAAACTCATCGCCAAAATAAACCAACAGCCACAAAGCCAATTGCTTTTGGTCACCAATCCCCTTCTTTTTTTAACCATTACCTTCCATGGCCAGGCGGATATACTCCTGATTTATTTTTTTCTTTTAAACGTTTGGTTTTTAGTCCAACCGACGGGTGGCAGGCGCCGGGGGACCCCCATGGCCGGAGTCCCCGCTGTGGGTGGCCATGGGGCGAAAGCGCCTGACAGGACCCGTCGGTTGCCACTAAGTGGCTTATTGATGGCTTTTTCCGTGATGACCAAAACCTGGTCGGTGATGTTTTTACCCTTAATTCTTCTTTATTTAAAATCTTTGAAAAAGATGATTGTTTATTTGAGTATTTTTTTGCTCACAATTTTGGCTTTTGGTCAGCTTTACCAGTTTTTTGTCTACACGAGTTTCAGCCGTTTGTTTCAAACCGTGCTCAGCCATCCTTCAGGCGCCAGCGGCTCTTGGGGTTTTACGGCCCTTCTGCCTCCCAATTTAAGCCTGATTTATAACCAATATCGGTTTTCAATTTTAATTTTGGGCTTACTTGGAGGTTTAATTTTATTGCATTTTAAAAAACCGCCGCTTCTAAGGCAATTTAAAATTTTTATTCTCATCGTTTATGTTTTGACCGCTGGCTGGGGCCTGCAATACACGGCTTGGTTAGTTCCTTTTGCGCTTCTTGATCAAGACTGGCAAAGGCTTAGGCTTTATACCCTTTTAGCCTTGCCCTATTTAACCTTAGCCTATTTAAATATCGCTGCTGATTGGAAAACGGTTTTTCTCGACAATCTAACCCTTAAACTTTCTTTTTTACCTTGGCTTTTTTGTTTTTATTGGCTTTTTTTAGAGTTGAAAGCAGTTTACTTGTGGAAAAGCGAGGGTCGTAAGTCATAACTACCTTCAATTTACCGCCATATTTTGCCATCAGGGTTCTTTTTTTTTGAAGATGTTGGCTGTGAGAAGAAACTGCCAAAATTGCTGGTTTAATTTGTCTGATAATTTTTTCTTGAACTGAGGCTTTAGCCATGGCTAAAGGTAAGGGAAAAATAAAATCAACAAACTTTAAAACCGCTAAATTTTTAGCCCTAATCAACCAAGGATTAATTGGCCGTTCCTCTCCCTTGAGTTTTCTTAAACGATAATCTGACTCCAAACCTACCAAAAGAAGATCACCTTCAGCCTTAGCCTTAATTAAAAATTGCTGATGGGCAGGATGTAAAAGATCAAAACAGCCGGTCACCAAAACAATTTTTTTACCCAGCTTTTTAAGACTTTTTAAATAAGCCAAAAGTTTTTTTAAAGAGATAATTTTCTTCAAGGCTCTTTAATTTTCTTCAAGAACTGCCACCAATTTTTCGCCAAAGGCTTCGGCGGCCTGCGGGCCATTGGCAGTCACCAGCCGACCATCAACCTCCACCGCTTGACCCGTATAGTGAGCACCGGAGGCCACCAGATTTTTTTCCTCTGAAGGAAAACTGGTTACTTTTTTATCTTTAAGAATGCCGGCATTGGCTAAAATTGAAGGAGCAATACAAATGGCGCCAATCACCTTTTTTTGAGCAAAGGCTTCTCGAACCAAAGTTAAAACTGATTCCTGATTAAAATATACTTGAGCGCCAGTGCCGCCAACAAAAACCAAGGCTGCATAATCTTGAAGGTTTACAGCTGCAAGATCAACATCTATTTTCACCTTGCCTCCCAAAACTCCCAAGGCTTCTTCCACCCCCTGAGCCGCCGTTAAGACTTCCGCACCGGCTGCCTGTAAAGCGACTCTGGTCTTAAAAAATTCCTCGTCGCGGAAATCTTTGGGCGCCAAAACCATTAAAACTTTTTTCCCGCTTAATTTACCCATTTTAACCTCACCTCCTTCGCTTGGGACTAAATTATGATTTTTATTTAAACAACCACTCAAAAATAAACTCAAAAATAAAAACAATAAACCAAGTCTCAATTTTTTAAACATTAAATTTTTAAATATAAATCAGCACCGCAAAAGCGACAAATACCTCGATGATTAATTTTGGCTACCCCAACTAATTCGGGTTGCCAACCATTCCTTTTGACGACTAAACGCTGGCATTGCGGACAAAAGGTATCACCAAGGCTAAAAAAAGCTTCTTTCCCTTCTGGTGTAGCCCAAATATAAATAAATTCTAAACCTTCTTTTTTGCCCAGCTCATAAGCAGTTTTTAAGGTCTGTGCAGGTGTTGCCGGCAATTGTTTAAAAACTTTATCCGGTGCTAAACGCGGTGAGAAACGAGATAAATGCCAAGGCACTTCTGGACCAAGATTTTCCACCAACCAATGAGCAATAGCTTTCAAATCTTTCCTTTCATCATTAACTTTGGGAATTACCAAGGTTGTCAATTCAAGATGAATTTTGTATTTTTCTTTTGCCAGAACTAAATTTTTCAAAAAATCTTCGTCCCAAAAAGCCCCCTGCAGCTGATAAGCTGCTTCACCCCAGCCTTTAAAATCAATATTGGCAGCATCAATCACCGGTCCAATTAAAGCCAAAGTCTGCCGGCTCCAAGAGCCGTTGGAAACAAAAACCGTATAAAGTCCGGCCTTTTTGGCCAAAACTGCCGTTTCATAAACATATTCTGCCCAAATCGTCGGCTCATTATAGGTGAAGGCGATACCCGGCGAACCTCGCGCCACTGCCAATTTCACCAAAGCCTGAGGAGTTAAATAAGCCTCGCTCGTAATTTTTAATTTTTGCCTTTGGGCTCTCAATTTCTCGATGGCTGTTTCTCCCCATGAACAGTCCCAATTTAAGCATTGCTTACAGCGAAAATTACACCCCCAGCTGCCTACCGACAAAATTTCACTACCGGGATAAAAATGGTAAAGTGGTTTTTTTTCTATAGGATCAAGATGAATTGCCGAGAAAAGACCATAAGTTAATAAATAAAGCTGGCCTTCAAGATTAACTCTGGTAAGACAAAAACCGGTTTTCCCTTGACCAATTTGACAGCGACGCTGACAGGCAGTACACCCCACTCTTTTGCCGGCTAATTTTTTAAATAACTTGGCCTTGTGCATGAAGATAAAAATATTATATCCTAAAAACGGATGATTTTCAAAAAATTTTTGGTTTTTCTTAGCTTGCTATCTTCATTAATTTTTATAAAGGGGTTTTTCTTTCCCCCAACCTACCGGCAGATCAAAATTGGCAACCATTATTTTTGGGTAAAAATTGCCCAAACTCACCAAGCCCGCCAACAGGGTTTAGCCGGCAAAAAACAACTCGGAGAAAATGAAGGTATGCTTTTTGTCTTTAAGGAAAAACAGTGCCCTTCTTTTTGGATGAAAGGCATGCTTTTTCCTTTAGATTTTATTTGGTTGGCTGGAAATAAAGTGGTTGACTTAAATGAAAATGTACCGCCGTCAAAAACTGATGCGGAAATTAGCTACTATCAACCCAGCATCCCGGTGGATAAAGTTTTGGAAGTTAAGGCTGGTTCGATTAAAAAGTACGGGATTAAAATCGGCCAGAGTTTTAAAATTGAAAACTAGGGTGAAACAGTTAAGCTAGGGCGGACTTATGCCATATTGATTTAAAACTTGCTTCACCCCGGCTGCTGCCTGACTTAAAGCTGCTTGGGGTGAACCGCCACCAGCCATCATACCTAAGGCATCTTCGTAATATTTAATCATCCGATCGTTGATGCCGTTGTCGTGAGTCCGGGAACACAAAAACCAAGTTTTGGCAAAAGGTGCCTGTTTTACAAAAGGCGCCACCAAGGGATGAGTCTCCAAATCTTTCGCTAAAGATTTAAGAGGATACGGTTCGCCAAAAAGCCTAATCTGACTTTCATTAGTATAAAGTTTTTTGAGATTTTCCGGCTGGGAAAGAAATTTTAAAAATTGCCAAGCGGCTTCAGCGTTGACCGAATCTTTAGCCACTGCCTCAACCCAAAAAGTTGCCCAAGTAATTTTATTTTTACTGTCCTTCATCAACTGGGGCACTTCGGTAATTTTAAAATTCAAATTAGGATTGAGGTCTTTAATTTCAAAAGCTCGCCAGGAAGGGGCGATCAGCATCGCCACCTTACCATTGGCAAAGGCATAGGTTGAAGGTGGCATTGTTTCATCCCAAACTTGATAAAGCCGAGAAAAAAGGCTGTAAAATTTCAAAGCATCCTCTGCCAATTTATCAGTTGGCCGGGCTAAATCAGCGCCGTTTTGCAACATCATTAGGCCTACAATATCGCTCCAATTATCAACATTATTGGTGGTACCCAAAGCTATCCCGCCAAGCTGTAAGCGGCCATCTTTATCCCTGACGCTTAATTTATTGGCAGCATTGCGCAATTCCTCCCAAGTGGTCGGTACCTCTACTCCCGCAGCCTTAAAAATATCAGAATTATAAAAAAGAGCTAAAGTATCAATACCTAAAGGCACGGCATAATACTGACCTTTATTTTTTAAGACCTCAGTGATTGAATAATAATCAGACCAGTCAAACAAATTTTCCGGTACTGCTGCGAGTTGGTCTTGATTAAGAAACATAGGTAACCAAGTAAGGTGGATTCGAAAAATATCCGGTCCCTTACCTGCAGCCAAAGCTGATTGGAGTCGTTCCCGATAATCTTTGGGTGATTGAAAAACATAATCAATAGTGACTTCAGGATGTTCCTTTTTATAATCAGCCAAAAGCGGTTCCAGCACGGTTTTGGGTTCCCATAAACCCCAATAAGTTAAGGTTATCTCTTGGTTTTTTTTGTTTAACCAAAACTGGAGTCCGCCTCCTTTTTTCGCTAAAATACTCTTGATAACAAAAACTAACAAACCAACAATCATTAAAATGGCAAAAATGGGGATAATTTTTCTAAAAGGTGATGGTTGAACCGTGGCTTCGGAAACTAAATTGTCATTGGCTGAACCAACACTTTCGGCATTTTCCGATTCGCTCGGCAAATTGGAAGGTACCTCAGGTAAAGCAGTCTCGGAAACTGAAGAATTAACCATCCACGGCGGTTGGTTTGGAGATTGCTGAGGAGTAAACGGTTCTGCCATCAATTTAATCATATGGAAAAAAAGGGCAATTTTCAAGGTAAAAAAACAAGAGAAAAAATTAAACTTCAACTTAGTTTTAAAAAATGGTGGTTAGTTTTTCTACCCCTCTTACTCTTATTCCCTTATTTACTTTATCTAATTTTTTATTATCAACGCATTTATCCCTTTGTAAGAGTAGCTCATTTAAATTTAGCTGGGCTTAACCGGTCTCAAGCCAGTCAATTTTTAAAAGAGGCTATCAATCAAAAACAAATCTCTTCTCTTAACTTAATTTACAACCAACAGACTTGGTCAATTCCTTTAAACGAACTCAATTTCCGCTATCTACCGGAGGTCAGCAGTCAAAAGGCTTTTGCTGTCGGCCGCCACCAAAACTTAAACCAAAATTTTTATGAACAAATCCTTGCGTTCTGGCAAAGAATCAATTTGGACCTAAGCTATGAACTTGAAGAAGCAAGGCTTGAGGCTGAAATCGCCAGTATCTCTGCACAAATTGACTTAGAAGCGATACCGCCGCTTATTCAAGTTTTGGACGAAGCCGAGGCAAAAAACGGTGAAAGGATCATCATCAGCGAAGGCAAACCGGGAAGAAAACTTGATCAGGAAAAAATCAAAGCCTTAATTAAAAACCAGCTCGGTCAATTGGAAACAGAAGAGCTTAATTTACCCATCGCCATTACTTCACCAACTCTCAGTCAACAAATCCTGAAGGAAACTAAAGCTCGGGCGGAAAAATTATTGGGCAAAAAAATCATTCTCACTTTTAAAGAGGAAACTTGGGAATTAACTGATAAGGAAATCATTAATTTTCTTTCCTTTTATCAAGCTTGGGATGAAGAAAAAATTGCTACCTATATTGAAGCTTTGCTCCCCAGCCTTAATCGACCAGCTCAAGATGCCCTTTTCCGCTTTGAAAATGGCCGAGTAATTGAATTTAAGCCAGCAATAGCTGGCCAAAATCTAGATAAAAATAAAACTCAACAGCTTTTAGTTGAGGCCTTAAGAAGTCTTGAAGAAGAAACCAATCGTCAGGTAGCCAAGATTAATTTACCGGTAAGTCTCATTGCTGCCAAAATCACCACCAGTCAGGTTAATAATCTTGGTATTCAAGAGTTGCTTGGCGAGGGGAATTCTTGGTTTTATGGCTCAATTGCGGGCAGAATTCACAATATCCAACTGGCTGCCAGTAAAATTAATGGTTTGCTCGTGGCACCAGAAGAAATCTTTTCTTTTAATGAGGCTGTTGGGGATGTCTCAGCTTCTACGGGTTTCAAACAAGCTTATATAATTCAAGGTAATCGCACGGTTTTGGGTGATGGCGGTGGTGTTTGTCAAGTTTCAACCACGCTCTTTCGCGCCATTTTAAGTGCCGGTCTGCCAGTTGAAGAAAGACACGCTCATGCTTATCGCGTAAGCTACTATGAATATAACTCCGAACCTGGTTTTGATGCGACGGTTTACTACCCTAGCGAAGATTTAAAATTTAAAAATGACACCCCTGCACATCTTTTAATCCAAACCACCACTGACCTTAACAAAATGAAATTAACCATTCAGCTTTATGGAACGCCTGATGGCAGAAAAGTAAAAATTTCAAAAGCAAGAATTTGGGATCAAGTGCCGCCACCACCCGATCTTTATCAAGAAGACCCAACCCTGCCGGCTGGTACCCTCAAACAAATTGATTTTAGAGCTTGGGGTGCCAAAGTTGCCTTTGATTGGCAGGTAACAAGGAATAGCGAAGTTCTTCAAGATAAAACTTTTTATTCTCAATATCGGCCTTGGCAAGCCATT
Source organism: uncultured Pseudomonadales bacterium (assembly GCA_964398365.1). GTDB lineage: Bacteria > Patescibacteriota > Microgenomatia > UBA1400 > CAYNMC01 > CAYNMC01. The sequence goes on along the minus strand of CAYNMC010000014.1, from coordinate 28,602 downwards.
TTTCTTAAAGGAACCAGTCAATGAAACTTTTTTTAGTTTTTTTTCTGATTTTTTTTCTTTCTCGTCTCCCCTTTATTAAGCCTCAGGCGGTTTTTTTTGACTCTCCAGAATATCTTTCGCGATTAAATGAAGGGCAATTTTCTAAAGCTTTAGCTTCTGGCCACCCTCCCTTTCATGCCGGTTACTTGTTAATCAACTGGCATTTTTTTCAACTGGCAAAGTTAAGCCACTTTAACCCTCTCTTGTTTGTGCAAATTATTACTATTATATTAGGCTTTTTTACCATATTTTTCTTTTATCGCTTAGTGGAAAATTTATTCTCACCAAAACTGGCTCTCGCTGCTAGTTTAATTTTCAGTCTTAATCCTTATTTTTGGCTCGCTAATGTTTCCTTAATGATTGAAACACCTTATGTTTTTTTCTTTACTTTATCCCTTTATCTGTTTAGTCGATTCTTAAAATCTGGACGAAAAAGCTGGTTGTTTTTAAGTGGCCTCGCTTTTGGCTTTGCCTATTTTATTCATCCGCTGGTCATAATTTGGCTTTCCGCCTTTTTTAGTGTTTGGTTTTTGGCAGAGAAAAAAAAGAAATATTTAAAAGCGCAATTATTTTCCTGTTTCATCTTTTTAAGCCTTTTTTATTTCCTTAATGTCTTTCTTTTTTATCAAAGCCAACTTTTTAATCTTAAAGCCGCTTTTAGCTTTGGTTTGTTTGGAAAAACCAATGAACATCTCTCGTTATATCCCTTAAACACCTTATTGCCGCGCCTCTTGCGCAACTGGCTTTTACTTTTAACTAAAAGCAATACCAACCTTTTACTGATTTTATTTTTTTTAAGTCTCTTTTATTTGTGGTACAAAAATCAAAAAAAATTTTTTTGGGCTGCGCTAGCTTGGTTTTTACCTTCCTTAATTGCCAATCAATGGTGGGATTCTGTTCTGATTGGCCGCCACTCCCTCTTGGCTACTCTCCCTCTTTCTCTTTTCTCCCTTTTCCCTTTTTTCCGCTCCGGGAGCGGTATGATCTTGACGCTCCGGGAAAAAATCTTTATTTTAGGACTCACTTTAAACCTTCTTGCGGTGAGTGGTGCTGCTTTAATTCTTTTAACTCAACCAATTCCTTATCTTGAATTAGCCAAGGCTACAGCCAATTTACCACCAAATTCTTTACTACTTGAAAGTCATTTTGTCCGACCTTATACCTCTTTTAGCGGCCAAACGATTTTTATCAATGAACCCGGCTGGCCAAAGGCTAATTTAGTCAATTTGATTGAGGAAAAATTGGCAGCGGGTAAAGCGGTTTTTGCCACTTCTCAAGCTTTAAATGATCCTTATGGTCTTTATAACGGACCTTATCTCCACCCTTTAAGTTTAAATTGCCAAGGTCAAGCAGAATTAAGTTTTATTTTTGAACGTTATGATTTTCTTAAATTTCTAAGTGTTAATGAAAACAAGCATCTTTTTATTTATCAAATCAAACAGAAAACAAATAAAAATTATTCTTATCACGATTTTTTGATTCCTGCCTTTAGTCGTGAAAGAATTGATTACTTTGATTTTCTAAGCCAATGTTGGTTTCTGACTCTTAAAGCTTTAAAGCCATTTTTAAATTCCTTTAAAATAGCATCATGCGTATCTTAGCCCTTGAAACTTCCTGTGATGAAACCGCTGCGGCCATTGTTGAAGATGGCACAAAAATTGTGGCTTCGGTCGTCGCTTCCAGTCAAGAAATCCAAAAAAAATATGGCGGCATTGTCCCTGAACAAGCGGCCAGAGAACAAACCCGCAGTCTTATACCGGTAATTAACGCTACTTTTGAAAAAGCAAAAACATCAATTAAAAATAAAAGTGCTAAAAATGAAACTTATCAGACTGAAATAGAAGCAATCGCGATTACCGTTGGTCCGGGACTGATTGGTTCGTTGTTGGTGGGCATCGAAACGGCAAAAACTTTAGCGTGGCTCTGGAAAAAACCTCTAATCCCTGTCAACCATCTTATTGCCCATATTTATGCCAATTTTTTAAACAAACAAAATTCATCTTTTGCTCACAAGCATATTTTTCCTGCTCTTTGCCTTACTGTTTCCGGCGGTCATACCGATTTATTCCTCATGAAAAATCATGGCCAATACCGGTGGCTTGGCGGCACCCGTGATGATGCCGCTGGGGAATGTTTTGATAAGTGCGCTCGGCTGTTGGGTTTAAGCTATCCGGGCGGACCTGCAGTGGCGGCGGCAGCGGCTAAATTTAAGAAAGCAAAAAGTAGACCGGCTAACTTACCAAAATTTCAGCTTCCGAAACCCATGCTGAATCAAAATAATTTTGATTTTTCCTTTTCAGGCTTAAAAACGGCACTTTTAAATTTTACTAAAAAACTTAAACCTTTAAATTCTCTTGTTGTTTCTCAACTGGCTTATGAACTTCAAGAGGCGGTAACCGACGTTTTGGTAAGCAAAACCCTCAAGGCGGCGGCGCAATTTGCTGTTAAATCAATTCTTGTTGGTGGCGGAGTAGCCGCTAACAAACGTTTACGCGAAAAGTTTAAATCAACCACCAACCAACCAGCTTATAAGTCCTTAAAACTTTTTCTACCACCTTTCTCGCTTTGCACCGATAATGCGGCGGTTGTGGCTTCGGCGGCTTATTTTAATTACCATCCCCTTCCTTGGCAAAAAATCAAAGCTCAACCAAACTTAGAAATTAAATGATAAAATAACATTTAAAAATGACAAAATTTAGCAAAAGGAAAAGTTAAGAAATTACAAGCTTAGCTGAGATTATAATTGAGACAGCCAATGGAAAAAACCTATCAACCAAATCTTTATGAGCATAAAATTTATCAATTGTGGGAAAAAGCAAATGCTTTCACCCCTCAATTACCCAAAAAAAAATTAAAAAAACCGCTAAAGAAAAAGCCGTTCTGTATCATTCTGCCGCCGCCCAATGCTAATGCTGATTTACACCTTGGTCATGCCATGTATGTCATTGAAGATATTTTAATCCGCTATCATCGTTTAAAAGGAGATTATACTCTTTGGTTACCGGGTGCCGACCATGCTGGTATTGAAACTCAGTTTGTTTATGAAAAGGAGCTTCAAAAACAAGGTAAATCACGTTTTGATTTTAGTCGAGAAGAGCTTTACCAACAAATTTGGAGTTTTGTCCAAAAAAACAAACTTAAAATGGAAAATCAGCTTAGAGCCATGGGGTTTTCTTTAGATTGGACCCGGAAAAAATTCACTCTCGATCCGGAAATTGTGAAAATCGTTTATCAAACCTTTAAAAAACTTTATGATGACGGTTTGGTTTACCGAGGAGAAAAGCTGGTTAATTACTGTACCACTTGCGGCACCTCTTTTTCTGATCTTGAAATTGAGCACCAGGAAGTACAAGGTTCTCTCTGGTTTATTAAATATCCCCTTAAAAACTCAACCAATTTCATCACCGTCGCCACCACGCGACCAGAAACGCTTTTAGGAGATACTGCTGTCGCCGTTAACCCCCAAGATAAACGCTATCAACACTTAAAAGGAAAAGTGATCGTCCTGCCGATAACGAACCGAGAAATCCCCCTAATTATGGACGGAAGCGTGAAAAAAGATTTTGGTAGCGGTGCCGTTAAAGTTACGCCTGCCCATGATGAAAATGATTGGCAAATAGCTGAAAAACACCATTTAAGCAAAATCCAAATCATTGACTTTACCGGCAGAATCCAACAATCGCCACTTAAAGATATTCCTCAAGAATTAATCGGTTTAACTGTCAAACAGGCCAGAGAAAAAATTTTAAAGCGGTTACAAACAACAGGATCGCTACTTAAAACCCAACCACATTCCTTGGTTTTGGCCCGTTGTTACAAATGCCATCAAGTAATTGAGCCTTTACCTCTCCCTCAATGGTTCATCAAAGTTGCTCCTCTAACTAAAAAGGCTATTGAGGTGGTAAAAAATGGGGATTTAAAAATTATTCCCAAAAGGTTTGAAAGAATCTATTTTCAATGGCTGGAATCATTGCGTGATTGGAATATTTCTCGTCAAGTAATTTGGGGTATCCGGATTCCTGCTTGGCGCTGTCTTAAATGCGCCGCCAACCAAAAAACTCGTTGGCTTATCACCAGCGGCGAGAAACCAGATAAATGTCCTGACTGTCACGGCAGTGCGTTTCAACAAGATCCTGATACTTTTGACACTTGGTTTTCCTCAGCTCAATGGCCATTTGTGACCTTAAAAACCAGCCAACCTTCAGATTTTGATTTTTTTTATCCAACTTCGGTGATGGATACCATGTGGGACATTTTGCCTTTCTGGGTCATCCGCATGGTGATGCTTGGTTTGTACCTCACCGGGAAAATTCCTTTTAGGGTCGTTTATTTACACAGTCGTGTCGTCGATGAAAAAGGGCAAAAAATGAGTAAATCTAAAGGCAATGTTATCAATCCTGCAAACATGGTGGCAAAATATGGAGCTGATGCCTTGCGTCTTTCTTTAGTTTTCGGCACCGCCCCGGGAAAAGATCTGTGTTTAAGCGAAGCTAAAATTCGCGGTTTTAGAAATTTCACCAATAAACTTTGGAATATTGCCAGATTTATAAAAATAGTCAGTTTTGAAGAACCACGATTTTACCCTAAACTGCAAAATTTAAAAAAACTTAAAGCCGAAGATAAAGAGATTCTCAAAGCGCTCAAACTGCTGGTTGAAAACACCACCGCCCAACTTGAAAATTTCCATTTTGCTTCAGCAGCAGAAGCTTTATATCAATTCATCTGGCATCGCTTTGCTGATCAATATCTGGAAAAAATTAAAGAACGCTTAAAAAATCGAGATGAAGTCTCTTTGAAAGTCTTGCACCACACTTTTCTTACCTGCCTTCAACTGCTTCATCCTTTTGCCCCCTTTATCACCGAAGTTTTGTGGCAAAAACTCAAACCAAAATCAGAACCTTTACTTATAACTTCTGCTTGGCCAAAAAATCGTCTTTGTTAAAATAAAAGTATGCCCAAAAAACTTCTTGTCTTCTTTCTAGGATTTTTACTCTTGTCTTCTTTGCTTAACCAAACTTTGCTGGCTTCTGATTTTGATCGAGCCAAAACCACCGTCGCCAGCTGGCCCCAATTAGCCAAAAGCCACCTTGTTTTTAGTCTGGCTTTATTTAAAACTGGCTCGCTTGATTATCAAAAAGAGCTTATTTTAGCCAAAAATAGTCTTTTTTGGAATGAAAAAAAATTTGCTCAGCAACTAAAAATTCTTAATCAGCCGCAACTTCTCAATGAGGTTTTAAAACAATGGCAAGCTCTGCTTGATCAAGGGATTGAATCGCCTGAAATTTATTTAAACTTAAGTTTAATTTACTATCAGTTTTATCAAAATCAAACCGCGCAAAAACTTTGGGAAAAAGCCTTTTATCTTGATCCAAACAGTCAACTAGTAAACACCGTAGGAAAAATTATTAAGCAGGCAAGTTCTTAGCTTTCGGTCTTTTCTTTAACGGCAGGGGTTGTACCTGAAGTTTTTTCTGAAACTACTGACTCTTCAGAAAGCTTCTTTTCTGCTTCACCCTTCTTAACTTCTTCAGTTTTAACTGCCGCTTCTTCGGCTGCGGGTTTCACCTCAACTTCTTCCTTAACTGGCGCTTCGATCTTTACCACCAAGGCTTTAAGATCCTCGCTTTTCAATTGAATTTTTGTTTTATCGTAGTTTAAATCTGCCAAAGTCAAAGAATCCCCAATCTTGGCAAGTTTATCAATTTTCACTGTAATTTTTTCCGGTAAATCGGTAGGCAAAGCTTCAACTTCAACCTCATCAAGTAACTGCACTAAAATCCCGCCCGCGGCTACCGCAGGTGCCTCACCAATCATTTCAATGGGAATCGTTGCCTTAATTTTTTGCTTTAGATCGACCTGTCGAAAATCAACATGAAGTAAAGTGTGCTCCACCGGTTCTCGTTGAAGATGTTGAATAAGCACCAAGTGTGGTGTTTTTTCTCCCTTAATTGTCAAGGAGACTAAACCTGTTTCTCCTACTTTATCAAAAACCTTTAAAAATTCCTGCTGAGATAATTGTAAAGTTTGAGACTTAATTCCTTGACCATAAAGATTCGCCGGCAATAAACCCTTTTTTCTCAAGTGCTTAACTTTACGCCCAATCACTTCGCGTTTTTCGACTTTAAGTTGAGGATATTGCGTTGCCATACACTCTGTTTAAAATTAAACTTGGTAATTTTCCAAAAATTTAACCACCAAGCTTAACTATTTTTTTAATTTTTAAGAATTTTTTAATCCTAACAAAATTAATGAGAAAATTCAACAGCAAAAAGTTTATCTTGGTCAAAAACCTCCTTAAAGCTTACTTTCTGTTTTTCCCACATTCCCTGAGGCATGATCTTTAAGGGCTTAAGAAAGGCTGGATAATTAATTTTAAGCGAAAGTGGGTCTGGACCGGTGCCTGATTGCTTCTGCCAAAAACAAAGATAGTCTAAACGATTAGCGGTTAAATTTAGCTTTTCTTTTCTTTGAAAATTAATTTTAATTTTTTTACGCTCTTGGGCGGGTACCTCCACTAAAAACCCAAAAACACTTTTACCAAAACTCTGTTCCCTTTCTAAGTTATTCTCGCTCAAAGGCTCAAAAGTTGTCTGGTCTTGAGCTTGTTCTTTAACGGTAATTTTCTCAACATCAAAAGGCAAATAGAGCCGCAAATAATTTTTGTAAGTACCACCTGGCCAAGCCTCTGAGGGGCTTTCATTAATATAAACCAAGGTTAACTCCCCTACCACCTGTCCTTCTTTTAAAATTGTCACTTCATAATTTAAATCGCGCTTAATAAAATAATTAGCCTTATTGATTCCCAGATTGGCATCCACCAACATCAAATAATCAATCAAGCCAGGCCCTTGAAATTGACTTTTTTGGTTAAAAGAAAGACTTTTGATCTCACCGGTCCAGCCCAAAAATTGAAAACGCTGCTGAAGCTCTGGCTGATAAAAATAAAACATTAAGTCTTTACTTGCAAGCTGGCGTTGCCAGTAGGTAAAAAGTTCCAAGCTCTTGGCTGGCTCTAAATTTTTAATTTTTTCAAATAAGAAGGTGGTCAGCGTCGTTAAAAAATTTTTCTTCTGGGTAGAACCAGGGAAAAAATTAATTTCGGCATGGTATTCTGTCCTTTCAAAAAAATTCTCGCTGTTAATGCTTTCCTGATAATCTGGAAGAAATACCGGGCCGACCACTTTGAGTAAATCTCTAACCACATTTAAATTTAAACCGATCACTCCGTCCACCGCTTGTCCGGTTTCTTTTTCTAAAAACCAAGCAGTTTGCTGGGCACTCGTCGGAAAATCTGGAGACCAATTGGCATCGCGCAAAAACCAATTCTCTTTATCGAGGTATTTCTTTATCGGCGCCGGCGGTTCGACGTGACCTTTAAGTTGACCATCGGCACTATAAACATCTTCCACCCGAAAATCCAAAAGTTTGCCTTTTTCAAAAACCGCGACGGCATAAGAACCAATAAAACCACCCGTTGGTCTTAACTCCATGTTATTTTGCAAAAGTAAAAGGTAAGTCTTTTTGCCCTCAAAGGCGAGAACCTCGGGTATTAAGGAAAGAATTTTTCTGCCAAAGATTATTTTTTGACGCCAAGCCGGCAATTGTTCTAAAAGCAAGGGAATTTCTTCCTGAAAAATTTTTAAAAAATGTGTTTCTGATTTGCTTAATTTTTCAAGTCTTGCTTGACTAAAAGCAAGTTTTCTTTCCAAATCATCGAGGTCCACCAAAAGTGTTTTTAGCTCTGTTTGAGGATCAGCGATTTTATTTTGAAAAATAATGGCGTTAAGAGTTTGAGCTCTTAAAAACAACTGCTGGCTATCTTTTAAAATACCGCTTAAATTCACCAGCAGTCCTAAAATTTCCTCTACTTCTTGATTTTTTTGTCCTAAAAGTAAAGAAAAAAGCGAATTAAATTGCCAAAAAATTTTTTGAGAAAGAAGAAAATGATGATTGGCTTTTTCGGCAATTGGTGATAGGCTTTGCCAGTCATTATTTTTAAGCAAAATCTTAACTCTCTGCATTTCTTTAAAGCCTAAAAAATTTAAAAGCGCAAAAAGCCAGAGGGGGGAAGAAACAAAAATAAGGAAACATAAACTCAAGAGGAGACCGCCAAGCAACGGCTTAAAGCGAATTTTAAATTTCAGAATTGGTTTTTTAAATCTCCTCAGCCACTGAGGTAAAATTAAATCTAAGCCCTGCCTTTGTTTAAAAATAGCTTCGGCAGTCCTCCTGATGCCTTCTTCAAGACTAACCTTTGGCTGATAAACCAACTGCCACCAGCTTTTTTTAACCTTTTCCAAAAGCCAAGAATCTACTTCCCAAGTCTTGGCTAAATTAGCTTTATCAAGATAAACCACTTTAAAATCTTTAGCTAAAATTCTTTTCGTTCTTAAAAGTAATTCGGTTAAATCGATTTTTTCAAGACCAGCCAAATAATAAGTTTTCTCATTGGAAGCCTGAGAAAACATGGCTCGCAAAACCCCCTCTACCCAATCTTCAAGATAAAGGGGATAAAGTTTCAACTGAGGACTACCGGTTAAAATCAATTTTCCCTGTCTTAATTGGCTGAAAAAAAGCTCAAGTAAACTGGTTTTTGCCAAACTCGCGCCGTAAACGAAATGAAAATAAACCAGACGCCAATCTACTTTCTGAGTTTTCGTAAAGGCAGTAAAAAGAGAACGAGGATAAATCTCAGGATAGGGAGTAGCAAATAAGAACTTGGCTTGATACTGTAAACAGAGTCTTAAGGTTTGCAAAGGGGAAATTTTCTGCTGACTTAAAGGACCTGTACTTATTTGAAAGGCATAATCTAGTTGGAGGGGCAATTTATCTTTGAGTAAATGAAAATGAGGAAAAATTTTTAAAGCCGCCAATTTCTTAGCACCAGTCGGATCTTGATTAAAATAATAAACCGTAGCCTTTTTTTTGAGTAATTTTTCGGCTAAACAAGCGCCAAAAAACGCCGAATCACTCACCAGTAAAATCTGAACCCCTGTTTGAATTTTTACTCGCCAATAGGCTTGTCTTTTTTTCTCATCCATATTTCTATCTTAAAAAAGAGAAAGAAAAACTGCAAGCAGCATAAAAATCTTCAAAGTTTCACTTTGGTGGCTTTTCGAGGAAAAGTTTAAATTTTTCTCTTGCCTAACGTGAACCTAAGGCTTGATTGACTAAATTATCAGCTTCACTGTTTAAACTGCGGGGAATTTGTTGATAGTTTAACTTGCAATTAAATTTTTGACTTAAGGTCTTAATTTGGTTAATTAAAATCTTTAGCTTTTGATTTTTAATGCGATAACGGCCGGAGAGCTGAGCCACAACCAATTGAGAATCAAGATAAAAAGTTATCAGTTTAACTTCTGAAGCTAAGCCAGTTTTTAGTAAATATTGAAAGGCTTTTAAAACCGCGGTATATTCAGCCACATTGTTGGTCGCCTCACCAATTTTCTCGCCATGCTTATAAATAACCCTGCCGTCTTTTTTAATCACAAAACCAATCGCCGCCGGCCCGGGATTGCCACGAGCACCACCATCGGTATAAATCTCAAGATTAAAGTTTTTCATCAAAAATCTTTCCTCTTTTTTTAACAAAATCACTTAAAATTCTCGGCCAGTTTAAATAATTAAAACGGAAGTTGAGTTTTTGGGCAACTACCTGAAAAGTTAAAAATAAAACCAAAAACTCTGTCATTGCCGTAATCAGGGCGCAAGCCTTAAAGGCAAAAAAAGGTACAAAAATCAAATTGGCCAAGAAATTAAAAGCCAGCGCCAAAGCAGAAATGTTAAAAGTTTTTCTCTGCTCACCCAAGGCAATAATCGTATAACCGGTTAAATGATTAAGAAAAGCCAATGGTAAAGCCGGCAAAAGCCAGCGTAAGGCACTGACCTCTGGTAAAGCAGCCATCCCAGTAAAAAGTTCCATTATTAAAGGTGCTAAAAAGAAAGTAAAAACGGCAATCAGAAGTGAAGCAGTCACGAGTAAAGCACTGGCTTTTTGTAATAAAAATTTGGCGGAATTTTTGCTCGGTTGCAAAACCTGCCGGGACAAAATTGGCAACAAGGCATTCATTAAATAAGCCGCTGGCAAAACCAGCGTTTCATAGATTTTATAAGCTAAACCATAAATCCCCACCATTTCTGAACCCCAAATAAACTTTAAAATCAAAGTATCAATTCTAGAATAAACCGTAAATAATAAAAGAATGGCGCCCAAAGGCAGGCTTTGCCAAATTAACTTCTTGATTATCCTATAATCCCAAACAAGAGAAATTTTTGTCTGTCGCCAAGCTAAAAGGGTAAAAAAAAGATTAACAAAAAAATAAACCAACAAAAGCAATAAAAGATAAGTTTTTAAATTTCCCTTTTGAAAAAATAAAATTAGCGCCACCAGAAAAGAAAAAAAAGCTGTCAGGATCGTTTGTAATGAAGCCCAGTAAAGTTTTAAGCAGCTATGAAAAATCACCATCAGGGTTTCTTTATAAACTAAAAGTAACATCAAAGGTAAACTTAAAAGCAAAAGAGAAAAAATTGGGTTTGCACGCAAAAATAATCTCAAAAAGGTCCAACTTAAAATTAAAGTTAAACTTGAAATCAACAAGCGTAACCAAAACATATTACCTAAAATTTTTGGCTGATTTCTTTGATTTTGACTGGCTTCTTTCACCGCCACCAGGTAGGTACCAAAATCTGCCAGACTGGCCAAAAGCATCACTAGGGCAAAAATAAAAATATACTCGCCGTAAATTTCTCTTCCCCAAAGCCGACGTAAAAGCAAGGTATTGGCGCTGGTAAAAATTAAAGCTAAGGCTTTACCAAAAAATTGGCTGGCGGTATTAAGGTTGATTTTGTGGGAAAGACTCATCTAGGCTTGATAATCAAGTGCCGATGAATTCCCTCGCCTTCAGAAACCGTGGTGACGTCGGGATGGTCGGCCAAATAAAGATGAATAATTCTTCTCTCGGTAGCCGTCAAGCTGGCAAGTTGGATCTCGCGACCGGAAAATTTTACCTTTTGGGCTAAATTAGCAGCCAGTCTTTGAAGATAAACTTCTCTTTTTTGCCGCCAGTCATTAACATTGAGAATAATTTTTTGCCACTCACCAGTTTTTTTATAAGCCAATAATCTTACCAATAATTGCAAAGCACTTAAATTTTCGCCGTTTCTGCCAATTAAAAGCTCTGCTTCTTTGGTTTTTATCGTCACCATCACTACCTCCTCTTCCTCATTAAAACTCAAGCTAAAATCCGTCACCAAAAGAAGGTTTAAAATTTCACTTACAGTCTTTTCAATAACAGCTAAGTTTTTCTTTGATTTCATTTTCTTCTTTTTTCCAGACCACCGCTGGACCACTGTTGCTGAAACATCATCACCACACTAAAAGTTAACCAGTATAAAACCAAACCTGCTGGAAAAGTAAAACCAATAAACAGGGTCATTAAGGGCATTAAGTAAAGCATTTGCCCCTGCATCATTGCCGCCATATCGTCAGTTTTCTCTTTGGTTTTCTTGGCAAGTTTTTTTTCTTTTGCTACCACAGGCATCATCATTTTTGAAGAAAGGAACTGAACCACGGCGGCGGCAAGCAAAAAAAATCCCGGCAGTTTTTCCAATTTAAAAACACCCAAGTCCAAAACAAAGGGTAAGGATAACAAATCAGGCTTGGTTAAATCAAGATAAAGAAACTGGGTTTTAATTTGATGGTTATCCGCCAATCTTAAAAAGGGGTATAAAATCTTGTTTAATTTGGTAATGATGTCGCCATCGGTTTTTAAAACTTGAGAAAAAGCCTGAAACAAAGCAATTAAAATCACGATCTGTAGAAGTTGCGGCAGGCAACCGGCGGCCGGATTGGCACCATGTTTCTGATAAAGCTCAAGTTGGGCTTTGGCAAACTCTGCTTGGTTATGTTTGTATTTAGCCTTGAGTTTTGCTAATTCTGGCTGTAACTCTTTCATTTTTTGCGCCGCTTTTAAAGAAGGCGTGGTTAAAGGTATCATAAGCAGACGTAAAACCACGGTAAGACCAATAATGGCCACGCCCAAATTGCCAAAAAGCTGGTAAAAAGCAATTAAAGCGTTAACCAAAGGTTGATAAAGCAAAGTAAACCAGATATTCATAAAACTCTAAAAATTATGACCTTTATCTTAAAGGATCTTTACCGCCCTTTGACCACGGATGACACCTCACAATTCTTTTAAAGGCTAGCCACGATCCTTTTATAATACCATATTTGTCGATAGCCTGATAACTATATTCGGAACAACTAGGAGTAAAACGACAGGCTTTGTCTGATAAATACCAAGAACGAAAAAGCGGCTGGTGAAACCAGCGAGTTTTTTGGTAAAAACGAATAAGGGTTAAAAATAATTCTTTTAACACCCCTAACTTTCTCCTCTTTATTTATAATCACTAATTTTTAGACTCTCAAGTGCTTTTTTTATTTCCCTGAAAATTGCTTGATAATCTGCTTTTAAAATTTCTTTTTTTGCCAAAATAATGATGCCGTAGCCCGGTGCCACTTCTGACCATAAATTACGAACGGCTTCGGCTAAGCGGCGTTTACTTTGATGACGCACTCTCGCCCTTTTCTCAAGTTTTTGGGGCACAATAAAGGCAAAAAGCGAAAAAGCGTTCAAGGCAGAAGATTTGGTCATTAAGAATTTAAGAGGTTGATATTTTAAAAAAAATAAAGGCAGGGAAATGGTTTTACCCTTTTTTAAAATTTTGGGAATAAGATAAGCCGGCAATCGATAGGCTTTAGGAAGCACTGATTTTTAAAAATTCAAAAGTCAAAATTAAACTCATTTTAAATTTTAATTTTGACTGCCTTATTGGTAATTAAACTTCAGCTTTTAGAGCTCTTCACCTTGTCAGCTTTTTTCTACCCACCATTCTTCTTCTTTTCAAAAGCTTTCGGCCATGCTGACTTTTCATTCGCTGACGAAAACCGTGCTTACGAGCACGTCTTAATTTTTTAGGCTGCCACGTACGTTTAGGCATAAACCAATCTTAGCAAAAAAACAGCGGGAAAACAAGCTAAATTAAGCCTTGGTGGTCAAAAATTTTTCAAAAAAATCAAGAATAATTTCTTGAAGTCGATTCTCTGGCTTTTTACCAGTATTTTTTTGCCAGCATTCAACCATTGCCGTCATCGCCTGCTGGTCATCGGGAATCTTCTCGATTTCAGCAATATCTTTTTCGCTCAGTGATTCTTCAACCTCCAAAGCAAATTTATGTCTCACCACATCGATGGCCGCGAGTAAAAAAGCTGCCTTTTCTTTAGCTGAAAGTTTTTTATCGCTTAAAAATTGAAAAATTTGTTTTTTAATTTCTTCCTCATTCAGCATGGTTGGCAGGTTGAGATGTTTTTTTGTAAAAACCAATTTTTTGCAAGAATTTATAAATTACGGTTGATAAACCAATGGTGCTTGTTAACCTCCCAAAAGGTGATTTTAAAAATTGATTCAAGCCGTAATAAGCCTCCTCGCCGATTTTTGTTACTGTCTGAATTTCTGGACCAACAACGGCTGAAACCGCCTCTGCGCCGGTTTGAATTGTTCCTCCTGTCATCTCTACTACTAGTGATTGTCCCACCTTCTCAGCCAACGCTGCTGCCTTTTCGGAAATTTCTTCGCCACCCTTAAATAAAGTGCTTACTACTTCATGAGTTGCTTCTGGTAAAGTTGTTGTGGGAGAAATTTGCTTGTCGCCAACCACTCCTGCAGGTAAAACCTTATTTACCACTACATTGGTAAGCCAACCGAAAACGCCACCTTTCCAAACGCCATTCCCCAGGGCTTGAGCCAAGCGGGAAATCCGTGAATTTGGGTGTCGCCGGCCCAAACGATCTAAACCATAGCCCGCGGCCACCAGAGAAATTCTCGGTAACCAAGAGGTCGTCGGCCCTAAAAGTTCTGCCAAAAAACTCATGCCTGTTCCGGAAAACCTCAATAAGGGAATACCCGCTTTGGTAAGTGTTTCCAAAATATAATCCAATTTTTGACCCAATCTTTTTTTAATCTCTTGAAATGCTCCTCCCGTTCTTTCTCTAACCCCTTGAGCGGCTTTTTGGACTTCCATCAAAATTTTAACTTTCTGCTCTGATAACTCTGAATTTTGAGAAGGCATTCCTTCTGTCGCTGAGGACGAAGGAGAAGTTACGGAGGCTGCTTCAGTTGTTTCGGTCATAAATAATTTAAAATTATCCCTGAATTCTTCCCTTGTCAAAACTACTTTGAAAAGATTGCTGAATTTTTTGTCGGACATCACTCAAAACCATCAGCTCTTCTCCGCGACGCAACTTTTCCATAAACTCTTGATAAAATTTTTTTTCAATTTCTTGATACACGGCTGTTCTCAATTCCGCTTTCCCTTCAGCAACTCCATTTAAAAACTTAACCATCTCTTCTTGAGCCCGATCTTCAACCAGCTGATAAAAGGTTTGCCAGCAAACCTTAGTCAACGCCAAAAGCTGGTCTTTACTAAAACTCCCAAGTCTAGACAAAAGCCGCTCGCGCAACTCCTTTTCTAAGGGTAAAAAGGTCAATAAATTCTTAAGGGTAATTTCCATAAATTTTTATTAATTTTATTTTATAACCGCACGGCTTTGTGTTCAATTTCTGAAATTAATCTTAGCATCACCCTGCCTAAAACCACCGGTGCCGGCAAAGACCCTAATTTCATGGCTGTTCTCTTTAAAGTCTCGGCTAAAAATTGCTCATCGCTCATTTCTGATTCTCTGGTCACTGCCAAGTTCAAGACTTCATTTAAAATTGCTGCCAGTTCGCCTTCACTAATTAAGGTTTTTGCCGCTTCAAAAAATTCTGCCGGAGTTTTGGGTCTAAACTGGCTTTCTTGAACCGGTTGAGGCGGGTGTTCGTAGTCAAATAAAAGTTTTAAAAATTCCAGATAACCTTTAATTCTCCCCTTATCAAAGCCTTCTCGAGTTTCTTGGATGATGTTGGTTAATCTTCGCCAATTCTCTTCACTGATTGCCAAAGCTGGTACTCGCTCGCCTAAAGTTTTTCCCGCTTGTTCTAAGCAAGCAGCCGCTGCCCGCAGTTGACTAAGTTTTGTCTCCCTCTCCTTTTTAGAGATCATCTTTGTTGTTAAAACTCTGATTTCTTCTTCTAACCTCTCTTTTTCCTCTTCTAGGCTTTTTAATTGAGGCGCATCTTCTTCAAGAAGTTTTAAAAGGTCTTTTAGGGCTAAAAGCCTATTATTAATCTCCAAAAGCTCAGCATTCTCTGCCCGTTCCCTTACCTTAGCCAATAATTCCTTCTTTTTAGACTCAGTCTCGTTGATCTCCTGATTAATAGTTTCCTTTAATGCCTGCAAATCAGTAAAATTACTGTACCTTTCAATTTCTATCTTGCCCTTTAAAACCCTTGGATCATTCTTAAGAAATGCTGCGAGTTTTTCTTGGAAGTTTTTCCTCTTCTCTGCTAATGATTTTTCCTTTTCTTGAACCAACCTTTCCTCTTCTTCTTTTTCCTTTTCTTCTTCTGTTACCAATTCACGCATCTTGGCTTCTATTTGACTAAGACTAGAAGGTACTGCTTCAGGTGCCGATTCAAGTATCGCTTCTAGCTCTTGATTTAAGAAAAAAGCCGTAGTCCGGCGTTGCGCCTCAAAAAAAATTCTCGCTTTTCTTGATAAAATTTTTTCTCGCAAAGCCTCTGTCTGCTGGTTTAAAACTTCAGTTCTTTCTTGAGTTTCTTGAAGATCTTGCAATAAGCTTTTAGGAGCCAACCAAAGAAGTTTTAAACTTATCCTTAAATCAGCTTTTTTCTTAGCCATCTCCTTTTCTGCTTCTCGTAACTTATTTTCAATTTCTTTTAGGAGAGCTACATCTTGGTGAAGTTCTTTACCTTCTTTCTCTTCCAGTAATTGCCTAAGATACCCTGTTCTCACTCTGCTTGTTGCCGGCAAAAAGGGTTGAGAGGTAGTCTCGGGCAGTTCCGGCTTGCTAAGTTTGAATCCCTCCCAAGCAAAAACTAAGCCAGAGTTAGAATCCCAACCCAAAGCTTCAAGAAAAACTGTTTGGGCAATAGCAGAATTTTTAATAAATTCAAGCAAGTCTTTTTGGTTCGCCTGAGAATTTAAAAACTCAAGATAACCCTTTGTGCTTTCAGGTAGGTTCTCAAGATTAACCTTTAAATCGGAAAAGCCTGACTGCAAGCCTTCTTTGATAAGCCTAAGGGCCTCAGATGCGCCTTTGACTCCGCCAATGGTTAAGCCTGTGGTTAAGGCAGTACCAAGAGGACCACCAAAAATACCCCCGCCAGTAACAAAAGCACCACCTAAAGGCAAAAGTTTATCCACATGGGGAGTTCCTTTTAAATTATTAAAAAACTTAGAAATCAAGCCCTCTAATTCTTTAAACCTCACCTCCTCGGGTAAACCCTTTTCATCAAGGTTTTGGCAGGAAAAGCTCAACTCTTTTCCTAAAGCTGCCAACCGTAAAAAAATTTCCTGTTCAATCAAACTCTGGGCTAGCAACCACCCTCTGCTCGTGGCTAAAATTTTTTCAGCAGCTCCCTCCCCCAATCTTTTATAAAGGCTTAAAAACGCCTGCTGTTCGCTACTTAACTGACCACCATTAACTGAAATATAATTTTGATAAGCGATCAGTTGTTGATAAATAATTTCCAGTTGTTCCGCATAAGCTGTTTTTAAGCTTTTTTGTTCTGGTGCTTTCGAGCTTTCTGAACGTTCCAGTTTTCGTCTCTCTTCCACAGGTTTTTGCGGGGGTAAAAAAATTTTTTCCGGCTCAAAAGGTCCTGCTTTAAGTAAACCAAATTCTGAAAGGTTAATCCCTTTTTCGGAAGCGGGTTGGCTTAAAAAACCAACTTCTCTTTCTTTTTTGCCGTCAGCTTTGGGAGGCTGAAGAGAACTAGGCTGAGGTTCAGGAGGTTTGGCGACAAAAGGGTTTTTTTCTGGTGAATTTTTTTGTGGTTCTGGTTCACTCATATTTTCCTTAATTTCAATTTAACATAGATTTTAAAAAACTTGCAATAAGCATAAAAAATCATTAAGATGATTTTATGACCGAAGGAGGAAATGTTCCGGAAATTAAAACGCCGGAAGTTGCAGAAAGGCCCGAAAGAGATCTTTGTTCAAAAAACAATTTTCAAGAAAAATTTCGGGGGGCCGCAAGAGCCATGCTGCGTTTGAATGTCCCAAACCATAAAAAACCTGGTTTTTTTGCCGAAGGCTGGCCAGAAACAGACCCGCGTTTTAAAACTCTCACCACAGATGCCAAGAAAAAGGAGTTATTGACATTTTTAGACAAACTGCGGCAACGAGTTTTCAATTTTCTTTATGCTGCCAATATTGCCGAGGCCTTAGACTATACTCGACAAGGCAAATTGGAAGAGGCTCAAAAAATTTTAGATAGTACTTCTATTTCTAATCTCACTACACCTGAAGATCTTAAAGCGTGGTATAGAGATGAATATGGCAATGAGCTTCCGATCACTTATAATCCCAACACCTTAACTTTTGAAGGCATTATTGATGAAACAGGCCAGAAGTTGCCACCGATTGGATTAAAACCGACGGATTTAATTTTTACTTTAGAGGAACTGGGTGAAAACGAAAAGGCAGAGTTTCTTAAAAACCATCTTGTCCTTGAGGTCAAGACAGATGAGCAAGCAAGCAACTCTCCGCAAGAAATGTCTTACAAAGATTTTGAGAACCTCCTTGAAACACAAATAAAAAATATTGATGGCCTTCTAGAAAGAATGCTTCAAAAAGTTGCTTTAGTAGAAAATTATTGGAATAATAAGATAACGGGTTTTAAGTTTATTTGCGCCGCCGAGACGCCCTCTGTTTCGTCGGTTGAAGAAAAAACAGTCTCAGTACCAGCACTACCAGAAATCAATCAAAAAGTCACCCAGCTTTTAAGAGAAAAATTTAAAGAAATGCTCAAGGAGCTGAGACAAACTAATCCTTCTCGACTTTCCGAAGATGAGCAGGCAGAGTGGGAAGCAAAGCGTCTAAAGGCCTGGGAAACTATATACTGGAGTTTAATCCAACCAAAGCCTGAAGCTGATAGCCTCACCCAAAGAACAATTTTGGCTTTAAAATTGGAACAATTAGGAGAAGATCACCCGCAAACTGAGGAAATCAAAAAACAACTCGGAGTTGAAAATCACCGCCAAAACATCGTTGATTTTTTAAATCAGCAGTTGCAAGCCTCTAACAAAGAACCGTTAAGCCCGGCGGAAACAGAGCTTGTTATTAAAGGCAGTTTTGATTTAAGCAAGCTTGTCACCGCCAACAAAGACAAACCTATCCAAAACAGCCTTCAGTTTCTCAGTGAATGTCTAAAAGAGGAAAGCGATGTTCAAACTTTTAACTCATTGCTGGAAAAATTTGATGATCAGGTCTTTGAGTCAATCAAACAGCAGCTTTTGGACAACTTTAATCTGGAAATTACAGAGGAGGCGAAAAAAATTTGGCAGGAGACGGAGCAAGAAACCTCTTTAATCAAAAAGGAAACTTTATTGGAAAAAATTAAAAAATTTATGTTTCAAGTTGATAAAGGAGGGCTTCTGTTTTTGTTGCTTTCCCAGAGCCCTTACTTTTTCTTTCTTTTTCTCCCTGAGGAAATAAAAGAAGAGCTAAAAAGGTAATAATTTCCTGTTGACAAATTGTGGAAAACTTTGATAGATAGATGGTTGGGGTTGGTTAGCTTGGCTCATTTGCCAAGCCCTTCTTGGCCGTGCTGCTTAAATTCAAAAACTAATTTCTGCCTAAAATAAAAATGGATAAAGAAAAGCTTTGGCAGGATGCCTTAAATCAACTTCAATTAAACTTAAGTAAATCAAATTTCTCTCTTTGGTTTGGCAAAACCTTTATTAAAAGCTTAAAAAGAGAAAAGGAAAAACAGTTTGTGGAAATTGCCTGTCAAAATTTCTTTGTCCGCGATCAGTTAAAAACCAATTACGCAACCCGGGTAAAAGCCGTCTTGGAACAGCTTACGGGCCTTAAAAATGAAGTTTTTTTTGTCGTGGGCACGGCAAATAAACCCTCTGCTCCCCAACAAAATGGGCCACTTTTTAATTTTGATCCTCAAAAAGAAAAAGCAAGGCTGGTAGCCAAAGCAATCGCCCAAGCCAGGCTTAATCCTGAATACACTTTTGAAAATTTTGCTGTTGCCTCAACCAACGAAATGGCTTATGCGGCTGCCACTGCCGTGGCCAAAACTCCAGGCAGTCTCTATAATCCCTTTTTTATTTATGGGGGTGTAGGCGTGGGTAAAACCCACCTCATGCAGGCAATGGGAATAAGAGTTTTAGAGAAAAATCCCGAGACTTCTTTTATTTACTGCAGCGGCGAAGAATTTACCAATGAAATTATTGAAGCCATCCGTAATAAAACCACTTCAATTTTTAAAAAGAAGTTTCGCAATGCCAAAATGCTTTTAATTGATGACATCCAGTTTATTGCCGGTCGCGACGCGGTTCAAGAAGAATTTTTTCACACTTTTAATGCTGTCAAACAGTTGGGCGGCCAAATTGTTATGACTTCAGATAGACTACCGGAGCAAATTGAAGGCTTAGAAGACCGTTTACGCTCCCGTTTTGAAGGCGGACTAATGATTGATATTCAACAACCAAATTTTGAGTTACGCACGGCAATCCTTTTAATTAAGGCTAAACAAAGGGGAGAAACTCTGCCAATTGAAGTTGCCAAATTGATTGCTCAACAAATACAAAGTACAAGAAAACTGGAGGGTGTTTTGGTGCGTTTGTTTTCCGAAAAAAATCTAACCCAAAAACCCTTAGATCTTGTCCTTGCCCAAAAAGTCCTTGCTGAAGTAAATGCCACACCTTTCAGTTTTAAAGGCTTTTTAAAACCGGAAAAAATTATCAAGACCGTAGCTGATTTTTATCATTTAAACCTCAATGAAATTAAAGGACAGAGACGTCTCAAAGAATATGTTTTTCCCAGACAAATTGCTATTTATCTTTTAAGAAAAGAGTTAAACTTAACTTATCAAGAAATTGGTCGGCTTTTTGGTGGCAAAGACCACAGCACGGTTATTCATTCTGAAAGAAAAATTACTGAGCTTTTAGCCAGTCAGCCTCAGCTTCAAGAAACTCTTACTCAACTAAAAAAAATCTTTGAGGCTTAGTTTTGTGGAAAAGTTTGTGGAAAGCCTGAAGATTATTTGTGGATTTTTGTGGATAAATTTTAAAACTTGTGGATAAATTCTTGTTTTTTACACCAAAAAATTTTTCTCCACTTTTAATCAACAGTTTTTCCCACTTTTTAAAGACTCTTTTCCACGTTTTTTTATCCTTTTTTATCTTAATACTGGAGTTTTAAACTTTTACACCTTGCCTACTACTACTACAACTAGTAGAATATAAAAAATGAAGTTTCAGCTTCTACAAGAAAATCTTAATAATATTTTAAGTTTAATTACCAAAATCGTTAGTGCCAAAGTAGATTTGCCAATTTTAGCCAATATCTTAGTTACTGCAGAAAAAAATCAGCTTATTTTTTCAGCAACCAATTTAGAAATGAGTATGATTATAAAAATTACTGCCCAAGTGGAAAAAACAGGCAAACTTGCTTTACCAGCAAAAACTTTTCAAGAAGTTGTTTTATCCTTACCCCCAGGAAAAATTACTCTAGAGCAAGAACAGGAAAAAGTAAAAATAATTTGCAAAAAAACCTTTGTGCAAATTAATGGTTTTTCAAGTGAAGAATTTCCTTTAATTCCGCAAATCAAGCCTAGTACCGAAAGTTGGAAAATTAAGGGTAAGTTTTTAAAAAAAATTTGTTCTCAAGTGGCTTTTGCTGCCGCAACTGACGAGAGTCGACCGGTTTTACAAAGCGTTTTGTTTAGACCAGAAAAAGAACAGCTTTTGGTGGTGGCGACTGATGGTTATCGTTTGAGCAAAAAAGAACTAAAAGGCAGTTTTAAAGAAGATGCTGAACTTTTAATTCCTGCCAGAACTTTATTAGAAATGGGGAGAATTTTAAGTGAAGAAGACCAAGAAATCGTGATTGTACCAGATAAAAAACAACAACAGGTAACTTTTTTGACTAAAGAAGTGCAGTTGATTTCAAGATTGATTGAGGGAAATTTTCCAGACTTTGAAAAAATTTTGCCGACTTCTTTTCAGACAGAGGTAATTTTAGACAAAGAGGAACTAGAGAGAGCCTTAAAAACTGCCTCCATTTTTGCGCGTGAAAGCGCCAATATCATCAAATTTAAAATTCAGAATACAAAATTCAAGATTTCTGCTGACGCAGCTCAGGTTGGCGAAAATGAAACGGAGCTGACGGCAAAAATTAAGGGAGAAGCAATGGAAATTGCTTTTAATTTTCGTTTTATTCAGGACTTTTTGAATGCCGTGGAAGATGAAGAAATTATTTTGAAAGTTAATGATTCTTTATCACCGGCGGTTTTTACTAGCCAAAAAACTACTCGCTTTCTTCATTTAATTATGCCGGTGAGGATTCAGACTTCATCATAGTTTGGTTTTGGCCGGATAACCCCTGTTTTAAAGCCAAGAGTTCTTGAGGATTGGAAGTAATGAGTTTATGTTCGGACTCTGAGGCAATGACGCGCATGGCGACATGATTATTGCCGGCAAAAAAGAGCCCTTGACCAACACTGGCGGCCAGTAAAAGATTTTTTTCTCCTTGAGAAAGATAAAAAACCTCGGCAACTTTATCAATGGCCGCTGGTGACTGTTTCATTAAAATTTGAATCGAGGAGTTAGTAATAATTGCCTTGCCTAAATCTGAGGAAAGGAAATCTTCGACGTCTTGGGTGATGGTGGTTAAACCAAGATAATATTTTCTTGCCCGCTTAGCCAGGCCATATAAAAAAAGCGCCGAGTCAGGGTACTTCATTAAATACCAAGATTCATCGACGACAACGAGACGGCGTTTGAGATCTTTTTTAATTTTACGCCAGATAAAATCAAGAATAATATACATTGCCACCGGCCGCAGAATGTCTTCAAGTTCTTTGATGCAAAAGACAGTAAAAGGGTTTTTGAGATCGATATTAGACTGTTGGTTAAAAATTCCTTGAAGTGAACCCTTGACATATTTTTCCATACGGGCGGCAAGATTTAAGGCGTCTTGGCTTTCCATGCCGATAAGAGTTTTGTAAAGATCTTCCATAAGAGGTGGTTCTTTGGTTTGACTGGCAGGATCGGGAGTAATACCTTTTTGTTTGTAGGTTAAGACTAAAGCCTGATCTAGGACCGCTTCCTGCTGGGGAGTCATTTCTCCCATAATAATTTTGAAAAGACCGTGCAGAGAAAGGATTTTTTGAGAAAGTTCATTTTGCCCCTCTTCAAAAACCAAAGAAAGATCAAAAGGGTTAATTTTAAGGCCTGATTTTGGAGTGAACGAGAGGAATTCACCACCAACAGCCTTGGTTAAGTTTAAATACTCGGCTTCAGGATCAAGAATGATGACTTCGGTACCAAACATCAACGAACGAAGCGCCTCCAGTTTAACTAGATACGATTTACCTGAACCGGATTTAGCCAAGACTACACTATTTGCATTTTCCAAAGAAAAACGATCAAAAATTACCAGCGAACCATTGTGTTCATTAATGCCGTACATAATTCCTTTATTATCCGAAAGTTCTGAAGAAGTAAAAGGAAATGTGGTTGCTAGACAGGTAGTATCCATATTACGGGTAATCATTAGTTTGTCTTGGCAGGTGGGCAGGGTACTTTTAAAGGCTTCTTCCATCTGTAAGGTGGCTTTTTTGGCGACAATTAACAAGGAACCAAGAGTTGAACAGACTCTTTCAGTAAGAATGTTTAACTCTTTTTCGCTTTGGGCAGAAAGGGTGATGTAAAGACTAAACTGAAAGAAGCGTTCGGCACCCTTGGCTAATTGTTCTCTTAAAATTCGCGCGTCTTCCAGTTTGACTTGCGTGTCGATGTTTACCACCTTACCTCTTTGGATATCGGTTTGAATTTCTGCCTCCATTTCTGCAATTTTTCTTTTAAGGTCTTCCATGACGTCTTTGCCTTCGGTAGGGTAAATAAACATCGAGATATTAAGGGAATGGTTGAAATTAATAAGTGGTGCAAGCCAGTTGGCGTTGACAAAGCGAGGATAACCGGCGACAAAAAGAGTGCGCAAATAAAGACCGCCAAGACGCAAAAAACTAAAATCAACCTCCAAAGACTCCGGTGCAATTATATCTTTAACACTGACCAGGCCTAGACTAAACTGGTTAAGGCCATTACTAAGAGTGTTACTGATTTGCTTTTCAGTAATTTCTTTTTGCTTTTTTTTAAATTTAAACAAAGAAAACATTTTTAGCTTTTTAGTTAAGTTTTACCATTATTGTTGGTGGTCTTATTAGTTGCTTCTTTTTTTTCAAGCTCAACCACAACTGGAGAAACTAGAGGCATGCGATAATCCTTAAGAAGGCTAAATTTTTGACCGACACTTTCTGGATTGTAAATTTGGAAAAAGAGTTCTAATAATTCTTGATTGTTGAGTTGTCTTGCTTTTAAGCCTAAACGGCTAAATTGGTTAATAAGGTGATCACGTTTGGGATATAGACTCATTTTGGCTTTTTTAAGAATGTAATCAAGAGAATAAGGCAAGTTTTTTCTTTGCTGGAAAGGTTGACCAAGGGTGCTTTTGACGCCTAACTCTAAACTCGAGAAAGGAACGACAACGTAAAAATTTTTGTCCAAAACCTGATTTTCTTTGACAATTTTTTCCACAAAAGCCAAATAATTTTGAATTTGTGTTTTAAGAAGGGGGTTAGTTTGACTGATTTCTGCCTTTTTCAAAAGCGTAAGATAAGAAGAAATGTCTTTTCTTTGAGAAATAATAAGAATTTGGATAGGAAAAGACAAAGAATTTAAAAGAGCGGCGTAGGCATAAATAATTGCTTCTTGCTCTGGCTCAGAGAGTAGTCCAAAATTAATGGCATTGGTGATTAAAACTAAACAACAGGAGCCGTCTTTGAGGATCACTAGATCATCTCGGATGTCCTCAATGTCCAAGTGATCTTGAGTGCTGGCTTTAATTGGTGTTTGGGCAGGCATAAAATTAATTCAGTTGCTGGCTAGTTTGATTGGTTGTTACCATTGTTTTTGCTTTGATTTTGAATGGTGCCAGCACTTTTCCCTCTGTCTTAAATTTAATTATATCAAAGGTATAATTGGGGTGTTCAATTTCCATCTCATAGTTGCCATTGGCAAGGGGCGTGGCCACAAAAAACTGTCCTAATTTGTTGGTTTTTGAAGCTCTGATAGGCATACCGGTGGCGTCTCTAATTTCAATAATCGCGCCCGGCAAAATTTTTTCATCAGGAGTGATGACCATACCGACGACGACATTGGCAAAATCAGAGGCAGCAATTTGAGGTAAGGGTACGGGTCGAGGAGGTATAAATGAACCCTTTTTAATTTCTATTTTTGGTTTAGGTTTTATTTTTTTGACTGGTTGAGGTTTGGGTTTAAGTTTAGCTTTGGGCGGCGGGATCTTAAAAGGCGTGCCAATTTCAAAGCGGGGAGCAAAGGCCTCAGCCATTTTGATTACCGGTCCGCTCATTTTGAGATTTTCCTCTGGTTGTTGAAGTTTGGATACAGTTACTTTGGACAACTGGGGAGATACGTTTGCAAATTGAGCCGGGGCAACGGGCAGACTTTGGGATTTTAGGTTAGTTTGCAGGGCTAAATATTGATTAATTCTTTTAATTTCTTCCTCCTCTTTTTTATCAAATGGTAAAATTTGAGTCTCTTTCGGGAGACTTTCAAGGTATTCGGCAAATTTTAATCTTTCTTCAGGGAGGATTTTTTTTATCACTCGGGATTTTTCTTGCTCGGCTTTAAAAAAGAAAAAATCAGGCAGTTGTGGCTGTTTTTTCCATAAATAAAGAGTTGGCCGATACACACTTTTGAAAAAATTAATAACCCAGGCATCCAGTGGTCTTTCCTCAAAAGGGAAAAAAGCAAGAATAATACCTATAAAAATGCTTGTTCCCATCAGCGGCCATTTAAAAATTACCGGCAGATTACTTTTATAAAAAATTAGAGCCAAAAGGCAACCAGCGGCGAGCTCTAAAAATTGTTTTAGAGTCATATTGCCTACGAGGCGGAATTGATAGCTGGCAATGTTTTGTGGGACAGGATGTTGTTCCATTGCTTTGAGTATAACAATGTCAAGAAGCGCGGAAAAGACGGTCTATATATATCTCAATATATCTTAAGCGACCTATTTAAAAATAATTTCGTGACTGGTCGGTTCCATGCCTTGGTTGCGAAGCCATTCTAAAGCTTCGGTCTTGGCGCTTTCAGAAGCAAATTTCAGGGTAATTTCCAGCTTTAAAGGTCCGATATATCTAATGATAAATTTTTCATTGCTGAAAGGCAGGCTGTTGACCAGCGGAAAATTTGCCTCCAGTTGCCGATTAATTTCCTGCCAATAAGAAGGGTCGCCTCTTTCATTTATTGACGAAATTGAAGGCGAGGGAGAGATAGAGGGGAGGGTAAAATGTGGCTGGCTTGAAGGCAGAGGGGAGGGTGAGCCACTCGGTGGTTTTTTAACTGAAAAAAGAGCTTGGAGCATCCAGAGCACACCAATCAAAAAACTTAAACCGGCAGCGAGCCAGTAACGTCCAGGGAGACTTTTTAAAGTCTTAAGTATTGCCATGGTGCACCTCCTTGATTTTTGGTTGCTGAACGAGGAAATTTAATCGTATTGATTGTGCCGTTATCTCCCCACGCAGAAGTAATGTAAACATTATCAGCGTCAACTTGGGTGACAATACCAATGTGGCCGCAACAAAAAATATTTTGGGCGCACAGTCCGTTAGCCTGCTGAGGATCACTCACCGGTTTACCATTTTCATCTTGGCATTCAGGTCTTGGGCCCCAAATCGCGTTGTCACCCACTTGCGGCTCGTCAACAAATTGACCAGGATGATTATATAAAAAAGCCACGGCATTTTGATGATAGTTTTGTCTTAATCTGGGTTCAACTGCCAATTTAAAACCAACACATTGAAGGTTTTGGTAATTTCGAGCGGAACGGTTGAGTTCGTCAATGGTGTCTATTAGGCCAGAATTTTGTAAGCATTCACTAACGGCGACGATATTACTTTGGGTGACAGGATTATCACCACAAAGTTCCAAAGCAGTGAGTAAGCGACAGGCGAGATGATTACAAGAAGGGTTGGGGGCGATATTTTTGGGACCACTAATGCCACCACCGGTTTCTTTGCCTGGTGGTAATGAGGCGGCAGAAATAATTGTTAAAAATGTTGCAATGGAAACGGCGGCAGTGGCAAACAACGAGCCAATAACGCTGATGCCGGTAAGGGTGGTTACACCGAGACTGCTGATGGTAGCTACGAAAGTATTTAAATAACCAGCCAGAGCTTGACCGAGGGTTGCAGGCAGATTGACGAAAAAATTACCGACAGAAGCACCCAGACTTTTACTTGCCGTCCAGATTTTATCTAAAACCAGACCGGCGGCGCCACCGGCCAAAAAACCGGCAACGGCACCAGTGGGTCCGCCCAAGGCAAAACCCAAAACGCTTCCGAGACTGCCTAAACTCATCATTAAGGGAAAATGACTGAAAAGTTGAAAAAGAGCATAACCCAAGCCGGTAATTCCCTTAAGTATAAATTCACGGACTTTGGGGTTACTTAAAAGAGAAAGGGCAGTTAAGGCAAGACCTATAGGTCCGCCAAGTGCCCCTAAACGAGTTTTTTGTAAAAGCTGACCTAAAAGCCCTCTAAAACCACCGCTGAGAACGGCTTGGCTCGCCTGATCAAGCCCTCTTTTAGCCAAGAAATTGCCAAAACTTTTTAAAATTTTTTCGTGACCAAGATGAAGCCAATAACCAGGCGTGGTTTTGATAGCTACCTTTTTGAAACTTTGCCATTTTTGCGAGCGGCCTAAAGCCATTTTTAAACGCATACGGGGAGTTCTTAACCAACCAATTTTGCGCTGGGCCATCTTTTGACGCCAAAGTTTTTTTTCTTCTTCCTGCCGACTGATTTTTATGAGCCTCTCCTGACTTATTTTTTTTTCTTTAAGGGCTTTTTCATATTGTTTTTTGGCAGCGGGGTTTTTTTCCAAAAGAGCAACTCTTTCAGCCAAAGCTTCAAAACCGTCAATTTTTTTTAAGTCTTCACTTGACCAACCATTAAGGCTGTAGAGGCTTATTGCCTGAAGATCGTCACTTTTGATTTTTTGGCCGAGTTTTTTAGCGTTTGCGCTTGCGGGCGTTTGCAGGCTTAGATAAAGGCTGCTTCTGGCAGCCAGATTGGCTGCCTTGTCTTTTAAACGGGGATACTGGTTTAAAGCTGTGCGCAAATAATACTCCAGTTCCCAGCTGGTCACGCCACGACTAACATGGCTTTGGATAAGATTAATAACCCGTTCGGTTTCCGGCACTGTCAGGCCATCGCGATGGAGCCATTCAGCAATTTGCCAGTAAACCGGATGGGTGGTCATTTGGTAATTGCGCAAAACGTTGTAATTAAGTAAAAGACTGCTTCTTTGTTTTTGGGCAAGTTCAAGACTGGCTTTAAGGGTTTTTTGAAATTGACCGGGACTGAGCATCGCGGCAGACCAAGCGCGATTTTGTTGAAGACCTTGATAAACTTTGTCGGTAAAAGCGTCATCAATGGGTTGACCTGATTGAAGTTGTTGGCCCACCATGGTTTCCACAAACTGGCTCATTTCTAAAAGCCGTCTTTGCTTAAGTGCCGGCGAGTAATAAGAAGGGAGGTTTTGACTGATTGCCTGACTGAGCCTTGCCGCAAATTGGCTCTGCCAAGCTTCTTGAGCCATAAGGGCAGTTTCCAGTTGGTCAAGTAAGGGAAATTTTGTCGGTGAAGCCAAAAGGCGTTTTTGGTAGGCTGTCACCAAAGCTTGTTCACGATAATTTTCAATGGTTAAACCTTTTTCCTTAAGATAGTGAATCAGAAAAATCTTGCTGAGAGTTTGGCCATTGGTTTTAAGATCTTTAAGCATCGCTTCTAAGTTGTCTTTTGTTTCAAGAGGGAGCTTTTCGGCTAATTTTTTTACTTCAGATTCGATAAAGGTCTGAGCTTCAAAACGAGTTATTGCCTGCGGCGGATAACCAGCCAGAGACACTTCTGTAGTTTGCCAGTTTTCATCTTTCAAGGCTAAAGCTAGAAAACTGGCAAGATTAACTTTTGTTTCTGGGGTTAGACGTGCAAAGTCAACCGTTCCTAATCTTGAAGGTGCCGCTATGGCGGCGTTTTTTTGGTTATTTAATGGCGACTCAGGCATTAATTTATCTTAACAAAAGTCAAAATTGTCTTCAAGAAAAGATAAAAACTCCAAAATTGTTTTTCTGTTTTGGTTTTGGGTTAAAAATCTATTTTTAAATAAGTTTTATCAATCACTAAATTGAGAAATTTTTGTTATTTATAAAAAAGAGAAAAAATGTTAAAATTAATTTATGCCGCCCGACATTGAAAAAAAAACAGATCCAAGAGGATTGTCTCAGTCTCCTGAGGCAAAAGAGCCAGAGATCTTAAGTTCTCCACCGAAACCTGAGCAA
>CAYNMC010000013.1:0-2591 GCA_964398365.1 uncultured Pseudomonadales bacterium | reverse complement strand
GTCCTTCACATTTGAGTTTAAGACCCCGGAAGCAATCACCACGTCAAATTTTCCCAAATTATCTTTTAAAAAATCCCCCACTTTCAAATCAAGCCCGGGATATAATTTCTTCCCTTCTTCAATAAACTCGGGGACAAGATCCACTCCCGTGTAACTAACATTTTCGTATCTTTTGATCAAAAAATTGCCAAACTCTCCAAACCCGCAACCAATGTCCAACACTGTTTTATTATTAAAGTCAATCTCCGCCCAAAACTGGCGAAAGCGCTGATGTGCCGCGCCTCTTCGTTTCCATGAAAGCGACCTCGGGTCCGGTCCAAATCTCGCAAATCTCGCCTGATAGAAGTTTTTGAGTTTAGCAGAGGGATCCATATTATTTTGCTAAATATTCTAGAATTTTCTCCTCGACATTGATATTACAGTCCTTTTCTATCAGTTTCCAAGAAGGGGCGGCATTTACCTCCAATACATAGAGACGATCGGTGTTATCTTGTCTTAAAATATCCACTCCGGCTATTTCCAAATCTACGGCCTTTGTTGCTGATAATGATAAACTAACATACTCACTTGGAATGGGTCTTATTTGGCTTTTTACGCCTTCAGGATTTTGTTTCACCTCCCGACTTTCGTATTTTTTCCGCCACTTTGTCGGCCTGGTAATCGCTGCAACCGCCTTGTCTCCAATCACCAAAACCC
Organism: uncultured Pseudomonadales bacterium; assembly: GCA_964398365.1. GTDB lineage: Bacteria > Patescibacteriota > Microgenomatia > UBA1400 > CAYNMC01 > CAYNMC01. Next base: position 1,895 of record CAYNMC010000013.1, on the reverse strand, counting down.
TTTCCCTTTGGCCTGCTTTGATAAATTCCTGCCCAAAAAACCTCATCCCCGATTTCTCCTTATCTGCCAAAACCTTCACCAACTCCTTTTCCTTTTCTAATGAATCAATAAACCACGCGTCCCTGGCCTTGCGGCCCGAAGTACTCTTAACAACAAACGGATATCCGAATTCTTTTTTTGCTTTTCTGAAAATCAAAGAAACACTTCCATAAATTGTTTTTGGGATCGCAATACCCGCTTCAATCAATTTTTTATTTTCAATTGATTTAGCAATACTGGAAGGAAACAACAACTCGCTGGTATATACCCTGTCAACCACCCTAACCCGGTTCTTTTTACAATACAGGGCAAGAAGCGAGGCGTCCTCAATCCTCTTCCCGACCATACGGAAATATATAACATTATATGAAGCTGCACTACGACTATCGATAAATATCACCCCGCTGTTTTCAAAAGATGAATAGTTAACATCAGAAAATGAAGCCAAGGTGACGTCAAGCCCCAAATCCTCTCCGACTTCTTTAAACTCCTTTATTTTTTCTAGCTTCCCGCTGACAATTACCAATATTTTTTTATTCATTTTTTTCGGGATTAACTAAAAATCCATTCAGATCCCGCCTCCCAATAATTAAAGGCATCCTCAATCTGCTTCTGTCGGCAACTCCTGCCGCGGTTTTAATTTTTCTGCCAGCAAGCCAAAAAATAATATTAATAACCTCACGCTGTTCCCTGCCAATCGCACTATAAACGCGTCTTTTCCATAAAATATTTTCTTTTTCCAAAAGACCAAGATCTTTCGCCAGGGTTTTATCAATTGAGCTGCGCCAGGCACCGGTATCGATTTTTGCAGGAATCTCTATTTTTTTGCCGTCCTTTCGTCTTATTTTTACATTTTCGAACACATTAACTGTTCTGATACCTTCCTCTGCTTTTACCCGATCAGCAAAACTTGAAGCAAATAAAGCTTTGGCTACTTTTACGCCGTGTTCAGGATCTCTAATTTTTAAGTCTTCCACTTTTTCTAAGCGCTTTTTTAACCCGGCCATGTTGGCAAGCTGTATTGATAGACCAGGCTGGCTATTTACTTCCAAAACCATTGGTCCTTTTTCAGGATGAAGAACAATATCAGCACCGTAATAACTCAAGCCGATTACCTCACCAGCATCAACTGCAATCCGTAGGATTTTTGTCCAAAGAGGAATTTTTAAACCATGAAGCTTGCGCTTGGTTTCTGGCTTATATTTTATCAACTGATTGTGCCAAATTGCTTTCACGCTGATCCCGGTAGCAATGTCAATACCAACACCAATCGCACCCTGATGCAAATTAGCCCGTCCTTGTGATTCTTTAGTCGGAAGCCGCATCATCGCCATCACCGGCACTTTATTAAAAACAATAATCCTGATATCAGGAAAGCCGCGATAAGCGTATTTTTTAAAAGCTTTATGTCTTCCTACAAATTCCTCAATAAAAGCCTGGTCAGGCACGTTTCCGACGCTGTAGGCACCCTCAAGGATATCCAAAGCATGAAGCTTTAGGTCCTCTACCGTCACCTTTTTTCTGCTTGTGGTAATCCAGGCTTTTGCTTCTTTTGACCTTTTTTTGACAACGACAATTCCCTCGCCACCCAAGCCTTTATTGGGCTTCAGCGCAAAAGAAGAGGGCAAACTATCCCAGTCAAACTCTAAAATTTCCTTAGCTTTTTTGAAAACAGCATAAGTTCGAGGCACGAGGATGCCTGCCTGACTTAAAATTCTTTTTGTTTTCAGTTTTGCGGCCGCAATTCTTTTTCCTTTAACCGTATTATAGGGATAGGAAAAAAGCTGAGCCCTCGCGTTTAAACCCAAAATGTCGGCAACCCGCATGATAATAAATTAAAAATCAAAGATTAAATA
>CAYNMC010000012.1:0-16172 GCA_964398365.1 uncultured Pseudomonadales bacterium | reverse complement strand
TCAGTTTTTGATAGAAATCCAAAGCCACTCTTGAAGAGAAACTCTTGTAGGTAAAGGCAAAAGAAAATTTAAAGTATAAATGGCAGTTAAGATATAACTTTTGATCCCTAAGTCAAATCTTACCAGGGTATCAAGCTGAAGAAGTTCTCCTGGGTTTTTACTCTGGTAGGTAGAGGAGATTCTGGCTTTAGACTTTTTCTCTCTTTTAGTCCAGCCAGAGGCAGGATTATGATAAATCCTTCCTTGTTTGAAAGAGAACCAATTGTTTCTCTTGATAATCCTGCCAATTTTAGAGGAAGAGATAATCGGTAATTCCTCCTTCTGACAATAAACATCTAAAAGAACCTTAATCTTTTCTTTGCCAATCATTCCGTTGTTTTCCCTTAAGTTTTTGATAAAAGCTAAAGTCTTAGCTTCAACCACCATTCTTCTTTGATTCTTTGGTCTGGTAGAAGAAGGAAGCAGAGATAAAAGACTGCCATTTCCTTCCTTTAACTTTTTCTTCCAAAGAAAGATTGTAGATCTACCTACATTAAAAGCTTCTCTTGTAGCCTTTACTCCAAACTGATCAAAGAACTGGATAGCCTTAAGTCTAAATTTGGCAATTTCATTACTAGCAAACTTGTTAATGAAAAAGTTAAGATACATTTGCGACATTGATAAAGGTTAATGTCAGGAGTAAGATTCGGCAAAGATTGGAGTCCCATCTAAAACCCGCTTTATCTTTGATAGAATTAGAGGTTCAAAGGAGGTAATAAACATGCTTTTGAGTCTCAAAAGATTCTCTCAAGATGAAGTAGCCCAAGAGAGAATGAGAATCATTAAGTTCTATGAAAGCTATGGAGAGAAGGCAACCAAAACAAGCCTTTGGGGCTGATAGAAAAGTAGTAAACCGCTGGTGGCAAAGACTAACCAAGGTTAATGGGAGATTGTCAGCCTTAATTCCCTTTTCAACAAGACCTCACCGAAAGAGAATACCAACGACTGATATTAGGATTGTTGAGTGGATTAGAAAACAAAGACACCACTTTTTCTATCAGAAACCCAATTACCGAGTCTACCATAATCCTAACTCTGCCTGGGTAAGAAAAGCGGTTAAAAGAAAGAAAAGATTAAGGATTAAACACTTTCCTAAACCCCAAGACTACGGTTATATTCTCTCGGATACAGTAGAAAAGATTATTGCCGGAGTTAAACGCTATTTTATGAGCGCTGTTGATGCCAAACTCAAGTTTGCCTTAACCTTGGAGTATTCCAAGATCACAGCCAAGAACATGAAGGATTTCTACTTTCGGTTTAAAGAAGTTTATCCCGCAGTTATTAAGGTTTGGCAGTCGGATAATGCTTCGGAGAATTTGGGAATCTTTAACCAAGAGCTTAAGAAAAATGGTATTCCTCATCTTTTCATCTATCCCAGATGCCCTAAGATTGATACTTTTATTGAAAGATACAACCGGACTATTCAGGAGGAATATCTGGATTATCATTTGGATGAATTGATTGATCCTAAGAAAGGCAACCAGCTTCTGGCCGACTGGAATATCTACTACAATACCCAAAGAAGACACCATAGCTTAGGTCTTAAAAGCCCATTGCAATACTTTATTGAAAAAAGAGGAATGTCGCAAAAGTACTTGACTTATACAACTACTTGAAAATTATGATCTTTTTGGTAAAATAGTTGGCAAAATAGATTGTTTCCTGAAGAAAAACTTCAGGGTTTTTAAAAATGGGGCTTGGTTATCTTGGTAGTGGTTGTAGTAACCATGCTTGTTAAAAGCAGCCTTAAATTTCGCTTTTAAGCGCCTGTTTTTAACAAGAGACAAAGATAACCTTTTGCACTTTAATAATTAATTAATAAGGGGAAAGCTGGTTTTACTCTGAATGGATAGCTTTTTGGACATTCAGCGTCAGTGTTCAGAAAGCTATCCATTTGGGGTAGTGAAAACAATTGAAAAGGAGAAGGAAAGATGATTACGTTGATTATTTGTTTACACTTGTTAGCCTTGGCAATCTCTGTTTTTCTTGTGGTTTTCACGCTAATAAACATCCCTAAAAGAAAAATCGCAATAGTTAAGGGATTGACCATTGGCTTGTTGGCTTTGGCCTTCATTTTTTGCCTCCTATTGTTTGGGTATTACCAGCAACTAGGTTGGACATTTTTGAAATGGCTTACTGGGACAATTGGTGCTTTGATATCAGGCGTACTTGTGGTTGAGTTAATTAGAATCAAGGATAATTCACCACAAAAGTGGATGCCTTAAAAGGGCTTCAACCAATTAGTTCGGCTTTCCTCAAAAGGCAAAGCCGAAATACCTGAAGTTAGTAAAGATTTGAGAAAAAGTGATTGCCTAACCAAGCATTCACCGGCAACTTGAGTAACCGTGACTCTTGTTTGCCCCTCAACTCTTTACTTATAAAATCTTCAGGTTTTTTTATGCCAAATTTTTCAACACCAAGGATTACTTTTTGATGTTACTGTTTACCTTTAACACTTCGGAGATGAGATGATCTTAACAGTCAACCCCACAGGCGGACCATCCTTTTGAAGGATAACAGCCTTGAAGGATCAACCTTGAAGACTGTTAATTGGGGCAGGGTTGGTTCCAGAACTTTAAGACAAGAGACAGGTCGGCGCTATTTACCTTGTCGTCATGGTTAATATCTTCCGGACAACCGCTGCAGCTTTGGCCATATTTTATTAAGACCAGTTTGAGGTCGTTGAAATTAACGACTTTGTCTTTATTTAAATCAGCGCTACAGGCAGGTGCCGGACTCGGTGAGGGACTCGGACTTGGAGAAGGGCTTGGACTCGGAGAGGGGCTTGGGCTTCGTGAGGGAGAGGGGCTTGGATTCGGGCTTGGCGACGGGCTGGGACTGGGAGAAGGAGAACGACTGGGACTTGGTGAAGGCGAGAGGCTGGGTGAGGATGAAGGACTGGAGGAAGGGGTGGAGGAAGGTGTAGGCGTGGGTGAAGGCGAGGGGATTCCTTCATAAACTACATAATTAGCACTGTCGCCGACATTGTTAGCACCCCACTTGATACGCATGTAACCTTTTTCTCCCCAGTTTGGTCCCCATGAGTTTTTAAGATACCAGATGCCATCGGTATCATCCCAGCCGGTGAGGATGACGGCGTGGTTGACGCCACCACTACAAGTGCCACCGCCGGTAAAGATGCCGCCGGTATAGCTTTTCATGCCGCTGGCGCAGACGGCCGCTGCCACCGGTCCATGTTCAAAAATAGCCTGTTTGATTTCAGCAACGGTGGGGATGTCAACATAGAGATTTACGTAAGCAGCAAAACTAATTTTTTCATGAGCCGGGTGAGGTTGGGGATAATTGGGTAAGTAATTGCAATCAACCTTCCTGGCAAGATAGGGAAACTCATTTTCCCAGCGGGCACCGGCAGCCAGTTCACCTTTGGGGATAACATTCCAGTGAAGTTCATGAACAAACCAGCCGCCGCTGCAACTGCAATTATAAGGATTGCAGGAAAGCAGATATTGTTCGGAAAGGTCTCTAATTTGTTTATCTTTGATTTTGATGGCTTCTTCGAGTACTCCTGCTGTCCCAAAAGCCCAGCAGGAGCCACAGCCGCCTTGGTTTTTGACCGGCGTGCAACCGCCTTCCTGTTCGCACCAGTTGAAATGGGCTGGTAGGCCTAAGGCGGTTTGATTACCCAAGACGGCTGAAGGAGAAGGTAGAGGAGAAGGACTTTCAAGTTTTACTCTTTCTTTTTGAAACTGGCCAACGCCACGTAACCAGAGATCATAAAGTCTTGTCGGTGGTTGTTTTTTCTCCCACGGGCGCTGGTAAAGCAGACGCAGATTGGTCTGACCGGCACTCAGGAGCTGAAAATGAAGGATGATTTTTTCCGGGGCACCCAAGCGAGGCGGTTTTTCAGGAAAAAGAGGCAGACTCTCCTCCTTGGTTTTAACGGCGATTCGGGAGTCAAGATAACCAATCTCCCAGCCAAAGCCGGTTGAAGGGTTGCCTTCCAGAACAACCAGTAGTTCATCATCCTGAGTTAAGCTGAAGGTCTGGCCAAAGTGAACCATTTCTGCCTTGATCTGTCTGAGTTTGGGGGTAGCAAAAACAGAAGAAGCAGGTAAAAGCAAAAGCAAAACAGCAAAGGAAAAGGGAAAAAAGAAAAGTCTTTGCCAGCGCGTCATTGTCATTAAATTAAACTTAGCACAAATAATTGCAAAAGTTAAATCCCATTTTTAAAAATAATTCTTGATACCTTGAAAGTGAGATATTTTTAACATTTTAAATATAAAAAAATTAAAAGGAGATTTAAAGAGTTGATGGTAAGCTTTCTACCGGTGTTGATTCAAGAGGCAACACCCGGTGTTGGAAAAGAAGAAGTAGTTTGATATACTTTTTACTACTTGCCAAAGTTTTTAATTTTATTTTATGATGGATTCCTATGGGCAGACGCGACCGACTGGATCCTACCAGCCAAATTCCTTTGATTCCCAACCATCATCTTGATGTCGTGAGTACCGTTGAAGACTATCTTCAGCAAAACGGCTGGAAAGCCCAAGCGAATTCTAATTCCCACTATTCCTTTTCCGGTTTAGTCATGCATACCGCCGGCGCGGTGATCGCCAATTATGTTTTGACCAAAGTTTATCCTGAAGCAATCCGCAAAGCCCATGAGGAAGGCTTTCTTCATCTTCATGATCTTACTGCCGGGCTGGTAGGTTATTGTGCAGGATGGAGTTTGGAAAAATTGCTCTTGATGGGCTTCGGCCATGTTGAACATCAAATGGATTCAAAACCAGCTAAACATCTTGATACAGCAATTCTTCATATTATCAATTTTTTGCGCTCAACCTACAATGAATTTGCGGGAGCGCAGGCTTTTTCTTCACTTGATACTTATTTGGCGCCTTTTGTCCGCTACGACGGCTTGGGTTTTCAAGAAGTCAAACAGGAAATGCAGCGTTTGGTTTTTTCCCTCAATGTCCCCTCGCGCTGGGGATTTGAAATGCCTTTCACCAACTTTACTTTTGATATTAAGCCGCCGGCGGATTTAGCCAAAAAACCTGTGATTATCGGGGGCAAGCTCCAGCGGCAGACTTACGGTCAGTTTGTCAAAGAGATGGAAATTATCAACAAGGCTTTTTTGGAAGTGATGCTTGAGGGAGATGATATGGGAAGAATTTTTACCTTTCCCATTCCCACTTACAATTTAACTAAAGACTTCGATTGGGACTCTGATGTTGCCAAATTGCTTTTTAAAGTGACGGCGCGTTTCGGCATTCCTTATTTTCAAAATTATATTGGGTCGGATTTGGATCCCAACTCTATCCGCGCCATGTGCTGCCGGTTGAACTTAAACCTCAAAGAGTTAATGAATCAGCCGGGAAGTTTGTGGGGTAAAGGCGACAGCACCGGCTCTATCGGCGTGGTGACCATTAACTTAAACCGACTGGCTTATTTAGCGTCAGGTGCAAATGGTGAGATTCACCACGTCTCTAAAAAAGCCAAAGAAGAGTTTTTTAAACTTCTTGCCCACTACATGGATCTTGCCAAAGAATCACTGGAAATCAAACGACAGTTGGTGACAGAAAATCTTAAAAAGGGTTTAATGCCCTATTCAAAGGCCTATTTAGGCAGCTTCCGCAATTACTTTTCTACCATTGGCGTCTGCGGTGGCAACGAAGCCTGCTTAAACCTTTTAGGTAAAGAAATTACTTCGCCGGAGGGGCAGGCTTTGATTATTGAAACCCTTAAGTTTATGCGCCAACGCTTGGTTAAATATCAAACAGAAACCGGCCATCTTTACAATTTAGAGGCAACGCCGGCTGAATCAACGGCTTATCGTTTTGCGTTGCTTGACCGGAAATATCATCCTTCAATCAAAACTGCCGGCACTGCCCAAGCACCTTATTTAACCAACTCCACCCAGCTACCGGTGGATGAGACAAACGATGTTATTGAAGCGCTTTGGCATCAGGAAGCTATTCAAAGTCTTTATTCCGGTGGTACGGTTTTTCATACCTTTTTGGGTGAAGAGATTGACGACTGGCGGGTTTGCCGAGAGCTGGTAAAGAAGATTGCCTTCAACACCAAACTGCCTTATTTTACAATTACGCCGACCTTTTCCTTGTGTAGTCAGCATGGTAGATTAAAGGGTAAGCATTTTACTTGTCCAAAATGTGGCAGACAAACTGAAGTTTATTCCCGCATTGTTGGTTATTTCCGGTCAGTTAGGCTTTGGAATAAAGGCAAGCGGCAGGAGTTCAAAGAGCGACAAGTGTTTGAACCAGAGACTGGTTTAAACGGCCGCTGGCAAAAAAAGAACACTTTACACCACCATAAGCGTGCTTGTTCCCTAAAGCCGAAAATAACAAGGTTAGAAATGAAGATATCTACCTTAAAAAACAACCGAATGGTGAGTGTTTAACCCCCAAGCCTTGTTTATCCTTCCTTGAATTCTTAATTGAACCTTTCAGGAAAACTTCGTCACGGTCATTTTTTGAGTCGGGCTCGGCCTCAAGACTGTTTTAGAAAGCTTTACATCTTTTAAAAATTTCTTTTCGTTGACGTAAGAGAACTTACTCCTTGTTATTTTGCCCTTAATTTAATTTGTTTCTGTTCTTAAAAATAAAGGATAGAAAGTTTAAGCACAGACTTAAGAAAGCAGCTAAAAATCATCGTAAAACGGGATGAACTATGGAAAACTTATGAGATAAGTTTAAAAAGATAAAATTCCGGGGCTAAAATTCGGCTAAATTATTTAAGGGCTTAGGAAAAGAAAGGTGAGATTAAATGAAGTTAAATGAAGAGACGATTTAAGGTTTAGAATAATGGAAGTTCCTCTTGATTTATCCGGGCTTTGAATTAAAATTTAAATTGATGGAAAGAGAAAAAACACCATCATCTCTTGAAGAAATAAAAAATTTAGTTGGCCAGTTGTGGACTGCTGAGGAGTTGGAAGAAGGAGTGTCGGAAGCTAAAGTTGCAAATTTTTTAGGCATTCCTCCGAGTAATTTGGCTTATTGGCGGAAAAATGGCTATTTTACCCCTCCGCGAAAGGTGGGAGCATGTTCTCGTAGCCCCAGCCCTTGTGCTTTTGATGTATGGCAGATTGTTAGAGCGGCGCTTGTCGCCGCCCTAACGCAAGCTGGTTATGAAAGAGAAGAAATTAGAGAAGAATTAAGGGAATCACGTTATTGGGAAAAACATCGAGATGCGATAGTTCGCTTTTTAAATCAAAGAATTCAAGAAATAAACCTCCCTGAGGTTTAAATTTCTCCTTTCTTTTCTGACTTGAGTCCGGGGCTGGCTTTTTGTATGATGAAAAGAGAGAATTTTAGCCAATAAAAATTTATTTTAAGGATTTTTGTGAGCTATTTTTCTTGGCATTATCTTGAGGTTAATCTTTTTCTTTTAAAATTCTGGCTTAATTATCTTTTTGCCGCCTGGCACTTTTTTTCTTTAAAAATTCTTCTAGCAAGCCTTTTTAGTCCTTGGCGGCGGGTGGCCGAGTCTAAAAACGAGGCGGGTTTTTCTCTCGAAGAGTTTTTTAATCGCCTTTCCTTCAACTTGCTTTCCCGTCTTATTGGTTTTTTGGTGCGCCTCTTTTTGATTTTTTGGGGGTTGTTGGCCTCATTAACAATTTTGTTTCTGGCATGGTTTTTTCTCTTGGGTTGGCAGCTGGCAATGCCTTTATCTTTACCTTTATATTTTCTTTGGCGGAAGCGCCGGCAAAAACCGACAGCGCTTATTTTAAAAGAAAGCGGCGGGGATCCTTCATTGATTTTTAAAAAAATCCTCAATTTGCCTTTCGGCCGCTTTGTTTTTGAAAGGCTAGGTTTACAGGCTTCAAGGTTGATCCTTCAAGGCAGGAGCCAGCCTGTAAACTTGGATGAAGCGAAGTTGGCTCACTTAAGCGACCTGCTTTATGTACTTGCTCGTGATTGGCCGCCCTTCAAAAAATTTTTATTTGAACATCAAGTCAAAGCTGAAGATGTTTTGGCCGTTGGCCGTTGGTTTGAAAAACTGGAGGCAGACAAAGCCAAAAAGGCCCGTTTTTGGGAAAAGGAAAATCTGCTTAAGGGGCCGGGTTTGGGTTGGAATTTCTGTTTTGGCTACACACCCCAGCTTGATAAATATGTTACCGATCTTGCCCTGCCTAATCCCTTTTTTCATCAACTCGTGGGTAGGGAGAAAGAAGTTAGTCAAATCGAAGAGGTTTTGGCGCGCAGCGGCCAGAATAACGTTTTGCTCATTGGCGAGCCGGGCGTCGGCAAGAAAACGATTATTTTAGGCTTTGCCAAAAAAGTGAACGAAGGCAGGATTCGCTCAGAGCTAGCTCACAAGCGGGTTTTAAATTTAGATTTGAATCGGGTGGTAGCCGGACAGGCCCCGAGCCAAGCCAAAAACCAGCTTTTGGCTCTTTTGAAGGAGGCGGAGGCAGCGGGTAACGTGATTTTAGTGATCGAAAACATTGATAAATTTACTGCCAATCAACAAAGCGAGCTTGATTTTACCGACGTTTTTGCCCAAGTTGCCGGGAGTTATCGTTTGCAGCTTATTGGTGTGACCACACTCGAAGCTTATTTCCAAAAGTTGGCGGCCAACGATCAGCTTTTAAAGCTCTTTACCAAGATTGAGGTAGCCGCGCCCACCGCCGAGGAGGCCTTAAATATCTTAATGGAAAAAGTTCCTTATTTTGAAGCAGGGCATAAGGCAAAAATCAGTTATCAGGCTTTGCGCCGGATTATCCAGCTTTCCGAAAGGCTTCTTACCGAAATTCCCTTTCCAGAAAAAGCCGTTGATCTTTTGGATGAAACCATGAGCAAATATGGTTCACAGAGGCGACTTTTAAAGGAGGAAGACATTGATAAACTTGTGGCTGAAAGGATTAAAGTGCCGGTGAGCACCATGCTTGAAAATACGGAAAGAGAAAAATTGAAAGATTTGGAGAATAAACTGCACCGGCGGATTGTTGATCAGGAGATGGCAATTAAAGCCTTAGCCTCGGCTTTGCGGCGGGCGCGTTTAGCGGTAAGCAGGCGTAATAAACCCATCGGTTCGTTTCTTTTTTTAGGACCAACGGGGGTGGGTAAAACAGAAACCGCTAAGGCCCTTTCTGAGATTTATTTTGGAAGCGAGAAAAGGCTGATCCGGCTGGATATGAGTCAGTATCAACAACTCTCAAGTTTAGAGAGTTTAATTGGTTCGCCAAATTCTGGTATGGGGCTACTGATTGAAAAAGTGAAAAATCAACCCTTCTCGGTTTTACTTTTAGATGAATTGGAAAAAGCAGACCAAAGACTTTTAAACATTTTTTTGACGATTTTGGATGAAGGTTATTTTCAGGATTTCCGCGGCAAGAGAGTTTCCTTTCTTGATCTTATAATTATTGCTACGAGCAATGCCGCTGCCGAATATATTCGCGAAAGAGTAAAAGCCGGTGTTGACCATGAACAACTCCAAACAGAAGTGATTGAATACATTCAACGCGAAGGTTGGTTTTTGCCTGAATTTCTTAATCGTTTTGATGCGATAGTCGTTTTTAAACCCCTGAGCAACTCAGAAATTCGCCAAGTGGCCCAGCTTCAACTTCAGGCTTTGGCCCAGCGCTTGGCAGAAAAGGAGCTTGCATTGGTGATTGATGAAGCCTTGATTGAAAGTGTTGCCGAAGGCGGTTATTCGTTGGAATTTGGCGCCCGGCCGATGCAGCGGTTTATCGCCGACAAAATTGAAGACACGATTGCCAAAGCCTTGCTTTCGGAAACCCTCAAAAGGGGAGACAAAATCAGTGTCAAATGGGACGAAGGAAAAAAAGAATATGGGGTTGAAACCCTCCAGATCTAAAGCCTTCAATATATGGTTCTCACACCTCCGGAGGTGATATTCTCAAGACACCTTGGAATTTTTGGTTTGGTTTCTGCTGTTCGCGCAGATTACCGACTTTAAAATGTGATATAAATGGAAGTAAATGAGAAGACAAAAACTCTTTGGTTTTTTCCTGGTTTTAGGATTGTTTGTCAGCGCCTTGGCGGTTAGGCTGCTGCACTCATTTCTTTGACGATTTAACGGTGATCGCCCAGGCCACGCTTTTAAGGCCGCTTTTGACGCCTTTAATTTATGGTCTGCTTTTGCGGCTCAAAAACGATGATTACTTTTTGCAATTTTTTAATTTGCCGCTTGGTTTAGTTAATGTTTTGCTGTTTTATTTTTTAGCAAACATTTTTACGCGCCGCTTTTGGATCTTACTTGCCAGCCTTCTTATCGCTTTTAACCCCAATCTTCTCATTGAAACTAGATTTATCGTGGCCGAACAGCTTTTTATTTTTTGGCTCTTGGCCTTTTTTCTGGTTTATTAACACTTGCCGGAGAAAAATTACAAATACTGTTTATTGGGGACGCTTGCGGGCTTAGCCTATTTGAGGCATTTGGAAGGAGTTTTGCTACTTTTAGTTCTTCTACTGACTCCCGCAAGCAGAAAATTTTTTCAGCGACGCTTTTTTCTTCTTTTTGGTTTCCCTGCCAAATTTTTGCTTAATATGAAAAATCACGGCAGTCCTTTTTACAGTTTTTACACTTATCATTTCCGCGTTCTTCATTATCGTGAAGGCTCGCAAAAATTTTATCACCGATTTTCAAAAAATATGGCAGCAGCGCAAAAAATTTAGGCAGCTGGTTTTATTTACGGTCTTCTTTTACGGTATTCAAACTTGTACTTGGTCGGTTTTTTTGTGCCCGAGCGGCATCTGGCTTTGGTTTACATCTTTCTGATTTTACTGATTTTTGTTTTTCTGAAAAAAACTTTTCGGCTAAAATTTTGAGCGCGATTTTCTTTTTGACGCTTTTGCTTTATTTGATTTATGATGTTCATGAACTCTGGTGGGCAAGGAAAAGTTTAGGACAGCTTGAACAAAAACAGGCTACACCCGTGATCGCTTGGGTAAGAAAAAATGTTAAACCTGACGAAATTACGGCTAGCCGTAATCCTTTAGCTTTTTTCCTTTACACCCAGCGTCCGGCCATTTTGGTTCCGGAAAAGGCGCCTTCGAAATAAAAAATGAGGAGGAATTTAATCAATTTATCAAGCAATATAAAATTAAATTTGTTTATACTACCGGTGATGATTTAAGAAACTATCTTGATAAAGTTGGGACTTTAAACATCAGCGATGGGGAAATTGAGAGCTTTTGCACTCTTTCACCTTAAAGAGAAGAATACTTTGGTACCTTGAAACGTTACACCTGTTTTTCCCTTTTTGGCGTGGTTGTCCGGCCGCCCTGCCATTGGCCGCGGTATTGGTTAACTCCGCCCTTGATTTCCCAAAACATTATGTGGAGGAAACGGGCTCCCAACTCAATCACAAAAGGATGGGGAGAAAAGTTGTAAAGACCAACATTGATTTCTCCTCGGTAACCCGGCGCCACATTGCCCGAAAAAATACCGATCCCGGAGCGGTATAAGGTGGAGCGGGGCCGGAAGGTGGCGGCCAGACTTAGTGGCAGATTGACTTTTTCTAAGGTTTTGACTACATAATAATGGCCGGCTTTTAAGCGGAAAGAGGTTTGCTGGCCAAACTTGGCTAAGAGCTCAAGTCGGGGTGTTTCCCGTTCGGCAACACCTAAAAACCCTGAACCCTCCAGTTGATAAATTTCTCCCAGCCGCAAATCAAAACCTGCACCTTCAGGTTGATGAAGCTCGCGGTCGGAAAGATCCTCCACCAGCTTTAGCTCTTTCACTAATTTAAGCAGTTCCTCGGTACCCAGTAACATTGTGATTGCTATTTATTTTGATTAATGGTAAAAGAATACTAGTTAAAAGTCAATGAAAAATGTTAAAAACAAGCGATCTTAAAATCAATTTTTTGGGAGTTATTCCAAACCTCACAGAGGATTCAGGCATTTTGACAGCAGAACAACTGGTGGCTTTGTCGGCGCTGTTAACTTTTAAAGGTAAGTCAGTCAAGGAACTGGTTAAAGAGGCGCTGACCAAAGGTCAAGATCTTCAGCAAAAAACGCGGGCGATTTTAGCCAAATCTTCTTTGCGCGGCCATGCTTCAATGGCGACTACCCCAGCTTTGGCTTTGAGTTTTGAGGGCAGTAAATTTCTTGATTCAATGTTGACGGGCATTGTCTTTGCCTCAGGTTTGATGAGCTCAGGCCGGCGGACTGCCACCGTGCCGGAAGAAATAGTTTTTCCCACGGCTCTGTGGCAAAATCGTGAGGCAGGCAAAATTTATGCCCGGCAGGCAAGACGAAACATTGAGGTTTTTAACTGGCTTTTGGCTCAGGGTGTGGCCAAGGACGAAGCTAGCAAGATTCTCCAGTATGGGATTTACGGCACCGGCGTTTTGGTTTTGCCGGTAGAATCCTTGGTGGGGTTTGCCCGGGAATATAAGCTGGAGAAGGCGTGGTTGCCTGAAGAGGCAGGCTTGTTTTTAAAAAGAGTGCGGCGAGAGTTGCCAAAACTTGGTTTGTTTGATTTGTTTAAGACCCGTTTGGCGGCCCCCCGCGAGATTTACCCTTATCCTAATCTCTTTAAAAATCCCAAAAACTCAAATTTAGCGCGGGAGTTGGCAACTGCCTTTGATGGCAGAAAAAATTCAGGGGAGTTTTTTAAAATTGCGGCTTGGCAAATCTTGCCTAGTAAAGGTTTGCGCCAATCATTAAGAAAACTAAATCGTTTGACCAAAAAAATCTGTCAAGATAAAAAAGCAATCCTTGAGCGTTGGCCTGAACTTTTGGCTTTAAGAAGAAAAATTTGCCGCGATTATAATTTGGCCGTCCAAGTAATGGTGCGCTCTTCGGTGGCTTGGCGGGTTTGGGGTGACAAAAAAAGACACCGGACAGTGCCGCAGTCGGTAGAATCAATCTATTTTTGTCTTGAAAGAGCCATTAAAAACTTAAAACTTGCCAAACAAAACGTGGTTAAGTTTGACACCTTCTTTGCCGTCCCGCCGACGATTAAAAATAAACCTGCGCTCCTAAAACCTTATTTGCAGGCGGCGGTTGCTTCTTTCAAATCTTATCGGCAATTGTGCAGACTGGGGATTAAACCAAGAGATGCGATTTTTATTATCCCGCGGGGTTTAAGAATTGGCGTTTGCCAAAGCTATAATCTTTATAATTTAATTGCCGGTTATTATCCTTTAAGATTGTGTTCAACCGCAGAGGAGCAGTTGTTAAAATTAAGCCAGCAGGAGGCTGGGGCAATCAGAACCCTGTTCAATAAACAGGGCTGGCCCGAGTTGGCCGAAGCAATGAGTGTTAAATGCCATCATACCGGTTTTTGCCACGAAGAAAAATTCTGCGGCCAGATTAAAACCTTGGTTAAGGACTATGATGAAGAATTTCACCGCCAAGTAGCGGCTAGTCTTTTGAAAAAATCTGCCAAGGAGGGAAAATGGAGAGTTTAAAAATTACCGATCCTCAGGTTTACCGCCTGCTTAAAGCCGAGCAGCAACGCCAGGCAGAAACCTTAATGTTGATTCCTTCCGAAAACCATACTTCAGTGGCGGTGAGGACGGTTGTTGGTTCTTGTTTACAGGACAAGTATTGTGAAGGTTTTCCCGGCCGACGCTATTATCAGGGGCAGGTAAATTTTGATAAGTTGGAGCGGCTTTGTCAAGAAAGGGCAAAAAAACTCTTCGGCGTACCTTATGTTAACGTTCAGCCTTTATCAGGCGCGCCGGCCAACAGCGCCGTTTATTTTGCTCTACTTAATCCCGGCGATAAAATGATGGGTTTGCGCATGGATCATGGCGGTCATATGACTCATGGTTTGGCGGCAAATTTTTCCGGCAGGTATTTTCAACCGGTTTTTTATTACGTCAATAAAGAAGGTTTTATTGACTATGAAGCCATGGCAAAACTGGCGCGCCGCCAGCGGCCCAAGCTGATAATTGCCGGTATTACCGCCTACCCGCGCCTTTTGGATTTTGAAAAATTTGCGCGGCTGGCGGAAGAAATTGATGCTTGGCTGTTGGCCGACGTCAGTCATTTAGCCGGCCTGATTGCCGCCGGTGTCTATCCTTCGCCCGTGGCCCACGCTCATTTAGTTACCACCACCACCCATAAAACTTTGCGCGGGCCGCGGGGAGCAATGATTATGGTTACCGCCAAAGGGCTTAAGAAAGATCCGGATTTACCAAGTAAAATTGAGAGGGCAATTTTTCCGGGACTGCAAGGCGGACCGCACGAGAATAACATCGCCGGCATAGCGGTGGCTCTCAAGGAAGCCAGCCGGCCGGCATTTAAAACTTACGCTCGCCAAATTATTCTTAACGCCAAAACCTTGGCCGAGACGCTTGCAAAAGCAGGTCTGAGGCTATGTGCCGGTGGTACCGACACCCATTTGATTTTGCTTGACCTGCGACCTTCTGGGCTTTCAGGCAAACTGGCGGCCGAAGCGCTGGAGGCTGCCGGTATGGTGACTAACTATAATAGTATTCCTTGGGATCCGGCGCCGCCTTTCTTTCCTTCAGGTTTGCGTTTGGGGACACCGGCTATCACCAGTCAGGGAATGAAAACAGTACAAATGAGACTTATTGGCAACTGGCTGGCGGCAGTGCTTCAGGAAACCAGCGCCGTTAAGAAAAAATTAAAAATCAGCTTGGCAGAGGAAAAACAAAAAGCGATAAGAGAAAAAATCATCAGAGAGACCAAGAATCTCAAAGCCATTAAAGCGAAGGTTAAAAAGCTCTGCCGGCGGTTTCCCATCAGAAAAAGCTATTAAAAGAAAGAGAAGTAAAGAGAAGAGATTTTATTCAATTTCCAGTGTTGGATTTCTCACTTCACCCAAAATATCTTCGGTACTGCCTTCGGCGATGACATTTGAGTCGGTTGTATCGTTAGGCTTGAAAATCAATTCAATTTTTGCCTGACCGCTTTTTAGGGCCGTAAAAGTGATGGTGGCCAGCTTGCCTTCACTGACTCCTGTCGCTTCTTCTGTTAGACTTGAAGTTCCGCTTAAAACCACTTTGCCCTGTTCGTTGTCAAAAGTCTGGCGGGGATACTCACTGAAAAGATCGCTAGTTTCTAGATTTTCCACGTTGACTTCTTCCGGGTTAAAAAAGATGACCGCGTCAAAGGCTGCAGCCTTTCGTCCGAAAGTCTCCAAATTTAAATTCACCTTAAAACTCTCACCGCTTTTTATCCTTTCTTGTTCACTTTGGAGGGAGAGAATGGCTTCAATCGGTTTGGCTTGGGCCGGCGGCAGAGGGGCTGGTTCTTGGGTGCTTGTCTTTCGCCACGGTTGAAAAATCGCCGTTTCTAAGATAAAAAGCGTCAGACCCGCCGCCAAAATCCATGATTTTTTTGCAAGAATAAAGTTGATAAATTTCATAAAACCTCCCCGTTTCGACCAAACCACTTTTTCATAAATGACCAGTCAAGAGTGTTGATTTGGCCATCGAGATTTAAATCTCCCTGAACCAGCGTCGCTTCTTGGCCAAAGCGCAGTTTCATGATTGACCAGTCAAGGCTATTAACTTGGTTGTTGCCGTCCAAGTCACCGGTGCCTACCAAACCAAAGTCAAGCACCGTGCCGTTGCCTCTAAAATTGAGAGTCTTTAATTTAGATAAGAAGGGTTGGAGTCTTTCCAGCATAAAGGTGTAATTTTCGTTAACTCTAAAGCCGCTGCCAAAATTGAGGCTGTTTTCGCCGGCAGGCGTTAAGTTGACTTGGGGGCGCCAGTTGGCGAAATTGCGGGCCGCCAGCCTTATGGTGAAATTTTGTCTGTCGTTGGGAATACCGTCAAAGTCAACCTTAACTTGACCGATGATGTCGCCCGGGCTCGGTGAAGGAGAAGGCGAGGGGCTTGGGCTGCGGGACGGACTCGGTGAAGGTGAACGTGAGGGTGAAGGCGAGGGTGAACGACTAGGTGAGGGTGAAGGTGAACGGCTGGGCGAGGAACTTGGGCTGCGGGACGGACTCGGTGAAGGTGAACGTGAGGGTGAAGGCGAGGGTGAACGACTAGGTGAGGGTGAAGGTGAACGGCTGGGCGAGGGACTTGGCGAGGCACCTTTATAACAAGGAGCCAGCGGTTGGACAAAGCGGTTGGCATCGGTAAAGCCGGTATTGGCCGTGGCTAAGTCTTTATCAGAAACGTTAGTATCCAGCTGCCAGCCGTTGTTGTAGATATAACTATAGTACTTGCCGTTGCTGGTAATGACCCATTGGGGAGC
>CAYNMC010000011.1:0-45190 GCA_964398365.1 uncultured Pseudomonadales bacterium | reverse complement strand
GTTTATTTGCCCGATGACTGGGCAGAAAATATGTTTGCCGAATTAGGTGAGGAAAAAGAACGGGCAAAAAGGGAAAGCGAAATTATTGTTCAAAATCTTAAGCGACAAAAAGAAGAAATTGATCAGAAAATTGAAAAATTGTTAGACCTCTACATTGAAGGCGAGGTTTTAACTATTGAAGAATATCAAGCCAAGAAACAAAAAATGCTCAACGAAAAACTG
The DNA here is from genome assembly GCA_964398365.1 of uncultured Pseudomonadales bacterium. GTDB lineage: Bacteria > Patescibacteriota > Microgenomatia > UBA1400 > CAYNMC01 > CAYNMC01. The sequence goes on along the minus strand of CAYNMC010000011.1, from coordinate 44,968 downwards.
GACATTGAGCAGAAAATCAGAGATTTTGAACAATCGGGAAATAATTGGCTCGAACCGATGAGAGAAATGATTTTTGAGGCGAAACAAGCCAAAATTCTATTGTCGCAAGGCGACAATTATCAAATCCGGGAATTTCTAAAAAATGTCGGCTCGAACTTTATTTTGAAAGACAAAAAATTCAATTTTGCGCCTAAAATCGGCTGGCGAGCTTAGCCTGGGGCGAGCCAGCAACCTCTTTTTCTGATTGGCGGAAGGGGTGGGATTCGAACCCACGGTAACCTTGCGGCTACGCACGCTCTCCAAGCGTGTCCGATCGACCACTCCGGCACCCTTCCTTAAATTACCAAGATTTGCTCTTGCCTATTTTAATTTTTTAATTTCTTAAAGACAAGCATTCAACTGCTTATCCTCTTTTGAGAAAATGATAAGCCTTTTTCAGGGCTGCTTTTTCACCTTCAAATGCCATTAATTTGATGGCTTCAGGATAAAGAAACCAACCGGCCTCTTCCATCTCCCAACCATGTTCTTCTGGCTGACCACTGACATACTCCATCAAGTAAAAAACTACCTTTTTAAAAACCCTAGTTTTTCTCCCACCTTCTTCCTGGTATTTAATTATGCGCCGCGTTGTTTTGTCTAATTTTGGGTTTTGCACGCTGGTTTTATCTTTTGTGTTTTGAATCTTGAATTTTTTTAGATCAGCCACATAAAAATAGGTTTCTTCATGAATTGGCTCTGGTTTAATTAAACGCGCTTCTATCCCCATTTCTTCTTTTGTTTCTCTCACGGCTGTCTGCCAGCTTTTCTCGCCCGGCTCGATCAAACCTTTAGGTAAAACCCACTTATGGTAACCAGAGTGTTTACCCAGTAAAAAAAAGATTTGGGAATTTTGATCTTGGGTTTTTTTATAAACCACACCGCCCGCGGAAAATTCTCTTTTAAAGTTCATGATACAATTATACTCGATGCTTGAACTAAAAACGATGCTACTTGCCCTTGTTTCTTTATTTTCCTCGCTTCTTTTCCCTGCCGAAAATTTAGCGATAAAAATTTCTTCAGACAAACCCTCAATGCCAGCAAAAACTTCCACTTTAAGCCAAAATAAAGAACAAGAAATATCAATTAAAAAAATTGATTATGAATCTATTTTTTTGACGGATCATCGCTGGACTCAAGCCTTGCCCAAAAGTGAAACAATAACTTTGATTACTACCGGTGATGTCATTCCTGCCCGCACTGTTAACTGGCTGATGACAAAATATCAAAACTTTATTTATCCTTTTCAAAAAACCGCCTCCTTTTTAAAGACTGCCGACTTAACTTTAATCAACCTCGAAGCGCCGCTGATTGCCAACTGTCCCCCCACCAATGAAGGCATGGTTTTTTGCGGCAACCAAAAATTTATTGAGGGCTTAATTTTTGCCGGGATTGACGTTGCCAATCTTGCCAATAACCACAGTCTTAATTGGGGTCCTGAAGGTTTATGTCAAACCGTCAACTTGCTTTCTCAAAATGAAATTTTAATCAGTGGCCTGCCGCCAAATTTTCACTGTCAGGAAAAAATTTTCGAACCCCTAACCGTCAAAACACTCAAAAATCTCAAAATTGGTTTTCTGGGTTTTAATTTTTTAGAAGAAGACTGGTCAAAGGATTTTCTGGTTACCATCAGCAAAGCTAAAAAGCAAGTTGATTTTCTCATTGTCTCTAGTCACTGGGGCAGTGAGTACCAACGCCTACCTTCTTCAACGACGATTAGGCTTGCTCATCAAATGATTGAAGCCGGCGCCGATTTGCTGGTCGGTAATCATCCACATTGGTATCAACCCTTAGAAATTTATCAAGAAGGTTTGATTATTTATGCCCATGGCAATTTTATTTTTGACCAAGAATGGAGTTTAGCTACCAAAACTGGTTTTATTGCTAAACATACCTTGTATAAAGGTAAGCTGGTGGACACCCAAATTTTCCCAATTTTTATTCAAAACTACTCCCAACCTTATTTTTTAGAAGGGGAAGAAAAAGAAGCCGTGCTTAAAAATTTAAAAGAGATTTCGCAAAACCTGCAAGTCAATCCTTAAATCCACCAAAATCTTCGGGTTTTATAATCCCGAAGACTTGGTATTAACAATACTAAAGCAAGTTAAGCCTTCTTCAGGACGGGCATGCCGGTCCTTTTGGTTTCCACCACTTTATAACCTGAAGGTACAGAATCTAAAGCATTACTGCGAATTTCTCTCGCGAAGTAATAAATTCTTTGATTACGGCCTCCACGCAGCGTCACGTCTCGATAGTGAAGGTAATATTTTTGCCCCTTGGCATTCGTGTAAGAATAGGCCATTTTTTTCACCCCCTTTCCTTTTCCAGATTTCTTAAAAACTTTACTGGCTATACCTCATATAGTAGGTATTCTCCTTTCCTTTGTCAAGAGTTAAATAGGAGAAAATAAAAGCAGTTTTAAAAAGCAGAACTTTATGATTCCCGAAGAACTACTTCTCCTTGTCTTAATACTTTAAAAGGAGTCACAGTGGTATCTAAAACCGTTGACGGCGGTTTGGCACCCGCCTCTCCTTCAAGTACCATTGCCGCCTGAGCGATTAAATTTTGGTTAATTGATTTTCGGTCAAGCGGCGCGGCTTCACCACTAAAATTAGCGGAAGTGGCCACCAAACCCGTGTCCAGTTTAGCTAACAATTTTAAAATTAATTGGTGGTCAGGTTGTCTTAAACCCACGGTTCCGCCTGGACCTAAAATCTCCTTGGGTAGGCCGGGTTTGGCTTTCACCACCAAAGTTAAACCACCGGGCCAGTAACGAGCCATCAATTTTTTGGCCTGAGGGTTAATTTCCCCTAATTGACAGGCCATCTGTTTATCTTTCACTAAAATGGCGGTGGGTTTATTTTTCTCTCTTTTTTTAATTTGATAAAGTTTTTTAATTGCCTCTGGTCGCTGCAAACTTACACCAATTCCCCAAACAGTATCGGTGGGAAAAATGAGCACGCCTCCCTTTCTCAAAACCGCTAGGGCCTTAACTAGTTTTCCTTCCATAAATCATATAATAACATATCAGACTTATAAAACATAAAAAGCTGATTGTCTGGGCAACATTAATACCGGCGATTTGCCAGTGTTCAACTCGGAGGTATTCAAGCCAGAATCGACCAAAACCATACAAGCCTAAATAAATAAAAAAATAACTGCCCGGTTTTGAAAAATTTTGTTTTTTAAGTCTTGAAAATCTTTTAAGAAGAATAAAAAAGATGATTACATCCCAAATCGCTTCGTAGGCAAACAGAGGGTGAAAATAACCTTTTTTGGCTTCAATATAAATTGCCCAGGGCAGGTTTGTGGCTAAACCATATAACTCTTGATTAAAATAATTGCCTAAGCGACCGATTGCCTGGCCTACGGGCAAACCAAAACTTAAAAAATCCAATAAGGTTAAAAATATTTTTAAATTTTGTCCTTGAGATCGAGACCAAAGCCAAAGACCAAAAATGGCGCCTGCTAATCCCCCATAAATTGCCAAACCGCCTTCCCATACATAAAAAATTTTTAAGAGACTTTGCTGGTAGTAATCCCACTCACTTAAAACATGATAAAGGCGAGCACCAATAATTCCGGGAATTAAACCCCAGGGAAGGAGGCTTTCAAAAGACCATTCGGCCAATTGACTGCCGAAGCCCCTTTTTTTAATTTGCTCAACAATAAGTCCGCCAACAATAATCCCCAAACCAACAAAAAAACCATAAAAATGAAAGTGGTAATTAAAAACCATTGAGGTTATTTTAGATCAACAAGGTGAGGAATAAAAATAAAAGCGTCATTATTCCCAAATAGTATTTTTGTTCCTCTAGACTCACCGTTCTTTTAAGCTGCCAAAAAAGGCGTTTATTTAAAATTAAGGGATTACTTAACTGTAACTGCCATTCTTCAATTAAGAGATGTAACCCTAAGCCCATTACCAGGCCTTTACCCAAAAAGGAAGCCGTAGAAGTGACGGTAAAAATGGCTAAAACCCAAAAGACCAGCTGAAAAAGTAGGCTGCGCAGCGTGAGTTTTTCCTCAACTTTCTCATTAATCATCAGTTTTAACCAAGCCCTCAAACCATGATTTTCCATCACTTTTTTTGCCTGCTGAGTTGAGGGTAATTCCGGATGTAAAAAATAAAAATAAACAATTTTGTCTAAAAATAAAAAATGCCAGCCAAGAAAACCACCAACCAGCCACGTCAAAAACTCTCTTAAGTGCATCAACCAAAGTCCCAAATCGAAATTTAAAAATAGAAAAAACCGCGAGCGCCAGAAAACTGCCAAAAAATAACCCAGAAAAATAAGCTCTGCTAACTTAGGCTGAAAATTTTTAAGAGAGGTTTGAAATTGATGAGCTGGCGGCAAGACCACTTTTGCAAATTTTTGATTAAATTCGCTTGGCGGCGGTGTTGCTCCAGAAATTTCTGTCATCGTTATTTTAGTATAACAGTTTCTCAACCAACAAGTTTAGTATCTGATTTTAAACTCTTTCTCGCCTTGACTTTTTTCCCAAACCATTTCTATTTTTTCTACCTTTGCCCTTGGTGGCCCCTGATAACACCAAGTTAACATCTTCCTTAAAATTGCTGGCTCTCCTTCAATCACCATTTCCACCCGTCCGTCAGGAAGGTTTCTAACCCAACCACTTAAACCCAGCTGGCGTGCCTTTGTCTGACTGTATGCCCGAAAAAAAACACCTTGAACCTGCCCAGTAATAAAAAGGTGAAGGCGTTTAAAATTTTTACCCGACATTTCCTTAAATTTATAAATTTAATCAAGTTGGTACCTGAGTAAATCAACCTTATTCCCTGCCACAAAGATTCCTTCCTTTTCCAGTCTTCTTTTTTGTTCCTGCCAGCCGCCCCAGCCAAAATTCTTGGCTAATTCGCCTTTACGATTAACGACGCGATGACAAGGGATGCGGGAATCCCGATTGGCATGTAAGGCAAAACCCACTTTTCTTGCTTCGCGGGTGCCTAATTTCTTGGCTAACCAACCGTAGGTAACCACTTTCCCAGCAGGAATTTTTTTGGTTAACTGATAAACTCGGCTGAAAAAATTAAGTTTTCTTCTTTTCATTTTTCAGCATTTTCACTTTCCACATAAAAAGCCTGGCTTTGTTTTTTACCTGATGGGCGTCTTTTACAAAAATCCGCGCCTCTTCCAAAATTTTCCGAGCCAAAGTTTTTGCCAATTTAATATAAAGACTTTTATGTTTTTCGTCACCCAGTTCTTGCGCCAATTTCAAACCATAATCCTGAAACTCACGCGTAATATATTTTTTTCTGTCCAAATCGTAACTTCCCAAAATTTCTTTTAAAGACTGAAACTCGCTGGCTTTTCGCTTCATGGCTTTTTAATTTTTATCCCCGGTGTGACAATCAAAGTACACAGCAACAAACCGCTGATACCAAGAGCAAATAAGGCATTCCAAGAGAAATGCCACCGACCCACCAGAACCGCCATCACCACTGCTGTCAAACCGGAAGCAAAATGTAAACTCCACTCTCTTTGAATAAAAAATTCTAATTTATGCATCGCCGCGGCCTTTTTATAAGTAACGGTCATAAAAGGCACCCAAATTAAGATAGAGAGTAATTTATAAACCAAGTCCGATAAAAAAATAAGCAAGCCGGAAATTAAAAATGGGCGAACTAACCAGTTTAAAACATTGCCAACAATGCCAAAATTGAGAATCATCATGCCCTTTTTATCTACCCATTTCCCCACCAGCCAAAGAGTAATAATGGAAATTAAAAAACTCACGCTCTGGATGCCGCCTAAAACTGTATAGGAAGAAACCATCAAAAAAATATAAAGCGGCCAAGCTACCGTGGCAATCTCTGATTCAATTCCCTTGCCAATCATTCCCAACCAAAATTGACGAAGATTCGACCGCAAGAAACGCTTGATAATTTTTCGGAAATCCAAACGCATTTTCTTGCGGTCAAAATCGTCCAAAAAAATCACCACTCCAGAAATTAAAAAAGCAACGATGGCTAAAAAATAAAGGAGGGCAAAGTCAAAGTTAAAGATCACCAAACCGCCTAAAAATGGCCCCAAACCCACCATCAGCTTAGAAATGATATCAAGTCTGCTCACGATCTGTCCAAACTGGTAAGGACTACATCTGCTCACCACGGTATAATGATAAGGCAGCCAGCAAAAAGGGATGGTAACACCCCAAAAGATGGCAGCCGGCCAAATAAAAGCAGGCCAAATTTTGGCCAAGATTAAAGCCAATAAAAAAAGGGTCCGCCAAACTACTGAAATAAACTCCAAAACGTCCAAGCCTACTTTTTGACCGATTCTGCCAGCAAACCAGCTTGCCGGCAAGACCATTAAATGATAAAGGGCATAAAACAAAAAAGTCTTCTCAAGACTGGCCGTGATTTTAAAAAGATAAAGGGGAATAAAAATATCAATTAAGGCTAAACCCAAGTCGCGAAAAGCAATATTAAGATAAATTCCCCATAAACCCTGCAAGCGAAAATGGCTCAGAAAAGGTAAATTAAATTGATGATGGCTCCGTTCCATTTTTGGCTTAATTAACAACTTTTTGATTATATTTATTCATGGCTTTTTCAATGCCTTCGTTAAGCGCATAAACGACCGCCTCGACTCCCTTTTTAATCATCCTTTCAAAGATCTTCTTTTCTTTTCCCTTAAACTCCGCCAAAACCACCTCTTTTCCCTTTTGTTTTTTCATACCTGTTCCCAATCTAAACCTGACAAAATTTTTAGTCCCCAAGGATTTAATAATTGACTCAACACCTTTATGACCGGCCGAGCCCCTGTTTTTAACAATTTTAAGCCTGCCCAAAGCTAAATCCAAGTCATCATGAATCACCCATAAATCATCTTGAAATTTTAAATCTTTAAATTTTGCCAAGAGCTTACCAATAACTTGACCTGATGCGTTCATAAAGGTTTGGGGTTTCACTAAAATTATTTTTTGCTCTTTAGGCAAGAATTGTTCCAAAACGGCCATAATTTTTGTTAACTGCCATTCCTTTTTCCAAGCGCTTGCCAACTCATCAAGCACACTAAAGCCACTATTGTGAGGGGTATTTTTATACTTCTTGCCCGGATTTCCTAAACCAATAATAATTTTCATAGAGAACTTATAATCTTCACAACTTCCTCGTCACTTACTTGTTTAAATTCTTGATAAAACTGAGCCACGCTAAAAAATGGCGTTGGCGTCTCTAAAACTACAATTTTATCGACCTCTTTTGCTAATTTTTGGAGCGTGTCTTTGGGAGCCACCGGTAAAGCCAGAATAACTTTTTTTGGCTGATAGCGCCAAACTTCTCTTGCCGCCGCGATCAGCGTGGCGCCGGTGGCTGCCCCATCATCAATAATCACCACCGTTTTGTCTTTAAGTTCTAAAGGTTTTTTCTTTTGGCGATATAATTTTTCCCGACGTAAAATTTCTGCTTGCTGTTTGTAAATTTCTTCCTTAAGATAGTTTTCTTTAACGCCAATTTCCTCAATTAACTTTTCATTTAAATAACAACTTTCTTTGGTTTTCGCCACCGCCCCCAAAGCTAATTCAGGATTGCCGGGCGCACCAATTTTACGCGTTACCAAAATATCCAACGGGCAGTCTAAAATTTTGGCAGCTTCGGCAGCCAAAACCACGCCGCCACGGGCCACACCCAAAATTACTACCTCAGCCAATTCTCCACCTAAGTCGGTTAATAAAAGTTTTTGGGCTAATTTGCGACCAGCATCTTGACGATCAATAAACATCAAAACTTAAGCCAAACTCCTTTCCTTTTCTTATCATAACAAAAGCCCTCAACCTCTCCTAGAGGAAAAGTTGAAAGCTTAAGCGCTGCGCAAATAATTCTTTCAAGTCTAAATTAATGATTTCTGTCGCTAAAACTTCGGTTAGCTCTGTTACCACCAAAATCTCTTCTGGATCTGGGCTGATAGCAATTTTTACAATAAACTGGTCTGCCAGAAGTTGGCTGAAAAGGCACTAAAGCCTCACCACCACACTTAGCACAAACTGCTTTGTAAAGCTGACGGCCGTACTTATCCGTACCGCTGCTTTCAGCGGTTGCCGAAGAAGGGGTATTCGCGACCGTATTTTGATCGTCTACCATTTAATTATTCACCCCCTTTCATCAATTTACCGTCTTTCCCTTTTTGATAAAAGGGCAAGTTAAACGGAATTAAGTTTTTGAAATGGAAAAAATTTAAGGCTAAAATATTTGAAGGATTTGATTACTTGAACTTTTTATGCTTAATGCCTAAGAAGTCAACTAATTACTCCTCAATAAATTAATAACTAAGCTTATTATATTGTTTTTTCTCAATTTGTCCAGTGTCAAATTTTCAAACTTTAACACTTTTTTTCCTTGGCCGGTAAGGGAAGTTTGTTGGGTAATTTAAACTCAAATAGTTTTTGATAAAACGCTCCTTGACTTAAACACCGGCTTTGATAAAGCACCAACTTTTGGATGAACCACTCACTGGCGAAACTTAAAACTCGCAGGCTTTGAAGCTGTCTCCCAATCTCTTGACGTTGCGGCAGAGGGCATTCTTTTTTAATTCTCCCTAAAGTAAGATGAGGAAGAAACGGTTTTTGCTCGAATTTAAAACCCTCTTTCTCTAGCTGGTTTTGCAAACCTTTTTGGAGAGAGGCTAAACTTTTTAAATCCCCTTTTAAGCCTAACCAAATTACCTTAGGAAAAAAATAATTGGGAAAACAACCCAAACCTTTAAAAGCCACCCTAAAGGCAGCCAGCGAAGGTTTAAAGCTACGTAGACATTTTTTAATTTTCTCTAATTCAAAAGCATCTTTTTCGCCTAAAAAGGCCAAGGTTAAATGAAGCTGTTCAGGCGTCTGCCAACGCACCCACCAATGTTTTTCTTTTAATTTTTTAAGCAATTTAGCCACGCTTTTTTCTGCTTGAAGAGAAAGTGGAACAGCCACAAATAAACGCATTTAGCTTAAAAAAATAATTTTATTAATAAGCCATCAATTCCTTTAAAACTTTGGGAATTTCTTCACATAAATCAGAGGCGTTAAAATAAGGACCAACCCTCTTATAGAGCTGATTACCAGCCAAACCTTGGGCAAAAACACCAGCACAGGCAGCCAAAAATAAGTCATTTTTACAAACCAGCCCGGCAATTAAACCGGCTAAAACATCGCCGGTGCCGCCTTTGGTCATTCCCGGATTACCTTGTTTATCATAAGCACACTGGGTCGGCGAGCAAACAATGTCAGTTGGGCCCTTAAGCACAATCGTACAGCCATACTCTTTGGCCTGATTGGAAACTAAGCCTGCTAAAACTGGGAAAGAACCAGCTGGCTTAAGCGCTCTGATTTCTTTTTCAAGTTTAAATAATTTACTAAATTCACCCAAATGAGGAGTAATCACCACGTGTTCAAGTTTTCGCAGCCACTCGGCTGACATCATTTGCAGACTGCCCGCATCAATCACCCATTTTTTCTGAGGAAATTTCATTAATAAGTAGCGCGTAATCTTATAAGTATTTTCCTGCCAATCAGCCTCACTCAACTTTTGAATTTTTTCTGCTGACTTTATTTTTAACCGATAATCTCGGGTAAGTCCCGGCCCAATCAACACCGCGTCCGACTCCATAATATAATTTTCAACCTCTGATCTTGGAATACAAATAAAATCATAAAGCGAGGCTTTTAATTTCTGAACCAATTGCTGATTTTCTGCTACCGGAGCATAAAAGACCATATCCACCAAACGAGAGGCAATTTTTAAAGACCAGAGAGAAGCCCCATGAAAAAGCCTTGAACCGCCAATAATTGTCAATTTACCGTTTTGTCCCTTGTGAGAATTAACCGGTGGCCGGTAAAGCTTTCTAAAAATCTCTTTGCTGATTGGTACCATTTTTGGCCTCAAGATTACCCCTTTAATAATTCTTCGATGGTTATCAATCTATTATATTTTACTAATCTCTCTGGTTTGCTTGGGCCTCCAAATTTCCCTTGGGTGCAACCGGTCCCTACACAAAGATCAGCAATAAAGTCGTCATTAGTTTCGCCGCCACGATGCGAAACCACCGCCTGCCAACCAGCCAGCTTAACGGCTTTGATGGCTTCAAGTGTCTCCGTCAAAGTGCCCACCTGATTAGGTTTAATGATCACGGCATTGCAGGCTTCAAGGGCAGCGGCTTTTTCAATTCGTGCTACCTTGGTGACGGTTAAATCATCAGCCACAATTTCAATTTTTTGCCCTGCTGTTTTTTTCTGCTCAATTTTTTTTATGGTTTTAAAAAATGTTTGCCAACTCTCCCAATCCTCCTCTGCAAAAGGATCTTCAAGCAAATAAAGGGGATAAGCGTCCAGCCAACTTTCTAAAATTTTTGACCACTCGCTTGAAGTCAATCTAAAATTTCCCTGATTTTTTAAAAGATAAGTGCCTTGTTCCCAAAATTCGGAAGCGGCGCAATCAAGACCTAAAATTAAATCCTTCCCCAAATTAAAACCGGTTCGTTTAATTGCTTGAGTGATAAGCTCTAAAGCCTCCTTGTCTGACTTTAACTGAGGACAATAACCGCCTTCAAATCCCAGGTTGGTCGCGTAACCTTTTTCTTTTAAAATCAGCTCTAAAGCATAAAAAACTTCCTTGCCTGCTTCAAAAGCAGCCTTAAAACTGGCAAAACTTTCCTTTTGAGGAATGACAAAATATTCTTGAATATTGGTAGCCCAATGGCCGTGTCTGCCTCCTTCAATTAACAGCATCAAGGGTTGAGGCAAGTCAAAATTTTCTTGCTTAAATAAACTTCCAAGATATTGAAAAAGTTCAAGTTTTTTGGCTTTGGCTGCTGCCCGGCAAACGGCCAAAGAAACGCCAATCATGGCATTGGCACCAATTTTAGCTTTATTCGGCGTTCCGTCAATTTCAAGCATAATTTTATCAATCAAAGCTTGATTATCGGCGGGCTGGTTTTCGAGGGCGGCGGCAATTTTAATATTTACATTTTCTATAGCTTGACTCACACCTTTGCCGTCAGAATCACGCTTTTCTTGAGCTTCGTTCCTACCGGTGGAAGCGCCGGCAGGCACATCGGCAACCGCTGTTGTTCCATCATCCAACTCAACTTTAACCGATAAAGTTGGATCATTTTTGGAATCAAAAATTTGTCTAGCGTTGAGACTTTTAATTTTCATTAAAATTAACTTTTAATTTCTATTAACTCCATTTTAGCTAAAAATTCCTTTGGTACCAAGCTGGCTTCGGTGGCGGTAATAATCGTTGGCAAACGCTTAATCAAAACTAAAACTTCTGCTCGATGATCTTCATCCAGTTCGGAAAAGATATCATCAAGTAAAAGCAGCGGTTTCTCTCCTGATTTTTGCTCAATAAAAGCCAGCTCTGCCATCTTTAAAGCCAAAATCGCCATCCTTTGTTCACCTCGGCTGCCAAAAAGAGAAAGATCATCGGACTTTGTCATTTTTGCCTTTTTGAGTCTGAATTTTACTTCATCCCTATGAGGACCAACAAGGGTCGCCGCCAAAATCAATTCTGCTTCCTGGTATTTTTTTAATCTTTCTGGAGAGATAGCATTTTTTCTATACTCAATGGTTAAATTTTTGTTGAAAATTGCAAATTGTAAATTGAATTTTGCCAACATTTCTTCCCTTTTGCGGCTGATAATCTCGCCGTTTTTCAGTAAAAGCCGGTTCCAGTATTCCAATTGATTTGGCTGGGCTTCTCCTTTTCTTATTTTTTCTAACAAGCGGTTGCGCTGACGCAAACCTTTATCATAAACCAGATGACATTGGCGGTATAAAGAATCCACTTGTGACAAAACTGAATCAAGATAGACCCGCCTGATTGAAGGACTCCCTAAAATAATCTCAATGTCCTCTGGCCGGAATAAAACAACTTTTAAATGACCGACAAAATCCCGCCAGCGCCGGCCAACACCGTTAACTTTAAAAATTTTACTGGCTGTTTTTTTGCCTTGGACCTCGCCGTTGGTTAAAATCACTTCTAAGTCTGTAAGCTGAAGCTTATTTAGGAAAGCATCTTGAGCAACCTTAGCCTTAACCCTTGCCAGTGTTTCACCATCGCTAATCATCTGTCTGTCTAAATCCGCCCGAAAGCTTTTCCCCCAAGCTAAAAGACAAATTGCTTCCAAAATATTAGTCTTTCCTGAAGCATTCGGCCCCACAAGCAGAATTGTTTGCCTGCTGAAGTTAAAAGTTTTTTCTCTATAATTACGAAAATTTTGTAAGGATAAACTTTGGATTATCAAGTGCCTCCAAGTAAATCTTTATATCTTCAATAAATTTATTTTTGGCATTGGGGACAAAAATAAGTACCTCTGCCAGCAAGTTGAATTTTTTTAATAGGCGTTTGACAGCGCCAACAGGGCTCATTTTCTCTTTGGTAAACCAAAAAATGTTCCTGATATTTACCACCCAAACCAGACAGCTGGCGATAGGTGTTTTCCGAGGCGCCGCCATATTTAATACCTAAACGCAAAACTTTTTCCAAGCCCTTTTTTAAGTTTTTAATCTCTGCCGCGCTTAATTTTTTTGCTGGTTTTTGAGGATTAATGCTTGCCTCCCAAAGCGCCTCATTGGCATAAATATTACCTACACCGGCAATTTTTGTCTGGTCCATTAAAACTAACTTAATTGGTTTACCGCTGCTTTGAAGTTGTTGAGTAAAATTTGCCAAAGTAAATGTCGCGGTCAAGGGTTCAAGTCCCTGAAAACCCTTCAGCTCTTTCTCTAGCTCCTCTCGATTCTCTATTACTTTCAGCCAGCCGAAAACCCGCAAATCATTAAAAAATAATTTTGAGTTGTCGTCAAAACCAATAATCACCCGGGTGTGAACACTGGGCAATTTCGCCACCCAGTCAGGAGTAGGATGACCACCAAAAACCCGTTTTTCTCTTTCAAGATAAACCAACTGGCCCGTAAGTTTAAGATGAATTAATAAATAAATTAAATTTTTTAATTTTAGATTTTGAATCACGATTAACTTTGCCACTCGCGCCACCTTGCTTATCTTGCTGCCAAGAAGCACTTTCGGCTCACCTTTAAAGCTTTTGGCTCTTAAAACTTCTATTTTGGTAATGGTCTTGCCCACAAGAGCCTTCTGTAATTGTAATTTTAAAGTTTCTACTTCAGGCAATTCAGGCATTAACCCTCCTTAATTTATTTAGCTTCAAGTTGGTGAATTTTGCTGGCCACAAAACTCACCAATTCTTTTTTAAACCTTTCTTTGCTAAATTTTTGCGCTTGTCTCAAACAAGCTGCCGGTTTAATTTTGGAAAAATTTAAATTAAATTTTTTCAAGGCCTCAATTAACTCATCTAAATTTGGTCTCTCAATAAAAAAACCGGTTTTTCCGTCAACTACCGATTCGGTAATCCCACCGGAACGCAAGGCAATTACCGGTTTACCAAAGCTCATTGCCTCCACCGGTGTGATGCCAAAATCTTCCTCTTCCGCAAGATATAAAACCGCCCGGCAATTTTGATAAAGCGCGGCTAATTGCTGATCATCAAGATAACCCAAAAACTCAATGTGGGGGTCGCTGCTCGCTAAAGCTTTTAAGGCTGACTCGGCTTTACCTTCGCCCACAATTTTTAAATTTAAAGCCAATTTTTTACAGGCTTCAATTGCCAAATCCACTCTTTTGGGCCCAACCAATCTATTTACCATTAAATAATAATCAATTTTTGGCTTTTGTGTTTTTAAAGGCGGCTTTGTTATCGTTACTGGCGGATAAATCACCTTGGCTTCTCTTTGATAAAATTTTTTGATCCTCTGCTGAACGTTGCGGCTGTTACAAATAAAATAATCAACCCTTTTACTGGTTAAAAAATCATAGCGACGCATAAAAGGATTAACCAGTCGGCCGTAAAATCTGGTCAAACAGTTCTGTCTTCCTGATTCTGGATAGCCGTATAAATAACGCGGTGGTGTGTGACAATAACAAAAATGAAGGGCACCGGGGTGAACAATCACTCCTTTACAAATAAACCAAGCAGAAGAACTGATTACTAAATCGTAGGCTCGCAAGTCAAAGTTCTCCCAGATCCAAGGTGCCAAAAAGCGCAAGGGCGAGCAAAGCTGTTTATGGGCCGGCACCCGGCTGAACCAAGATTCTTTAATGGACCAGCGCAGCCACGACTTCTTATTTTTTCTTACCCATGCCCAATCAACAAAGGCAGTGTAAAGCCTAGCCTTGGGCCAAATTTCGTGAATTGCTTCCAAAACCCGTTCCGCCCCGCCGTACTCAAAAAGATAGTCATGAATTAAGGCTATTTTCAATGATGTCAGCTGGTTCATTTTTAAAAAATTCTAACCAATTTTTAACTATTAAAAAGTTCCATCTGTTTCCCTGTTTTTATTTTTTCCTTCAAAGATTTTCTTCCGCTAAAAACCTCCTCTAACTGCTTTTCCCAACCATTCTCCGGCAGTTTTTTCAGCAGGCTCTTAAATTCCAATTCTGCAAATAAATTTAAGACTTTCTGTTTATCATAATCTTTCAGACGACAGTCAGTTAAAACCAATTTTATCGGCACCTGTTTATCAATCGTAGCTAATTCCCTTGATAAGTAAGCATTCTGACGATCAATTTTTAATTTTTGGGCGAGAGTTGACGGTAAAAATTTTAAATGACGATAAATATTCTCAAGGGTTTGATATTGATTAATCAGTTGGGCGGCGGTCTTATCACCAATACCTTTGACACCTGGAATACCATCTGAAGCATCGCCTGCTAAAGCCTTTAAAACAATAATTTGCTCCGGCGTGACACCATATTTCAAGCGCACGCTCTGAGGATCAAAAAGCTGGGCCGGCTGTTTGCCCCGGCCGGGCATATAAACTTTTACTTTTTCTTCAACCAACTGAAGCGCATCTTGATCACCGGTCACAATGATCATTTCTAAATTTTTGACCTTAAGGGTTTTAGCCTGCTCAACTAGGGTACCAATCACATCATCGGCTTCGTAACCTTCTACCTCAAAAACAGGAATGTTAAAGGCGGCGACAACCTCATGAACTCGTGGCAATTGAGCTGCCAATTCTTCTGGCATCGGTTTGCGGCCAATTTTATAAGCCTTAAATTTTTGATGACGAAAAGTTGGTCCCTTCTTATCAAAAGCCACGACCACATACTCTGGTTTTAACTTTTCTAAAACCGTCAGTAAGATATTAGTAAAACCGTAAACCGCACCGGTAAGTTCACCTTTGGCGGTGCTCAAAGGAGGGTAAGCATGATAGGCCCGATGAAGAATCGCATGACCATCAATAAGAACCAAGCGCATAAAAACTCAAAGGCTATTTGTCATTCTGATTTTTAAGCTTTAAGGTTCGCATTAATTTTTCAAACTCTTCTCCTTCTAAAGTTTCCTGAGTGATAAGTTTTTGAGCCACCGTATCTAATTTTTCTTTATTTTTCTGAAGAATGCTTAAAGCCCTTTGGTATGCTTCATCAACAATTTTTTTCACCTGCTGGTCAATTTTTGCCGCCATTGCTGGTGAAACCGGTGAAGGCTCATAAAAACTTTGCCCCCATTCAGTTACATCCATCTGAGGGCCGAGGTTAATCGGACCAAGTTCACTCATTCCAAATTCAATTACCATTTGGCGGGCAATTTTGGTCGCTTGGGTAATATCCGAAGCTGCTCCGGTCGTAAATTCTTGAAAGATTAATTCCTCGGCCGCCCGGCCACCCAGCATTGAAGTGATCATGGCCAATAAATGGCTTTTGGTTTCATGAAGTCTATCCTTTCGCGGAGGAATAAGCGTATAACCCAAAGCTAGTCCTCGGGAGACAATGGAAATTCGATGAACCATATCCATATTAGGCAAGTAATAAGTAACCACTGCGTGACCGGCTTCATGATAGGCAGTCATTTTCTTATCAAAATCTGTCTGAAGTCTCTTTTTTTCCGGGCCCAACTTCACTTTAGTGGCTGCTTCCTCGATATCAGCCATATCGATGGCTTTTTTATTTTTGCGGGCAGCCTCAATTGCCGCCTCGTTAAGCATGTTTTCTAAATCTGCGCCGGAGAAACCCACGGTTCGTTTGGCCACCTTCTCCCAATCAACCTCGTTGTCGAAAGGTTTACCCTTCGCGTGAATGGCTAAAATTGCCTTTCTGCCGTCAAAGTCAGGCATATCAACAACGATGCGCCGGTCAAAACGACCAGGTCTTACTAAAGCCGGATCAAGTAATTCTGGCCTGTTGGTGGCAGCAATCACCACTACGTGATCGCTGGAAGTAAAACCATCCATCTCTACCAAAATTTGATTCAGGGTTTGCTCGCGTTCATCATGACCGCCAGCTACGCCTAAACCGCGGATTCTGCCAATGGCATCAATTTCATCAATAAAAATGATTGAGGGTGCTGCCCTTTTCGCATTTTCAAAAAGATCTCTTGTTCTTGAAGCTCCCACACCTACCAACATTTCCATAAATTCGCTCCCTGCCATGGCAAAAAAGGGCACATTAGCCTCACCGGCCACCGCTTTAGCCAATAAAGTCTTCCCGCAACCGCTGGGCCCCACCAACAAAACGCCTTTGGGTGTTCGAGCACCCAAAGCTTGATATTTTTTGGGATGTTTAAGAAAATCAACCACTTCTTCTAACTCTTTCTTAGCCTCATCTACACCAGCCACGTCTTTGAAAGTCACCTGTTGTTTACCCTTGGCAAAAAGTCTCGCCCGCGACTTACCAAAAGAAAAAATTGAGTCTTGGGCACCACGCATCTGGCGAAAAATCCATAAAAAAATTACCGCCGTAATAACAATTGGCAAAACCACTTCCAAAAGGCCACTCCAGGCTTTAGCTAATGATTGATCTTTAACTTTAAAATTAACCTTTGTTGGATCAATCTCGGCATTTTTCAAAAGCTCTGTAAAAGCCGCCTGAGTTTCCTTACGGCTAAGAAAAGGGTTGGTTTCAGTTTTGTAATAAACGTAGAGATTGTCGCCTTCAATTTCGATTTTCTCCACTTTTTCAGCCTTAATGTCCGCTAAAACTTCAGAAAGTTTTTTTTCGCCCACCGGCAGCGGTCCTCGCAAAGAAAGTAAAAAAGAAATCAGGAAAAAACCAATCACCAACCAAAGAAAAATTTTTTTGGGGTTTAAAGAAATCATAACTTCAAAACGGCGAATCATTTTTTTTGGTAAGCCGTTTTTTTGCTTTAAGCTTAGCGGTTGATTTTCTTTAAGTTTCTTTTTCTGATTACTCATACTCACTTTCTTTTTAAATCATTAAATCAACAAGTTTAATCATCATTATATCAATTTTCTCTCTTTTGTGAAAGAGAATTGCTCTCCAAAAGTTACGCCAACTCTTCTTTCTCTTTTTCTCTTCTCCCCAAAAAATTACTACAATAAACGAAAGCACGTGCGTTGATTTATGTAATAATTCTCCTTAAACTCGGAAGTGAACGGAGGCGGAAACGAGCAAAAGGGTTGAAAAAATGGAACCAAAAGCAAACTTTGTTCCTTAACACCTTGGTTCTTAACATCTTGGAAGTGATATGATCTAAAACCTTAAGCATAAAAAAAAGATTTTAAAAGAAAAAGACAAGCGGAAGCGCTTTTACCGCTGTGACTTTTTCCTTCTTGATTTCAAAAATTTTAAAAGTATGATAGAAGTTGTATGAACAATCCTGAAACCTGTCCCGAAGAAATAACTTTAAGTCTTTTAAAAACAAAACTTCCTCCCCAAATGATAGAATTACTCCTTGCTCTTTTATGCAAGTATTATAACTCTAACCATCGCGAAAGTGGAATTGACGTTTCAGATGGTCAATTTTCTATTAATGTTAAAAATTCTCCGGAAGAAAAAACCTTAAGAGTTATCAAATTTGATGAAAATGGTGTACCGGCAGCCACTTTAAACGTTAAAAGGGAAGCTCAAACATATAATGTCGTTTATCAAACCCTGCCTCGACGTTTTCCTGATAATTTTACTTTTAATCCTTGTGAAGTGGAGAAATAAAGGTTTCGCCCTAAAGGCCAAAAGCTTTGAAAAATTCAAGAAAGCCCATTTTTTCTTTTACTTCTTTTAGAGTTTCTTTGGCTAAGATGCGCGCTTGGCTGGCACCTGTTTTCATTACCTCCTCAACATATCTCGGTCTAGCCAGTAAAGCTTGATAGTTTTCTTGAATTGGTTTTAAGCGCTCATAAATAGCATAAGCCAACTCTGTTTTTAATTGAGCGTAGCCAATTCCCTTGCCTAAATATTCATTTTCATAAAATTTCCTTTTGGCTTTACCTTCAAAAATTTCAACCAAGGTCAAGAGATTAACCAGGTTACCACTTTTAGGCAAAAAATTGCCTTGACCGCTATCAGTAGGCACAGCAGCCAGTTTTTGTTTAATTACCGCTAAGCTATCAGTAAGATTAATGTAGCTACCTTCTTTGCTCTTACTCATTTTGCCTTCACCCAAAAGACTAGGAACCGCCTCAGTGGTGGTCACAAAACGTTTAACTAAAGGAAAATCCGTTCCATATTCAAGATTCATTTTTCTAGCAATTTCCCGGGCTATTTCCAAATGTGGTTCTTGATCGAGACCAGCGGGTACCAACTCGGCTTTATACAAAAGAATATCGGCAGCCATAAGCACCGGATAAGCCAAAAGAGCCAAGGTTACATGCTTTGGATACTGTTTTACCTTATCTTTAAAAGTAGGTAAATGCTGTAAGCGGGCCACGTTTATCACTGAAGAAAATAAATAAGCCAAATAAACATGCTCGGGCACCAAAGACTGGGCAGTAATAATAGCCTTTTTGGGATCCAAACCTGCCGCCAAATAACTTAAAACAATTTCCTTGGTCATCGAAGCCAATTTAGTTTTTTCATAAGGAGTAGTAATCGCATGGAGGTCCATTACCATATAAAGACATTCATATTCTGCCCTTTCTTGCAAAGCTAGATAACCCTTAACTGCTCCCAAGTAGTTGCCAAGGTGTAATTTGCCCGTTGGCCGAGTGCCAGAAAAAACACGCTTTTTAGGCATGGCTCAATTTTAGCAAAGATGTTATAATAATTTTATAAACAGCGGGTGGGGGGTAAGTATCCCGTGAGGCTCATAACCTCATTTAATCTAGGAGCGTTACCTAGAACCCGCTACCAACCTAACAATTCAAAGCTAAATTATAATAAGCTAAATTATAAACTTAAAATATAAACCAAGGCAAGATTAAGCTTCAAATTTTGCCGTTTGAGTTTATGAGCAGAAATTGGCCTATTTTTTGTCAGGGTAGCTCAGTTGGTTAGAGCACCGGATTCATAACCCGGAGGTCGTGGGTTCAAATCCCACCTCTGACACCCTTCAAAAATCTCAATTAAAAAGCTCCCACCATTGCCGCCACGCTGGCTTCTCGGTTTTTTCTTCTTGATTAACAGAAGCAGAAGCCACTTTGGGAAAAATTTCCTCTGGTAACACCACGATTGTTTCTCCTTCTTTGGTCATCAATAACTTGTTGCGAATCTCCTCCTCAATAAACTCTGGGCTCTCACGCCGCTTTTTTTCTTGCTGCAGCTGCCAATTTTTTAATTTAAGCGCTTGAAGTTTTTTTTGGGTTTCCTCAAGTCTTTTTCTTGCCTGTGGCCATTGCCACAAATTTTTACTAAAATTAAAAATCAAAAATAAACTCAGTGCTAGAAGTAAAAACCGCCAACTTTTTTTCATTGACTTTCTGCTTACCTCCTTTATAATTCCTTTTTGGATAATTAATATAATAAAAACTTATCTGAATTAATTATTTATTAACATCTTAAGCTTTATGATTGCTGCAGAAGGTCTTGAACTTGAACAAACATATAATTTTTTTAAAGAGGTTCTGGGACGCCAAAAATTATCTCAAGCTACCATTGTAGCATATCTAACCGATCTTAAACAATTGCTCCAGTTTTTAAAAACCCAAAAAATCAAAAATTGGACGCAAGTTAATTCGCAGCATTTTCTTGATTTTCAAAAAAAACTCCAACATCATGGTTACTCGGCGATCTCTTTAGCCAGAAAATTTAATGCCTTCAGAAGTTTTTTCCGTTTCCTTGAAGCGCAAAAGTTAATAAATTCTAATCCTTTAAAAGATATTCAAAGCCCTAAAATTTCAAAAAAGCAGCCAAGGATTCTTTCCCGGATGGAGTATCGCGCCTTACGCGATACCTGCCGCCATAATCCCCGTACGGCAGCGCTTGTGGAAATTTTTTTACAAACTGGCTTGAAGGTAAGTGAAGTGGCTAAGCTGACGTTAAACGATATTAAAAAAGATAAACTGATCATTCGTGCCAATCAACAACTTCCCCAAAGAGAAATCCCTTTAACTCCTTCACTTAAACTGGCTTTAACCCGTTATCTTAAAACAAGACCAAAAAGTAAACATACCAATCTATTTATCACCAAAAATGACACGCCTTTATTAATCCGCAACCTCACGATGATCCTCATGCGTTGTTTTCAAAAGGCAGAAGTCAAAAATGCTTCCTTAAACAGCCTGCGCCATACCTGGATTTATTATCAGCTGCTTGCCGGTGTTCCCCTAGAAAAAGTGGCGCAATTGGCTGGCCATAAACGCCTCAACACGACGGCTAATTACCTTGCTTTAATCAAGAAAAAACCCAGCGTGGTCAAAAATCAAATTAAAGAACTCTAATTTTCATCTTTTAAAACCGCCAAAAAAGCCTCTTGAGGGATAAAAACTCTGCCCACGGCCTTCATTCGCTTTTTACCTTTTTTCTGCTTCTCCAAAAGTTTATCTTTACGCGTCTGGTCGCCGCCATAAAGTTTAGCGGTAACATCTTTACGCCAAGCCTTTTTGACAAGGCGGGCAATAACGCGTTTGCCCACCGCAGCCTGAATGGTAAATTCAAACATTTGCTTCGGAATAACCTTAAATAATTTTTCCACCAGCGTCCTACCAATTTCGTAGGCTTTATTTTTGGGCACCAGTCGGGAAAGCGCCTCAATCATTTTGCCGCCAATATAAATATCGAGTCTCACCCCATCAAAAAGAGCATAATCAATTACTTGATAATCAAATGAAGCATAGCCAGAAGAAAAACTCTTGAGCTTCGCAAAAAAGTCAGAAAGAATTTCGGCTAAAGGTAAACGATACTCCAATTTCACCTGCCAACCTAAATATTCTATATTTAATTGTTTCCCCCGATGTTCCTGACAAAGTTCTATAATTCTTCCTAAGGCTGCCGGCGGTGTCAAAATGGTACCCTTAACCATCGGTTCTAAAATTGCTTCATAATTTTGAGGAATTTCACTGATATTTCTGATTTTTAGGGTTTGTTTGCTTGAATCACGGCCTTTTTTGACGACTACTTGATATTCCACATTTGGAGCAGTCATCAGTAAAGCCAAACCAAACTCTCTTTCTAATCTTTGTTTTACGACTTCGGCGTGCAATGGTCCTAAAAACCCCATGCGAAAACCTTTACCCAAAGCCAAAGAACTTTCCGGTTGATAACTGAAGGAGGCATCATTCAAACTCAATTTAGCCAAACTCTCTTCAAGATTATGAAAATCCGTCTGCGCCAGCGGATAAACCGCCACAAAAACCATCGGTTTTGGAGGCTGATAACCTGGTAAAGGTGTGATCAACTCTGCCTTTTGAGTTTTGAGGTTGACAGAAGTAAGCGTATCACCAACTCTGGCTAAATTTAGTTCTTTTAAACCGGTAGCCAAATAACCAACATTGCCGTTTTCAATCACCGGGGAGGCTTGAGGTTCAGGTTGAAAATAACCAATCTCCAGCGGTTTGAATATCGCACCGCTGGCCAGTAAAGACAAGGTCTCGCCAATTTTTATTTCGCCGTCAAAAACCCGCACCATCACGACTACACCTTTATGTTGATCATAAAAGGAATCAAAAACCAAAGCCCGCAGCGGAAAATGCTTTCTGGTTGGTGGCGGCGGTAAACGTTCAATTACCGCCTTCATCAACTCTCTTACTCCTTCTCCGGTTTTTGCCGAAATAAAAAGAATTTCTTCTTGAGAAAAAGCAAATGTTTGGCTCATCGCCAAGGCAACTTCCTCAGGTAAAGCCGCCGCTAAGTCAATTTTATTCACCACCGGAATCAGTTTTAAACCTTGGGCTTTGGCTTTTTGCCAGTAGGAGAAAGTCTGTGCCTGAATGCCTTGGGTGGCATCAACCAGAAAAATTGCTCCCTCACAAGCCGCCAGCGAACGAGAAACCTCATAGGCAAAATCCACGTGTCCGGGAGTATCAATTAAGTTAAAAATAAAAAAATCAAAATTAAAAATTTGCCTAAGCGCCGCGGGTAATTGGTACTTTATTCTCACCGGCGCCAATTTAATCGTAATTCCCCTTTCTCTTGAAATTGGGTTAACATCCAAATACTGGGGCTTCATCGCCGAAGGTTTCACCGTCCCGGTAATTTCTAAAAAGCGGTCGCAAAGGGTAGATTTACCGTGATCAACATGGGCAAGAATGCAGAAGTTGCGAATATTGAGCACTTGTTTATTCCTTTCCTGTAAGCAAATCGCCACTGGTCTTGGCACCATCTAAATATTCCTCAGAACGACCTAAAATTTCCCGCCAAGCACCAAAGCGATGCCAAAGCTGCAGAAAACGCCCAAGTTCTTCAATTTTCAACCAGTAAGAAAAAAGCAGGTAAACGCTTAAACCAAAAAAACTTACCGCCAAAGTGAGAACAATAAGATTGATGGTTCTGGTGGTGTCCAAAATAAAACGATCAAGGAAGCGCATGGGCAACCATAAAGCCAAAGCAGTTAAAAAAGTCCCTAAAATAATTTTAAGTGAAGGTTTAAAAAAGTTCTCCCAGGTCACAAAAGGATTTTTTCTTTGTAAAAATATTAGTAAACTTAAAGCGTGGCAAATACTCGCCAAACTGATGGCTGTTGCCAAGCCTAAAATCGCCAAATTTAAACGAAAAGTTAGGAAAAAGGAAAAACAAACATTGATTAAGACTGCCATTGTTGCCAAATAAAAAGGGGTTTTCGTATCCTGTAAAGCATAAAAAGCTCGCACCAATACTTGAATCATTGCTTGGGCAAAGATTGATAAAGAAAACAAAGCCACCACTTTACCGGTTAAAAGCGTCGCTTCCCAAGGAAAGCTGCGCGCGCCAAAAGCCAGTCTTACCACCGGAATGCGCAAAACCAACAAAAGCACTGAAGCCGGTAAGGCTAAATAAAGAATTTGTCGCAAGGAATTGACTAAAAGTTTGTTAAAATTAGCTTTATTTTTCACTGCCTCAACGGCCAAAACTGGCAAAGCAGCCTGACCGATGGTTAAACCAAAAAGGCCCACCGGCAGATCATTTAAATGTTGGGCAAAATAAAAAATCGCCAATGAACCAGCAGAGAGTGAAGTCGCAATAAAAACCGCCACCGTTAATTCAATTTGGGAGACCGCCAAAGCCAAAGTTCTGGGCAACATCAATTTACCAATCCGCCGCACATAAGGATCTTTAAATGACAAAATTGGCTGATAAACAAAACCCAAATGTAAAACCAAAGGCAGTTGAACAATAAAGTGGAGAAAGGCACCGATAACCACCCCAAGGGTCGGACCATAAATACCTAACGGACCTGAAAGAAAAATAATCCCTAAAATAATGCCCAGATTGTAAACTACCGGAGCCAAGGCCGGAATAAGAAAGCGTTGATAGGATTGAAGGATACCGGTCAAAATATTGGAAACAATAAAAAAGAATTGGGCTAAAAGCATCAAGCGCGTAAGACTAACCATGAGCGTAAACTCAGCCAAGGAAAAATTGGGCGCAATCAGACGACAAAAAATTGGCATCCAAATAAAAATAATCAAAGCCAAAACCAAAAACACAAGACTGCTGAGATTTATCACCAAAGAAGCTAGCTTCCACGCATAAGATTCATCTTCAACCAATAAACGACTAAAGACGGGAATGAAAGCCGCAGAAAGCGCCCCTAAAACCAGCAACTGAAAAAGCATATCGGGAATTCTGAAAGCCGCAAAATAAACGTCCAGCTGCCACTCCTGACCAGATTTAAAGAAAGTTCCGGCCAAAAGTCGATCACGCACCAAACCGAGGAACCGTGAAGCCAAAATCGCCACCATCAAAACCACTGCCGCTGATAAAATACTTGACTGTTTTCTTATTAAAAATTCTCGACCGTTCTTAAAAAAGTTGCCAACCACAAAGCAATCATATAAAAAGAGACTTGAGTTTTAAAGGGGGAAAAGCTATAATGCCTCCATGCCGATTCTTAAGTCCGCCAAAAAAGCCCTCCGCTCTGCCAAAAGAAAAAGAGCGGTAAATTTAAAAATCAAAAAAAATCTTAAAGAGGTTTTAAGAAATTTTAAAAAAAACCCAACGGCAAAAAAGTTAAGTTTGGTTTTTAAGGTTTTAGATAAGGCTGCCAAAAAAAGGGTCATTGCCAAAAATAAAGCCAGCCGCCTCAAATCCAGATTGAGTAAGCGTTTAAAAAAAGAAATTAAAACTCCTGCCAAAAACCTTAAAAAGTAAACTCCTTATTTTTTATTTAATCTTCCTCTTTACAGCAAACTTCTCACTTTTCTATACTAGAACTAGCATATGGGCGGTCAAACGATTCAACTTAACTTGTTACCAACTTCTGCTTTTGAAAAAAGTAGCGCCGGAAAAATTATTGCCTGGTTTCTCAACATCGGCAAATATCTTCTCATTGCCGTTGAGGTGATTGTGATTGTTGCTTTTATTTTCCGCTTTTTTTTGGATAAAAAATTAAGTGACATCAATGAAGAAATCAAACAAAGGCAGCAACAGCTTCATTCTTTTGGAAATTTAGAAGAAGAGTTTTTGGCCCTTCAAAAAAAAATCAATACCCTTAAAGCTTTAGCCGCTGAACAATTACCCACTGATCAGGCTTTAACCACCATCGCCCGCCTCCTTCCTTCGGATATCTACCTAACTAAATTTTCTTTAAAACCAGAAACTCTTTCTTTAGAGGCTGTTTCTTTTTCTGAAGCCTCTTTGGCCACCTTTTTATTAAGCCTCCAGGAAAGTAAACAATTTGAAGATATTAACCTAACCAGTTTAAGTGCCGAAGGTTCAGGTAAACCGGGAATTAAATTTGCTCTTAGCGCCATTCTAAAAAAGGAATAGCTTAGCTTTATGGTTTTTGATTACCGTCAACAATACCAGCTTTACCGACAATATTATTTTAGGGGCGTGCAAAAATTATCAACCTCGCCTCTTGCAAAATCCACTCTTAATTTAATTCTTTTTTTAGTAACGACGATTTTTTTGTCTATTTTTGCCCTAAAACCAACTATCAATACCATTTTAAACCTCTCCCAAGAAATAAAAATCAAAGAAGAATTTAGTCAAAAGTTAGCAAAAAAGATTCAAGATTTAGAAAAAGCCAAAACCCTGATGAATCAAAATCAAGAATTACTTTTCCTTCTCAATAAAGCCATCCCCCAAGCAGTTGAATTCAACCGCTTTGAGAGGGAAATCCATTATTTAGCTTTACAAAATCAAACCTCTCTTCTCAACCTCAACTTTGAAAAATTTACTCTTTTAGGCGAAAGTCAAAGCAGTAACCAAGACCAGCCCATACCGCTAGCTTTTCAAGCTAAAACCAAAGGTGTGTATCTCAATTTAAAAAATCTTTTACGCGATTTGATCAGGCTTGATCGTTTTTTGGTTCTTGAAGAAGCCTCATTTAATGCGGAAAATAATCTTGGTGGTTCAGACTTAGAAGTAAGTTTTAAAGGAAAAGCTTTTTATTTACCAAGAAAATTAAATAAATAAATCAGCGTCAACTTATGGCAAAAAGGGCATCCGGTCAAAATTGGGTAACCTTTATGATTTTTACCTTAATCACCGTGGTGATTTGGATAGGTTTTGATGTTTACCGGACTTTAAATAAAAAAAGCTTACCGGATATTTCTGAAAAAGAAGTCTCGCCCTTCAATCCCAGTCTAGACACGACGATTATTGATCTTTTAAAAGACAGACTAAGTCCTCCTGATGAGGCATTAAATAATCTTTCTGAAACTAAAGTTTTAAGACAAGAAGAAGCAACTTCGCCCGCCGCCAGTCTCAAACCCAAAATACCATGATCAAAAGAGGTATTTTAACCAAAACCATACCCACGCTTTTGGGCATTTTGCTTTTAGCCGCTGGGCTTATTGTAGGTTTTTTCTTGGTAAAAAATCAACCCTTGCTAACTTTTAAAGAAGGCGGCCAAATTTTACCTAAAAATGTCACCTTGACCAACATCACTGCCAACGGTTTTACCGTTTCCTGGCTAACGCAAGAGGCGACATTGGGTTTTCTTCAATATGGTGAGGAAGAAAAAAAACTTAACCAAAAAGCCAGTGACTATCGCGATAAAATCAGTGGGGAAAATAAAAATTATTTCACCCACTATGTGAATGTTGAAGGTCTTGAACCCCAGAAAAAATATTATTTTAAAATTGGTTCAGGTAGTAAAAACTTTCTTTATGATAATTTAGGCAAACCTTATGAAGTGACTACCGGCCCAAACTTAGGCAGCCAACCTCCTCAAGATATTATTTACGGCAAGGTGGTAACCAAACAGCAACAACCTGTTGAAGGCGCCATTGTTTACCTAACGCTCGCTAACGGCTCGCCGCTTTCGGCTTTAACCGGTAAAGATGGTATGTGGGCCAAATCCCTCCAGACAATGCGCACCAGTAATCTCGATGCTTATCTTGCTTATGATCGGGAAAAAGGCCTGCTTAACCTTAAGGCAACAGCGGGCCTGAAAGATGAAGACAATGCCACGGTGGTACTGCTTACCAAAAGTGATAAGCCCACCCCCACCATTGTTTTGGGAAAAAACGAAGATTATTCTCAGGAAGTTAAAAAAGAAGAAACAGCACTGATAGAAAATCAGAACTCTCTGCCAGCCCAATTTCCGCTTTCACCTGAAGCCACCCCTAGCAATTCAGAAAAAGTAAGTTTTTCAAATCTGGCCGAGCTGGAAAATCTGCCGCCTGCCCAACCAAAAGTCAGCATTAATAACCCCAGCCGGGAAGATGAAAAACTCAATACTTTAAAACCTCAATTTTTTGGTCAAGGCCCGGCCGGAAAAACCCTTACTCTGGAAATTCAATCAAGTAAGAAGTACAGCGCCACAGTGATTATTAACAAAGAAGGTTATTGGCAATACACACCACCGGAAGAACTCACGCCCGGTAATCATTTACTTACCCTCAGTTTTATTGATGAAAACGGCCGGGAACAAAAACTCAGCCGTCATTTCACGATTGTGGCCCAAGGCTTGGAACAATATCCGGCTTTTGAGGCTTCGCCTTCGGCAAGCACCTCTCCTTCTCCCACGCCTAACGGTAGTCCGCTAAGCCGGGTCACCATTCCCGCCACTGAAGGTGGCATCCCTAAGCCAGGTAGCGTCGGACCGACCTTTTTGGTTTTCCTCAGCGGTCTGCTTTTCTTGATTGTTGGTTTCTTCTGGCAAAGGGAAAAAAAGTGTTAAATTTAGCCTCTTATTTCTTATACCTCCTGGTTTTTTTTCTGCCAATTATCACCTTGCCTTATTTTGCTGATCCTTATGATTTACCAAAAGTTTTATTTTTCTATGGCACCAGTTTCCTGCTGGGTCTCATCGTCGGTTTAAGTTTGCTTTTTAAAAAAACCTGCTTTTTACCTCAAAAAATCTTTCTTGGTTTAGCGGGGTTAATAATCGTCGCTTTTAGTCTTAGCTTTAAATTTTCCTTGGCTCGATTTAGCAGTTTCATGGGTCTCTGGGATTTAACGCATGCCACTTATACTGGTGGCCTCCTTCAGCTTTTAACTTTAATTTTACTTTTTGGCGCAACCAGCCAGCTGGTTAAAAAAATAAACTTGCTTTTCTTCTTAAGTCTTTATCTTACTGCCAGTGCCCTACTTATTAGTCTTAACGGCTTTTTTCAATATCTTCAGGGCTTTGAACGTATCCGCGCCAGCTTTGGTGAAGCCAACCGCCTCGCTTTGTTTTTAATAATGGTCTTGCCTTTGAGCTTAGCTTTGTTTTTAAATGAGAAAAAATCGCTTTATAAAATTCCTGTCTTTTTGAGTTTTCTTTTTATCCTACTAGCCATTATCTTAACTTTCTCCCGGACAGCTTGGCTGACACTGGCCTTAGTTTCGCTTTTAGCCATTTTAAATTCTTCAATTAATTTAAACTTCTTAAGAGAGCTAAAAAAATTCTTAGTGATTTTTTGCCTTTTTCTTTTGGGTCTCTGCTTTTTTTTGGGCCAGCCGATTTTTAAGCGTCTAACAGCGAGTATAGCTGATCTGCAACAAGGTCAAGGTAGCACTTGGGTACGGCTTGGAGAATGGCAGGCTGGCTGGCAAATCTGGCAAAATCAGCCCTTGTGGCGCCAGCTGGTGGGGACCGGTCCGGAAACCCTCAAGTATACCTTTCCGCGTTACCGACCGGCCTTTTTCAACCAATTCTTCCCCGACAAATTTTGGCAGGTTTTTGTTCTGCGGCAACAATACCTTCATTGGTTAAATACCGTGGGGCTAATGGGTCTGCTTGCTTACCTTCTTTTAATTGGCTGGACAGTTTTTTGCTATTGGCAACAACCAAAGAAAACCCTTTTTCAAAAAGCTTTTTTTTACAGCTGGTTGCTGATTGTCATTGGTGGTTTTTTTTATTACTGGACAATCACTTCTTACACCTATTTTTGGCTTTTTCTGGCAGTAATTTTAAAAGAAAAAACTTTAAAATTCAGACTAAAGTTTAAGTTCAAAATTGCTTTAAGCTTCGCCATCTTTTGCTGTTTTTTGGGCTTAGTCTTTTTTGGTCTCATCACTGCTGCCTTTTTTCAGGCTTATCAAGGTAACTGGCAAAAAGCAAAAAAATTAACTCCTTTTTTTGACTTCTGGTGGCGCGAAGACTGTCGCCAAAAACAAAATGAAGCTCTTGAACAAAATAAAACTGAGCTTATCCTTGAAGCCATTAAAAGTTGTCAACAGGCTTATCAACTTAATCCTCAAGAATTAACCAATCTTGAATTTCTCCAAGCCGCTTATTACAAAGCAGCCGCTTATCTAAATCTGCCTAAAACCTACCAAAATGAGGCTCAAAAATTAGGTCAAAGGTGGCTTGAACTTGACCCTACTAATCCTGTAGCCGCTGACGCTTTGGGGCTATCTTTCTGGAATTTAGGTGAACTTGAAAAAGCCAAAGAGCAATTTCAAAAAGCTTTAAGGCTGGATCCTGCTTATTTTCCCGCCAAAAGACATTTAACTGAGCTTTTAAGTCAACTTGACAAAAAAAATTAGATGTAAGATATTAATTAGAGTTACCCAAAAGGGTAAAGTTGAGGCGGATCTTTAAATGGACAACGCAAAACCTGCTCAAAACTCAAATAAAACTTTACCTCAAACCGAACCGGTTTATATAACACCGCCGAACCCAGCCAACTTTTCCGCAACACCCCAAGCCAAATTCACGCCTTTAACCGCGCTCACTTCAACCCCTGATTTGGCTAATCTCCCTCAATCTTCCCCAGTCAACCCGTCGCCTCCAGCCAAAGTTCCAGTAGAAACACCTAATGTTAAAATTGATAATTTTTCTAAAGCCTCAACCCCTTCACTTAAAAAAGTCTCAGCAACCAAAGGTTTGTTGGTGGCTGGTCCTTTGCTGATGTTTTTAATGATCGGCTTTTCTTTTTATCGCTTAAAGCTGTCATCCCCTCAAACCCAACCCTCACCGCCACAAATTTTGGTAGAAATCAAAAGTCCTGAAGATTATGAACGTTACGCACCTGATAATCCTCTGAGCGTCAAAGCTTATAGTGACGAAACTAAACAAGTTGAGCTGGTCTCTGGTCAGGTCTATAACTATCCCAACCCCTATTTTGAATGGGAGGAAGCGACAATCCACGAGCCGGGTGCCAAAATTGTTGGTTATCTCGTCAGTTTTAGAACCAGTGATGATACCTCCGAGCCTTTAATGATTAAAACCAACCATTTTTCTCCCCAAGAACATTCCTTGGTTTTAGAATCCGGTCAAATTTATATTTTAGAAGTTCAAAGTGTCAGCAATGGTCAGGCTTCACTGGGTTTTGATAAAGAAAAAAAAGTGCCGGCTAGTCAACTTTTTGAGTATTTCTATCAATGAAAAATCAACTCGTTTCCCTGCTGGTTTTTGTCTTTTGTCTTTCTTTGGGCAGCGCTTCGCTGTTTCTTTCATCCCGTTTACTAGAGCAAAAAACCGGCCAGCCGGCCGCCAAACCTGAAATTTATTCACAATTGGGCTGTGGAGATCCGGGTGAACCCGCTTGTACTACCGATTATCTTTGTAATAAGAATCCTTTTGATCCCTGGTGCTGTCGGCACGCCCACCCCCCCAGAGGCGATGTTGACTGTAATCTTATCAACGTGGAGGGTAATTTTCAACCTGGAGGCACTCTCCGCCTCATGTGTTTAGGTTCGGTTAAAAAACAAGGTGATATTTGTCTTACTCCTGACAACCTTGGCAATGGCTGGGTTTATTTTGAAGCCTCTTTTGATCAAGGTAGTTCTTGGGAACCAATCATCAAACCTTTTAGTCCTTACCTTGACGAAAATCCGGTTGCCAATCGCCTGGTCACCAATCAGTTTTATGAATATAAACTGCCCCTTAACCGCAACCTGCCGGTTTTGCGCTGTACTGTTTATGCGCAAACTTTAAAAACCAAAGATGGCCGCAAGGTTTGTAGTTGGGAAGAGTTTGGTCGGCAAAAATTTGCACCCCATACGGCTACCTCCGAAGCTTGTGTTTTTTATCCACCCTCTCCTAGTCCTTCGTCCTCACCTTCACCTTCACCTTCACCTTCTCCCAGTCCCTCACCCTCACCTTCTCCCAGTCCCTCGCCTTCGGCTACACCTTCAATCTCTTATCGTTGTACCGGCCTGACTTTACAAGGAAGTCCGGCTCCGGGCAGAACGGTAACCTTCACTTGTAAGGCTACCAGCCAAAATACCACTGTCCACCATTTCAATTTCAGGGTCAATCATGGCCCTTTGGTAAGTAAAAATGCAATTTTAGAATCAGCCAATACTTACTTGGCAAATTATAGTTATGTGATACCGGCAGAAGGTGGTAATTTTACTGTCCAGTGTCAAGCTTGCCGCAGTACCGATCAAAGCGCTTGTACCGCTTGGGGGCAAGCTAATTAAATACTTAAGTAAAAATGACACGTAAAAAAACTTTAATCATCTTAAGCCTAATCACCACGCTTTTTTTAGCGGCAGTTGCTCTCTTTACGGTTTTAAAACTGCCCCAGGAGCAACCATTCCCCGCTGCTTCACCTTCACCCTTGGCTAGTCCTCAAATAACTTTAACCTCACCACAGGCTTCTGCCGAGTTACCCCTTCAAGCACCAGTTGGCGGTGGCGGTATTTGTGAACTTACTTTTATTGTTTCACCTTCACCCTCGCCTTCGCCTTCGCCTTCGCGTTCTCCCAGTCCCTCACCTTCAAGATCTCCCAATCCTTCGCCTTCACCCTCAGCTTCATTCTCTCCCCAATGTTGGGAAAGCTGCACCAACGACAGCCAATGCCCTGGCAGTTTAGTCTGTCAAGAAATTTCCGGTGTCAACCGCTGTGTCAATAGCAACTGTCCGACGGAAAGTGACTGTGTCTGTCCAGTCTCACCCTCCCCCTCACCTCAATGCTGGGACAGCTGCACTGCTGACACTCAATGTCCCGGCAGTCTCGTTTGCCGCACTATTGACGGCAGCAATCGCTGTGTCAATGAAAGTTGTCCGACGGAAAGTGACTGTGTCTGTCCAGTCTCACCCTCCCCCTCACCTTCGGTGCTCGTTTTGAGTTCGCCTTCAGCAGTCTCCACTCAACAATTACCGCCTGCAGGTTTTATCTCGCCTACCCTTATTTTCTCTTTTGGCGGTCTGCTACTCTTAATTCTGGGATTGCTTTTTTAAAAATTAATTGGCAAAAATTAGTGCCAACTTGGTAACCAAAAAAAGTAGGGTAAGAGCTTTTGAGGCAAAAGAATTCCTGTCCAGAGAGGATAAAGAAAGGCAAAGCCCAGCGCCACCAGGGCTAAACAAGCACCCCTGAGCCAACGCTGTTTAAATAAATGCTGAAGATAATTTGCACTCCAAGCCAAAATCATGGCTAAAAAAGGCAGGCTCGGCAAATAGTGATAAAGAAACATAATCCGCGGTGAAAAAATCCAAGGCAGCCAAAAAATAAAATAAAGAATTAGACAAAAAGCCATTTTTTTTACACCACGAATGATGGTCTCGTAGCCAAAGGGTAGCAAAAACAATAAACCCAACCAAAAAAACAAAGGATTACCCAAAGCATAAATATTGCCAGTTGTCTGGGGTTGATAATTGACATAAAACCAAACCGGCCGCAAATTCAGTGGCCAAGACAAAGCTGGTGATTGGTAAGGATGAGTAGCTTTTAAATTCGTATGATAACTCCACATTTGCAACTGTAATTCCTGCCATTGTTTTAAGCTGTGACCATTAAGAAAAAAAGGTAAATAAGTTAAAAAGTAAACGCTAAACATTAGCGTCATTATTCCAAACCACCGACTCAAAGCCCAAGGCCGGTTTAAAAAATTTTTGGCGAAAAGCAAAAGTAAAGGAAAAGTTAAATAAATACCTGTCCATTTTGTCCCCAAAGCTAGGCCCCAACTGATGCCACTCAAAAACCAATGGTTTTCCCAAGCCAAAATTAAGGTCAGTAAAACAAAAAATAAAAAGTAAACATCCGCCATACCAATCCTGCTCATCACCAAGAGTAAACCTTCAAAACTAAGAAAAGCCGCCGCCCATAAAGCAATTTTTTCTGATAAGAATATTTTTTTAGTTAACAAATAAGTAAGATAGATTACGGCAACACCAAAGAAAGCTGCCGGTAACCGCCACCAGAAAAAATCGCTCCCTATGCCTAAAACACGACCTAAAAAAAGGCCTGCCACCATTATCAGTTTAGCCAAAGGTGGGTGAGTCCATTCATAAGCAAAACCGCTTGGCGGTGTCGTCCACCATTCCCAGGCGGCGATGTTGCCTTTAAGCATCTCCTGCGCCGTAAAAGCATGATAAACCTCATCAAAAATGTAGGCTTTAGGATACCAAAGGAGAATTATTCTTGATAAAAAGGCAAAAATTAAGATGAGGATTAAATATCTTTTTCCGTTTTTAATCTTTTCTCCTTTCTCAATCTTATAAGCTATCATTTTATACCTCCGGCCTTGTGGAGAAAATGATAGGTATAAACTTTTTTTAAGTTTTAAGAAAAATTTATCTACTTTAATTAAAAGCGTGGGTTTGAGAAAAAATATAAAAAAGAAGAGGAACCAAAAAACCGTCAATAAAGATAAAAACCAAATCACGGGAGGAGAAAAAGAATCAAACAAACCTCCCGGCTGGTAAAGGCTGTAAACATGATAGAGATTTAAAAAATGAAGCAGCGTTAATAAGCCATAGCCTAAAAATAGGGTGACTGAAGCGTTAAGGCCGGCCGCCAGCAAAAAAAACGGCAAAGCCGGCAGAAGATA
Organism: uncultured Pseudomonadales bacterium; assembly: GCA_964398365.1. Classification (GTDB taxonomy): domain Bacteria; phylum Patescibacteriota; class Microgenomatia; order UBA1400; family CAYNMC01; genus CAYNMC01. Next base: position 11,432 of record CAYNMC010000011.1, on the reverse strand, counting down.
GCGTTCATGGACGCGGGTCAAAAAAAGGAAAAAAGCCATTAAAATCAACCCGCTGGCCCAATAAATTTTACCATTTAAATAATTTGAATTATTAAAGTGAGTATTTTTAAGGATCATGAGCGTGGCTAAAAGGAATAAAAAAATCCCCCACCCAAACAAGGGCAAACCGACAAAAAGAATCTGATCCAACTGCCAATTGCCCAGCAACTGCCAAAAATTAAAAGCATTAAGAGTTATATAAGGGTAGTCTTGCCCCATCTGCCAAATTAGACCAAACAAACCGCTGGCTGGTTTTGAGGGGAAAAAGGGCCAAGCTAAACCAAAAGTAAAAATTAAAAAGGCAAAAGCAAACAAAATGATTTTTTTGAAGGCATATTCTTTGATTAAAATTAAAAGCAAAACTGGCAAAGCAAAAATGGCTTGAGGTTTGACTAAAATCGCCAGTGAGATAAAAAGCGCCGACCAAAAACTCTGCCTTTCCGCCAAAACAAAATAAAAAGCCAAAAGCAGTAAAAAGATCAAAAACGAGTCCGCCTGCCCCCAAACTGAAGAATTAAAAATCAAGGCCGGATTAAAAAGATAGGCTAAGACTGTTATCAGAGCCCAACCGCGATTTTTTTTCTGGACAATTTTATAAATTAACCAAGCGCTGAAGATATCCGCCAGATTGTTGGGCAGTTTGAAAAGCTGAAGAGTGAGAGCTGGCGATAAGTTCAAAAGTTCTTTAATCTTTCCCAATAAATAAAGCAGGTAAAGATAACCAGGTGTATAATGCGTCCAGACAAGAGGATCGTAAAACCGGCCAAACCCCAGTTTGACCAACCGGTCCGCCCAGGCAAACCAGACGGCCATATCAATTTCAAAACCAGGAGTTAAAGATAACCCCAATCTTATTAGTAAGGCGCTTAGGGCTAGCAGCAGAATTTTCATTTTAATTGGCTGTGTCTTTTTAAAAAAGTCTGGTTAAACAGATGGACAAATAAAACCATTAAAAGAAAATTTCTTAGAGAGTTTAAATAAAATAATTCTACCAGCACCCCGGCAGTATAAAAATCCTGCAGGAATTGAGTATAAGTTAGAGGATAAATCACTTGGGTCAGGAAAAGACTGAGTAAAATCAGCACCAAATCTAAAAAATAAGATTCTTTATCTTTGTCAATTTTTATCAAAGGAAAGAAAAAAACAAACCAGAAAAGATACTGGGGATTTAAACCTTTAGAGGAAATTAAAAAAAGAAGAATCACTAAAAGGGGAATCTGATAATTAAAAATCAGCTGTTTTCTTCGGCACCAAATCAGATAATAGAAAAAAAAGACAGGCAGCAGCCAAAAATAATTGTAGAAATTTCGGCTTAGGTAAACTTTGTCCCAAGGCAAGCCGTTAATTCCATAACCACTAATATAGGTTGGATAAACCCCGGTGAATATTTTTTGTAAGCAGGTAACAATCATCGCCGGCACACCTTCAATACCCACCGGTTTAAGGGCATGAAAGACTAAAGCCTTAAACATCTGGCTTTCGCTTAAGCCCAAAACAAAAGTCATCATGAATGGCAACAAAACACCAAAGGCAAAAAACATTAATTGACTGAAAACTGATCTTAATTTTTTTTTCAAGTCCAAGGCTTTTTCTTGGAAAACCAAAATGGCAAAATAGGGCAAAAAGAGTAAGGGGTAAATTTTAACGCTGACAGCCAAACCCAACAAAGTTAAAGCCAAGTTTGGTCGTCTTCTCTCCCAAAAATAAAAACTGAGCAAAGTGACTAAGGATACCAATAATTCAAACCGAAAAAGCAAGATTGGCCCGGCAAAAGCAATAATCATGACAAACGACAAAACATTTAAAAATGGTCTTTGGCTTTTATAAAGCCAAAAGTGACCAAAAAGCAAAAAGATATTTAACGCAAAAAAAATTTTCTCATAAACATAAAAATCGCTTTGAGCAAGACTGGACAAACCGGGTAAAAGAAAAAACAAGAGGGCTCCCGGCTGATATTCATTTACAGTAAGCATGCTAAAGGAACCGTTCAACCAAAAATCGTGACTGCGGTTAAAAAAAGTCACGACGTCTGTCTGAAGATGATCTTTCCAAAGGGGCAGCTTTGCCTGCCAAAGAAGCATCAATAAAACCAGAGTCAGCAAGCCTAGCAAGATCAAACATTCTTTAATTTTTGGACTTGCTAAAATCATCTTCTCTATTTTATGCTAAATTTTAAAATGAAGTCCAGAAAAATTTTAAGAAAAGTTTTTTTAATTCCTTTAATTTTTTTTTGCTTAAACCTTGTCTTTCAGAACTGGAATTTAAGTAGGCTTATAAGGCCTCAGTCAGACGAAGGGGTTTATTTATACTCGGCCAAACTTATAAGTCAGGGATTTTTGCCTTACAAAGATTATTTTTTAGCCCACCCACCTTTTTTAATACTTGTCGTCCGGTTCATTCTTTGGTTGGCTCACTACAATCTCCATCTTTTCCATTTTATTTATACTATCTTAGTTTTTTCTGCTCTTTTCCCAATTTATTGGTTAACTTTAAAACTCAGCAAAGATGAAGATGCTGCTTTCCTCAGTTTGATTTTTTTCTCAACCTCACCTTTTTTTGTCAGCGAGGATGCCCATTTTTTAAGCCTAAGGCATTTGGCAATACCTCTCTTGGCTTTCAGTATTTTCTTCCTTCTCGTAAAACAAAAAAATAAACTCTCAGGTTTTTTATTAGCTCTTTTCAGTTTGTCAATTATTCCCAATGCTTTTATTTCTCTTATTTTCATCCTTTCTTTATTGCTTGCCGATCTTTCTTCTGTCAAGCAAAAACTTAAAAAGCATTGGGATTTTATTAAATCCTGGGCTGTTATTACTCTTTTTGGCTATCTCATAGTTTTTCTTATCCCAAACAGTTATCAAAACCTTATCAGTTTTCAAAACCAGCGGCCTCTCGTTCCCTTTTTAACTAGAATTGAATTAATAAAACAGAATTTTATTCCTTTAAATTGGCCGCTGCTGTTTTTTGGTCTTTTGGGCTCAGTTTTAACCCTTAAAAAACTCAAAATTTTTAAAATTTTTAATCCCTTAAGTTTTTTTTCTTTGCTTTGTTTAGGTTCGTCTTTTTATCTTCACTATCTTTCAACTTTAATTTTTGGTTTTTCTGTAGCCTCGGGCTCCTTTATTTCTCTCTTCAGGCGACTGCCTATTTTAAAGACATTAATTTTTATAATTATGATCAGTCTCGCTTTAAGCTCTCTTCCTTATTTAAAATCTAAATTAATTGATGAAACGACGCCAGATTTTTTCCGGCTGGCGACAGTTTTAAAAACAACTCCCTCGCCTCTTTTTACCTATCAGCCTATTTATGCTTTAGCTGCCCAAAAAGAATTAACTTATCATTACTATATGGCAGATATGCGCTATTTTTACTGCCTTAACCATAATCTTGATGAAAAAAGCTATCTGGAGATTATTAACAAAAGCAAGACTGTTTTGCTCACACCTTATGATTTTTTATCATTGCCAGATAATGCTTTGGAAAATCTTACGCATCACTTCAAACTGATTTACGAACAAGACGGTTATAAGATTTTTATTAATAAGGAAGAAAAAGAAATTTAATAGCCGTTGTTTAGCTTTTGTTTAAAATAATTTTGGAATTCCTGCCAGTTGCCACTCCGAGGCAGCAAAACCCATTGGTTTTGGTATTGAGAAGAAATTGGGGGGTTAATCAAAAAACCGGGATTTTCTTCGCTGCCAGTATCCAAAGTTAAAGTCCTAAGTGTACTCTGTTGCCAAAGAAAGCGCCATAAAAGATTGGTAAAGGCAGCCAGTTCGGCATCATTAAGAGACGGTTCGCTTTTAAGATAAATTTTAGGAATTTCAAGCAAGTTTTTAATTTTTTCCAGATTCGTCAAAATTTGAGGAGAAATAATTTTTTCTTTAAGGGCAGTTAAAACCTTTTGTTGTCTTTGGGAACGGGCAAAATCGGTACCTTCTTCACCTTTGGCATTCCGCGAACGCACAAATTTTAAGGCAGTTTGACCATCCATTTCCTGCCAACCGGCTTCAAAATGTAAATGTTCATAGCGACACTGCAGTTTTGGATCACCATTGCAAAGATCGTTTTCTTTACCGGCAATCGGATACTGATAATCATCAAAGGAACGGTCAACTTTAACTCTAATCCCTCCCAACAAATCAATGGTTCTCACAAAGCCTTGAAAGTCCAATAAAAAAGTATAATGAATAGGTTGGGCGACAATTTCCTCAACCACCTGTTTGGCTAAAAGTAAACCTTCACCTTTTTCTCGACCATAATGATAGGCAGTATTTATCTTTGCTTTTAAGGTGGTTGACCAAATATCCCGCGGCAGAGAAAGTAAAACCATATCGCCATTTTTAATGTCAAGGGAAACAAAAATAAGCGTATCCGTCAAATCTGAGCCTGGCTGTTTCCCCCCAGCCATACCTAAAAGCAAAACATTGGTTCGACCATCTTTATAAAGTAAATTTTCTGCCGGCGGTTTTAAAAAATTAAAGAAAAAAATAGCTCCTTGTTTTAGCGTTTTGCCAAAAAGAAACCAAGAACTTAAAAATAAAATTAAAAAACAAAGAAGGAAGCCAACCTTAAGAAATTTCATGGAAAATTATTTTAAATCAATTTCGTAAATCCTTGAGCCAGTCAAGAGGAAGATTTTTTTCAGATCCTCTAAAACCACCAAATCGCTGGCGCCGGCGATGCCCGACCAAAAATAGGAAAGAAGGTAATTGCCTTCTTTACTTAACACCACCACCCGCGTATTTTTACGGTCAAGGACATAAAGATTTTCACAATCTTTACTGGTAAATAAAGAAATCGGTTCGTTGAAGGGTTTGTTTAAACCCTGAATCGTAAAATAATCCTTGTTACCCTTGGTGTATTTTAGAATTTCGCCATTTTCAGTTAAAACCCAAACCGAACCATCAATTGCCAACGCCAGTGCTTTATTTAAAACTTGATCCGCTTGAACTAAATAAGTCACTTTTGTTAAGTCTGGCGCCATAAATTTATAAATCTGATCTTTGGCTAAAAAGTAAGCATTATCACCGAAAGCAAAACTGCTTTTAAAATTAACCTCTCCTTCCAATTTTTTCTCCTGAAGAATTTTGCCCTCGTCAGAAAGTCTCAACAGCCTATCACTGGTTAAAATAAAAGCGCCCTGCTGACTATTGACAACAAGTTTTGCTTCCTCTAATTTTTCACCTCCGGCAACAATCTGACCGGCTTTAGTCTCTAAATCTACCTTGATTAAAGTTTTTTGTTTAGGGTCCAAAATTGCCACTTTCTTTTCCTGCAAACTCCAAACACTACCCCAAAAACCTTCTTTAATCGCCGCCAACTCCAAAAAGGTTTGGGCACTCACCACTTTTTCTTTCGTATTTTTTTGTAATGCCTCTTCAATTTTTTCTCTCAAATCTTTGACTTCACTACTGGCAGGCGGCCCTAATTTTTCTAAAATCTTTTTGGCTTCCTCAAAAAGCTCAGTTGCCCTTGTGGGACTAACGCTCATCAAGGCCAAACCTTGATTAAAATGCTCACTCGCCTCTTGGAAGGCTTTTTGCTCCTCTTGCCTTCGTAAGTTCAGGTTCTTTTCCTTAAAACCCCAAAGCAAACTCCCCATTAAAATCAAAATCAAAATGGTGGCCACTATCAGTTGCCATTTTTTTTCCTTTTTCAATTCGGGGGGTTTTTTAAAAAAAACTCTCTTGCCAAAAGCAAAGGATAAATTTAAATGAGGAAAGTTCAAACTCAACCTTCTAAAGGGTTTGCTTGGTTTTGCGGCAATAGGTAAAGGAGAGGTTAAACTCAACCAAATTAAAGCCGCGGCCATCAAGCTATTGTCACTCTTTGCTCCAATCATCGCCCCTAAATCGTCTTTGAGGCTCTCCCAATTATCTTTAATCAAAACCGAGGCCAAACTTCCTTGAGCAATTTTCGTAAAAAAGGGTGTGGTGCCCAAAATAACCTTATCTTCAGCTTGTAAGTAACCGCTGGCTGTTTTCATTTTTTCCTCGGCCACTAAAATCTTTACCAACCGACAATCACGGTAGAGCATCACCCAACCTTGATTAACCAAAAAATAAACCAAAGGCTGTTCACCATCAATGATGACGGCAGCTGCGACAAAAAGCTCAACCACCTTTCCAAATTCGTCCGTTACCTTCGTTAAAGCCAAACGGAGTTTTGCCAAAACTGGTCCGGCAGTTTCATAATAAGTCTCGTGAAACCTTTGGATGATTTCAGTGCCAAAAGAGGCCAGTTCTAAACCTTCCTCTTTAGCCTTTAAAGCAAAGACCGCCGTAAGTGACCCAAACTGGGCTTCTTTCTCTGGATCTTTAGGAATGAAAGCATGAACCTGAGACCAGTGAGTCTGGTTGCTCACTCCTACAAATTTGGCAATTTGAAGATTAAGACTCATTTTAATTTTTAATTAATTTTTAATTATAAAATGGCAACTGCCAGTAAAAAAATCAACAAGACCAAGAATAAATGTAACCATGAAATCAGTCTTAAAGTAGTTTCAAAACCAGTCTTAAAAGTCTCAGTCATAATCTTTACTTGACGGACAACGACAATGGCGAAAACAAAATAAATCAAGAGGGCAAAAAGAATAAAAATTTTAAGCACCTGCCAGAGAGAAATATGAAGAATGATGGTTAAAAGCTCAGGTAAGGTCATTTTTATCTGGCTCTTCCCTCCAACATTTCCTGCTCTTCTTGCGTAATCAGTTCGTTCAAAATTTTGACCACTGCTGCCGGCCGGGGAACTGCCTTAAATTCAATGTTTGGCTGTTCGCCTGCCGTCTGAATAAGAATGTCGCCGTAGTCAAAAATTGAACCAAGCACGCCGCGAGTGCGGTAAGTAATATCTTGAATTTTCTGTAAGCCGGCATCGGCAATCTGCTTGAAAGTCAAGGAATAAAAATCAACATCAACCACCCTCTCATCGGTGATCAGATAAATATCAAAAAACCAACCCAAAAACTTTTCAAAAATAAACGAGAAACTAAAAAGATACCAAAGAACTATAAAAATCAGCTGAAAGTTGGAGGGCAGATAAGCCAACAGCGGGACTAAGGTTAGAAAAAGCGGCGCCAAAATCATCAAAAGCGCCAAAAACAACCAATTGACATTGGTCAACCAGTGAGGCCTTAAAAGCAAAACAATTGGTTCTTCCTTTTGTTGGGTCTCAAAAGCCAAACCGTCGGGAAAGGTGACAAAAGTGGACAGTCGGTTGCCAATACCAACTAGGTTCTTGTCTAATTTTTTAATCACCGCCAGCGCTGTCTCACGCCGACCAGGGTTTTTACTTGGCGCTTTTTTCAGGTCCTTCTTTTGCCTTTGATGATTGGCAGCCACAAAAATATCAGGCACTTTTTAGAATTTCTGATCAATGACTAATTTTTAATGTCAATGTCTAGTTAATTTCTTTAGCTGTTTTAACTGAATGAATAATCGCCTTAAAAATAAACTTAAGTTCTTTGCTTTCTTGACACCACTTCCGCACTTCCTCTTTTAATTGTAGAAGATTCACGGCAATTGTTCTTAGCCAAAACTTTGTCTCTCTTGCCTCTTTTTTACCAATGCCAATTTTATGTTTAGACTCCTTTCTATTTTCTGTATCATCTGTTCCGTCATCATTCACACCAATAATTGTTCCTGCCACCACTAACTGGGATATTAACAATTTAGTGAGAGAATTTTCTGAATTTTTTTTAGCGAAATTAATTATCTCTTCCTCAAACTTAACCTTTCTTTCTACTAAACTATCTTTATTGTTTTTATTATTGGTCATTTAATATTGATTAGGCATTCGCAATTGGTTGTTAGCGATGATTTACTTCTTTTCTACATTATACAACGGCCCAACAATTTGAATGTTGGCAGGTGCGCGCAAATTGAAAAAATTTTTAAACTCCGCTCCCTCAAAAGTTACCGAACCGCCATCACCGCTAAAACTAATCCTGTTGACTTTCCCAAGATTTTTATCCCACTCATTCACACTCGCTTCATTAATTTGATTAAAAACTGGCAACCCGCGCTTTCTCAACTCCTCTTTAACTCTTTGAGCATCCCAGGTTTCTACACCTTCGGGGTTGGCTTTATCTGGCTGGGAAAGGTGAGGCTGAGTAGCATTGTCATTTTTAGCCAGTGTTAAAACATTGACAATGTCTGCCAGTTCTTCACTTTTAAGCCAAGCCGATTTACCATACTCTGAACGCCAGCCCTGAGCAGCATAAAAACATGGTGAATCTCTATCATAGGCCCTGTCTTTAAGTTCACCAAAATGAGTCACTTCGCCTTGAGTGTCCCGTAGTCTCTTTGTCCATGGCCGCTCCTGCCAACCAACATCTGCGGAGTTAAAAGTATAGCCCCCGGCAGTGGAAGCATACCAAGCAGTAATGACCTGACCAGCATAAGTCATCACTTCACCCTCTGTCTGACGCACCGCCTGCTCCCAAGCCCCGCCTTTATTACCACCTTTGTAAACCTGACAAGCTTGCGTAGTACAGATTTCTTTCTGGCCATTCTCGGTGTAAGCCAAAGCATAAGATCGCGCCGCCACGGCTTGGGCTTTTAAGGCCTCCAGCGGCCAATCAGCCGGCATTTCGTAAACTCCCAACAAATAAGTCTCCAAGGGCATTTCCCCAAAACCTTGAACCTTAATTTTCAAATTCGACTCTTTTTTCTCAAAACTAATCCCCGTAAAGTAAGCTTCTAAAATCTGACGATAATTTTGTCCGGCTTTTGCCCGACCATAAGCACCGTACTGATTCATCCCCACCCGATGAGGAATGCCATAGGTAAAAAAAGCAAAAGCTGGTCTAAAACCGGGCTCAAGTTGACGATCATCGGTACAGTAAAGCGGACCTGCCCCCAAAGAGCTGGGCAGATTTAAACTCGCCAGTTTTTGTGCCAAAAGCTGTTGCTGTCTGGCAGTCAGCTGGGCAATTTTTGAAGAAAGCGCCTGCTGATAGGCTTTGGCGCCTTTTATTTCTTGGCGGAAAAAAGCCGCTTCTTTATCGAGTTGGCTTTGAAGTTGGGAAAGTCTTAACTTATCTGCTTCCACCTTCTTCTTATCTTTTTCTAAAGCCAGCAAATCGCTGGTGATTTTAGCAATCACTTTTTTTTCTTCATCAGCTAAAGCACCATGATAAGATAAGTCTTTTACCAACCAATTGGCAGTCTGAGCCGAAAGTAAAAAATAAAGAGGGGCAGGTTGACGCAACTTTTTATAATAATTTTCCACATTTTTCGCCAAAAGTTGGTAGTTGAAATCAAACTCCTCTTCCCTTTTCTTGATACTTTCCACCAAGAGCGCCAAATGCTCAGAAGCCTGCCCAATCGCCTTTTGGGTCGCCATCAATTTTTGCTCCAATTTTCCCAGCTCCGCTTCCAGAGGTTTAGTGGCTTCAATACTCATCTGTCTGGCCTTCTGCAGCTCCTCAATCTGTTTACTGATAAGATCAATTTCATCCTCGGCCAAAATCATTGACGATTGGGGCTTAAAAAAAATTAAAGCGGCAAAGAAAATCATCAGTAAAGAGCAAAAAAAGAAAGAAGGTTTCATTATTTCCATTATAACAATTTATCATCTTCAAAAATGGTTTTCTTGCTTCTCAATTTTTGTTTTTTTTGCTAGGCTAAACCTAATGAAGGGAAAATTCTTTCTTAATTTTTTTGCTTTGCTAGGTTGGTTTTTACTCAAGAGTTCGCTTGTCTTTGCCGCTGATCCCTGTGTTGTCTCCGCCAACAATTTTTATGTCGGTGAAACTGACAAAGTAGCCATTGAAAAAATGCAGGCCCAAGATACTCAGTGGGCTTGGGGTACTCCTTTTGGTATTGAAGTTTTTTTCACTAAAGGTTTTGACAAAGCCAAAACTCCGGTTAAAATCCTTCAGGGTTGTGGCCGTTTTGATACTCAAGGTAACCCGAGTATTTATAGATTAAAAGGGTTTCGCAACCAAATTGGTCAGGTTGGGAAAGTGAAGAAGATTATAGTTTTACTGGCAATTATTTTTATTTAAATAACCTGATTACAAAACTGGCAGCAGAAGAAGGAATTTTTTATATTTATGTCGGTAAGCCCGCCATTGATGAAGATTCTTTAAAAAACCAACCAAATTACAACTGGGACTATGATTGCGGCGGTATTGAAAGTGGAGAGTATTACTGTGGTCAAACGATTACTTTTGCCACGGACAAAAACAAGACTCTGCCTAATTTTGGTAGCAACTTCGTGCTTAAACCTAAGTTTTGCCAAAAAACTGATAGCACTGGCAAACTTGTTGAAGATAAAAATCTAATTGCCACCGCCATTGGCTGTATTCCCACTGACCCACAGGAGCTGTTCAAGAAGCTTTTCCCCTGGCTAATCGGTCTGGCCGGCGGTGTAGCCTTTCTTTTAATGCTCGCCGGCGCCTTTCAGATCATGACCTCGTCCGGCAATCCGGAAAAGCTCAAGGCTGGCCAGGAACGGTTGACTTCGGCTATCATAGGTTTACTACTCGTGATTTTCTCGGTATTCTTAATAAGAATCATTGGGTTGCCGATTATGGAAATTAGTCAATAATCTCCCTTCGATACTTACTATATCTACAATCTACATCTACAATTTTGGGGTTAAGCGACCAATCAAATAAAATTAAGTCTTTAAAGCCGAAAGTCTTCATTTTGGCGCTAAGGCCACTCTTTTAACTTTCTTAATTTTTTACTAAACTGAAAGAAAGAAAAATTTTATCAATGTTTACCAAGGATTTTAAGCCAAAGAGAAAAAAGGTTATCAGTTTTTGGTTATTGACTTTATTTTTTTATTTCTTAATTTTCCCTCATAAAATCAATGCTGTTGACTGCGAGGTTAACAACCAAAGGGGGGTCTGCCGTCAATACACCAGAAATTTTCAGAACCAAAATGATTATTATTGCAAAGATAATGATGGAAATGCTGTTCCCAATGAAACTGGTTATCAGTCAGATCAATGCCGTGTTTGGCCGTTGCAGGCCTGTTGTGTTAAAAAAAATAACTCCTGTTTAAGAGACTTAGAAGAATGTGATCCCAATCATCCTGAAGATTGTTGTTCGGGTATCTGCAGTCAACCAATCGTTGGTAAGCCTCGCTGCAGCTACAATTCCCCTCCTCCTTCAGCTTCTCCTCAAGCAATCCAGCCAAAATTTTGTTGGATTGCTGTAGGGCCAGGAGGACCGGCAACTCCTCCTATTCAAGGTATTGAAACCACCATTGGCTGTCTTCCCACTGATCCACAAAAACTGCTTGAAAAGTTTTTGCCTTGGTTTATGGGCTTAGCTGGAGGAATTGCTTTTTTTCTAATGCTGGCTGGAGCTTTCACCATTCTTACATCTGCCGGTAATCCGGAAAAAGTTAAAGTTGGACAAGAACGCTTAACTTCAGCA
>CAYNMC010000010.1:0-2541 GCA_964398365.1 uncultured Pseudomonadales bacterium | reverse complement strand
ATCTACTAGACTCATTGCATCATCAAGGCCAATCCCTTTATATCCCCCTGTCGTTTGAAATAAAACAAATTTACCCAAATCTAACTCACCTACACAACCTTCCTTGGCTGGTGGACCTGAAAGTACTGGGAATTGAAACATCTCTGTTGCGTGGATGTTTTTTGCAGTAACTGAATCGGCAGCAATTGTGCCTGCTTCAATTGAACTAACTTAAGCGTACCGCCAACATTCAAATTACCCGCTAACCATCCATCTTTCCATCGATAAGTTGGAGTACCTAAAGAATAGGTATTGTTTGGGCGGGCATGATTGTGTCAAAAAATTTCACATTATTTGGCCCGCCAACTTCCATTCTAAAATGTCCTCCGTCTGTTCTTAAATCTTCGCCAATAGTTACGGCTTTACCGCCATTAGCTAAGGTACCTCTAAAAAAAGTTACCCCATCAATATGAACACCTTTAGGAAAATGGGCAGGCTCATCAACTTGTAACCACCCTCTACTCTAATTGACCCTTTAAAATCAACTACGCCACTATCTGTAAGAATGCCGGCTGGCTGTAAATCTTCAATTGAAGCAGCTAAGGCAGAACTGGCAAAAAAGAACAAACCTAAACCAAAAGCATTCCTAAAAAAATACTAATTTTTTTCATTATTTATTCACCCATTTCGCATAAATTATAATTTATTTTGTTTTTCGACCTTATTATTTTTCGATTGTTTCTTGTTTTTTTCTTCTCTTCCATTTAAATATTTTCACAACAAGCCAAATTAATATTATTGGAGGAAGAACAAAAATAGTAAACCAAATCAAAACATTAACTAACCACTGCAAAAGTCTAACCCACGCTCTAAAAGCTAATTTCAAAGTAGTCAGTGGCCGCCATTCCTTGGTCGGAATTTCTAATCTTGTCTCTTCTTTTAAAGTTAGGGTGATTGTTGACATATCAGTTTGACTCTCAAGATATTTTATCCTACCCTCGGTCATTTCAATTTGGCCCCGAACCAAAGATAATCTTTCTGTAACCTTAAGAATATCATCTATGGTCGTCGCTTTCTTTAGAATTTCAAGATATTGCGCTTCCTCCGCACGATAGTTTTTTAGCTGAGACTGTAGATCTGTATATTCTTCGGTTACATCCTGACCATATACTTTTTCTAGCTCCACTTTCTTCGCTAATTTTTTTGCTTCGGAAACTACTTCTTCAAATTTAGTCACGGGGACTTTTAAAGTTACTGAAGCTGACTGAGTTTCATCGGGATTAGTGGTAACAGAAGAAGAAAGGATAAAACCACCCTTTGAGACAGCTAAACTATTAATTTCGCTGATGGCATCTCCCACTTTTTCTACTAATAAAGTTAGATTGGCAGTTTTAATTACTTTTTGTTCAGCAAGCTTTTCTCCACCTGCCGCGGTGGTCGGCCCAGTCGTAGACACCTCTCCAGTTTTAGCTTCGCCAGCGGCTTTTTCTCGCGTGCCTAGAACGGTCGGGCTGAGAGAAGGAGCTTCGGATACTCCATAACCCGCTACACCTTTGCTTGGAGCTTCTGACGTCGTTATTTTAGAAATACCGGAAAAATCTGAAAATCGACTAAGAATTAAAATACCACCAAAAGACACTGCCAATAGAAAAATAAGTCCTAAAATTATACCTAAAACAATCCAAACTGTTCTTTTTTTGGCCATTTTTTTCTCCTCCTACGGAGTCCGTAGGGCTTTTATTTAATTAATTTTTATTTTGTTTCTTATATATTTATGAATGGTAATTTTTCACCTGTATTTAAAATCATTATATCAAATTTTTTACTCTTAATCAATCAAAAAATGATTGGCAAATTAAAATTTTAATTTCCCAAAATTATCTTCTCGGACTAACAAATCTTTTCTTTTTTTTAAAGACTCCAAAACTTTCTGATAATGCGAAAGTAATTCTCGAACACCGTTGTTATTTATTTCTCTTGCTTTTTTAGTATAAAATCCGCGCTTTAGCGTTCGCTTGAGACTTAAAATTCTTTTTTTTAATAAATTTATCTAAAGGTTTTTTCTTTTCAAAAAATATACCATAAACATAAAAAGCGGCGGCGATACTGCTTCTTTCCAAAGCATCGGCATCCCAAAGTATCTTTGCTTCAAGACTTTGTGGTTCTTTCTTTTTCTTAACACTAAACCCCCCATGAGTGGCAATACAACTGCATATTTCTTTAATTTCTTCTTTTGAATAACCAAATTTAGGCAAAAATCTTTTAGTCAAAATAATACTATTTTCAGAATGATGCCGGCCGTTTTTTGGCATCGTTACTCCAATATCATGCAACAAAACAGAAGGAACAAGGATAAAATAATCAACCTCTTTTTCGGTCCGGGAAATAACCATTGCTCGATACAAAACCCGAAGAGTATGGTCAAGACTATGATGAACAATTATTTTAGTACTTTTTTTGAATTTTTCTCGGACTAAATCATAAACCTTTTTTATCCGAGGATTTCTTCCTAATAAATCCTGAAAATTTTCTGGTTTTTCTACTCTTTTCAAAATCTCTTTC
>CAYNMC010000009.1:0-3967 GCA_964398365.1 uncultured Pseudomonadales bacterium | reverse complement strand
TAAAACACTTAATTAAATGAAGAAAGTCCTGTTTCTCTGCACCCACAACAGCGCCCGCTCCCAAATAGCCGAAGGCTGGACAAAAGCTCTTTTCCCCAACGAATACGAAGTTTACAGCGCCGGAACCAAGCCCACTAAAATAAACGATCTAGCTATCAAAGTAATGAAGGAAGCCAGGGTTGATATCGGTCGCCAATCGGCAAAAGGCATCAATCAGTTTAAAAATCAAAAGTTTGATCTGGTAGTCACCTTATGCGATTCCGCCAAAGAGGATTGCCCCATCTTTCCCGGTGCTAAAAAATCAGCCCACCATACCTTTCCCGACCCATCCGCAGCAAATAAGATTTCCACTTTCCGGGAAGTTCGCGACCAAATCAAAGAATTCGTCTTAAAGGAATTGCCGGCTATCCAAACATCAGCCACTGCGGCTTAAATATTAAAAGCAACCCAATTGCGGCCATCAAAATTCCCCCAATCAGATGAGAAAGACGGGTGTATCTGGTTGTCACGCCGGTCATCTGCAAAGTTATCATCGCCGCAAAGAAGACAAACAAGTCATCCAGCATAAAAACAAAGATATACAAGAGCAGGTAGAGGTAATACTGCCAAGCGGGCAGGTTGCTTAAAGCCAAAACCTGCGTGAAAACCACCGGCAGGCCGGCCGAGCAAACGAGTTCCACCAAGTTTACCGCCGCCGCCAGGAGAATTATTCCTCCCAGAGCCAGCCAAAAGGCCTTCGATTGCGTGATGGTCTTTAATTTCTCAAAAATCTTCCGCCGCTTCTCCTCTCCGGTAACCTTGCAGCCGCTATCCTTGTTAACCAGAAATTCCCGCAAGTTGTAGATACCTCCCCCGATCGCAACCAAACCGATAATAATCCTCACCCAGGAAATTAAACCCACGAACAAAATTAGGTTTAGCCAGGCGGCCATGAAAAGGAAGTAGACGGCGGCAGAAGCGACGATAAAGGCACTCCCCAAAATCCACCTTCTTTTTCGATCATGCACCCCTAAAAGGAGGCTGATCAAGAAAAGAAGCGTCCACATCGCGCAGGGATTAAACCCATCTAGACCGCCCAGTACCACCGTAAGCAGGGGCAAAGATAGGTTTTTGGTTTCTATTTCGCCCAAAAGCGGAACGTTAATGGTGGGAGGGAGGAGCTGTTTTGGCGACCCATCTTCCGAAAGTTCTTCTGCTGGTAAAGGTTGTTCTTCCTCGGGAGTTTCCGCTGGAGAATTTGGGTCTTCGGAAGGGCCCCCATCCCCCGCCAACCCTAAAATTTCCCCAACCGGATCAGGACAGGAGTTTTGGAGGCAGAAGCTTACCAAGTTTTCAATTTCCTTCCCGGTGGTTTCGTCGTTATAGTAACCGACAACGTACTCGCTTCCGACCACAGTGAAGGGAACCCCCGAAACATCGGCCGCTAATTTTTCGCCCACTTCAATTAATAAATTCCTATTCTTGCTGTTGTACCAAACCTCAAAGCCATAAACCTTAATTTGAGTGGGGTATTTGTTCTCGAGCTCTTCCAAAAAGGGCTTTTCGTGCGCACAGTGGGGGCAGCCCTCACCCCAGAAAAAATAGACATTAACCTGTTTTTCCTGAGCGAAGACAGGTTTAACCAAAAACACTATAAACAGCAAACCCAAAAATATCTGGAGCGTCCTTTTAAGCATGTTATTTATCCTTGTTTTCCAGAATGACCTTGACCAGCTCTTCTTTAGACAGCTCGCCGTGGAGCCTCAAGAACTCCTTGCCTTTTCTGTCGAGGAAAACAAAGGTCGGAAGATTCTTGTCGATGTCATACTTTTTAACCGCCTCCTTATCCTGGTCATAGTCGAAATACTGGGTCTTCAGCCAAGGCTGCTCCTTTTCAATCTCCTGCCAGCGAGGCTTCATCACCAAGCAGCCCGAGCACCAGGCGGCACCGAATTTTAATACTTTCATAGATTATCACCTCCTTTTATGTTCATAAACTTATGTATACCGTAAACAAAAATTTAATTAAAAATTGCAAATAATAAATTCCTGTTAAAAGAAAGAGGAAATTTTTCTTTGATGGTTTCGAGTGCGTATTCACCAACAGTAATGCAGGACCAACACTGGTGAGTGCCATGAAAATGAACCGCTTCAATTTTATCGGCAACTACTTTTTCCTGAGTTAGCGGTTTACCCTCCTTTGGTGACTCGGATACCTCTTGAACGGTGGAGCTTAAAACAGGAGCGCTTTTAGCTTCTTTATTATTGATTAAAACTTTTATACCTAGAAACACGACAACGATAATTAAAGTCGTTAACATAATAATTGCCCCTTTTGTTCGTTGTTGTTTAATTTTGTTTAACCAATAAAGCCATAGAGATAACCAGCGACAGTGGTCAAAACCACGATTGAACCGGCGTAAACCAATGTTTTTTTGCTGCCGATGAGCTTCCTGATAACCAGAAGCCCCTGCAAAGAAAGTACGGGATCGGCCAACAAATAGGCCATCAAAGGCCCTTTATGCATTCCTAATTTCATAAAATTCTCGGCAATCGGCACCTCCACCAAGGCGGGAAAGTAGGCTAGCGCTCCAAACATCACCGCAATGAAATTGGTTAATAAGTTATTGTGGCTGGCCAGAGCCTGAAACTGTTCTTTGGGAATAAGCTGGGTAGCGGCGGCGGCTAAAAACACACCTACTAAAAGCAGCGGAATAATTTGGCTGACAAACTTGATTGTTTCATCCCACCAAGCGGCCCTCCTATTCTTGGAGAGCCAGATAAAGGTCATAATAAGCTGGAGTAAGACCAGGGGTGAAATTAGAGCATATCTTAAAGCGTTTCCGATAGGAGCAGTGCCGACTAGCAAGATGGCAATTAAGGTCCCCCAAAACCAAAGAGTCTTTTTACCCTGAAGTTTGTCTAAGTCTTGGGTAACCACTTGGAGATTTTTCTCTTCCCGGCCATTTCCAAAGACAGTTTCCATTGTTAAACCAACCAGGATGGCAAAAATGACGGAGAGCACCAACCGGAAGAAAGCAAATTCCCAGCCGATTCGCTGCCCAGTCAAAATCAAGGCAACAATGTTAAAAGCCGGACCGGCATACAAAAGCGTGATGGCAATGCCCAAACCGGCCCCTTTCTTCCAGATGCCGGCAAAAAGCGGCAAGATTGTGCAGGAGCAAACCTCGACTAAAAAACCGGCGGTAACCGCAATCAGATAAGAAAACCACTTTTTGGTTTTACCCGAAAGGTATTCAAGAATCGATTTCGAATCAACCAGGCTGTTAATCGCTCCGGCGATAAAAAAGGCGGGAACTAAGCAAAAAAGAACATGGGCAGAAAGGTAATCAACCAAACCCAGCCAACCCTGATAAACAGCTTGACCGAATAGCTGCTGCACCTGTTCTTGAGACAGAAAGTTGCCGATCGGTTTCTGCCACAAATAAATAACTAAATAGGCTCCTCCAAGAAGACCTAATACCCAATTTTTCTTGAGCAACTTAACAATGCTCCTCATAGATTATTTTTCTTGCGATTTCCGTATAAGATTTTTAATTTCCTCGACGTCCGGAATAAATCCTGTCATTACCGGTTTACCGTCAACCGCTAAAACTGGACTGCTCATAACCCCCATCTCGATAATTTTTTGGATTCCTTCTTGTCCAACCAGGTATTCAACTTCTTCTTTCAAGCCAGCTTCTTTAACCGCCTGGGTGGTAAGCTCAAACAGTTTTTTACAGGTTGGGCAGCCTGATCCTAAAACTTGGATTTTCATTCAGCCACCTCCTTTTGGGAAATCCCGAAAAGCAGGCGGGTAATCCGTTCCCCTTTAGAGGTTAATGAGTAATATACTCTCTGCCCTCTTTTTTCATCCATTGCCAACCCCACCTGCTTCAAATCCGAAAGATGGTGGGAAATTAGGCTTTGGGACATCTTGACATGCTCCATCATTTCGCAAACGCAGTGCTCGCCTTGAAGCAAAATG
>CAYNMC010000008.1:0-45714 GCA_964398365.1 uncultured Pseudomonadales bacterium | reverse complement strand
GGTGTTAAGATTACATCACCTCCAAGGTGTTAAGGCTATACCGATTTTTTTTATCTTGGGACTAACCATAGTTTTTTTTGGTCGTTTATTTTATCCCGAACCCCAGTTTTTTATCACGCCTGACTTTGGTCTAAGCGACATTCTCCATTTAAATTTACCCCTGAAAATCTCTCTTGCGCGGGCCCTGAAAGAAAACCGCTTGCCTTTTATCGAAAACAATTTAGCCAACGGCTTTCCGATGTATAACGAACTTGAAACCGGCACCTTTAATCTTTCAAATCTCATTCTTTTTAAGTTCCTCGATCCTTTTACCGCTTTCAACCTTAATCTCGCTTTAAGTTTTTTTCTCACCACTCTTTTTACATATTTGTATTTAAAGTTATTAAAGCTTCAAACCCTGCCGGCTTTATTTGGTGCTACCAGTTTTGGCTTTTCTTTTTATCTGGTAACCCAAATTTCTCATTATAATGTCCTCCAGTGCATCTCTTTTCTGCCAAGCCTGCTTTATTTTTGGGAAAGGTATCGGCAAACCCAAAAACTTGCCAACCTTGTTTTCTTTTCTTTCTTACTTTCTCAACAAGTTTTTGCCGGTTCTCCTCAAATTAATTTTATTTCCTTGCTTTTCTTGTTTTTTTATACTCTTTATTTTAACGGCTTCAAGTTTAGAGAGAGTCAATTAAAAAATCTGTTTTTGTTTTTTATTTTTGTTTTTTTAGGTTTGGGTTTGGCTGGCATCCAACTGGTGCCTTCCCTAAAATATTTTTCTCTCTCCACGCGACAAAAGGGCACCGACCCGACGGCTTTTTCTTATCCTTATAAACATCTTTTGACTCTTTTAAATCCCTTCAGCTTAGGCAACCCTCAGCAGGGAACCTATCCGCCTTTTAATGAAAATGAAGGCAGTATCTTTTGGGAAAATTCTGCTTATTTTGGTATTCTTGCTTTAATTTTGGCGCTCGCGGCGATTTTTTTCTGGAAGCAAAGCAAGTTTATCCGTTTTTTCTTTTTTAGCACTTTGACTGCCCTGCTTTTAATGGCAGGCAAGTATTCTCCTTTTTACTTCCTTTTTACCTTTCCTTTTTTTAATATTTTTCGCGTCCCCTCCCGCTTTATTCTTGTTTTTGTTTTCAGTCTTTCTGTTTTAGCCGCTTTCACCCTTAGGGAAATTACACTTAAAAAAAAATCACGCTTTTTAAAATTAATGATGGTTTTGCTTCTTTTTTTAAACTTGGCTGATCTTTTCCGCTGGGGTTATGGTTATCACCCTCTTGTTACCGTTAAAGAACTCACCCAAAAACCTGCCACCGCTGTTTATTTAACAGCCCAAACCTCACCCAAAATTTACACCCTTGATTTTCCTCAAAAATGGAACGAAATCTTTAACCAAGAAGGCTGGCAATCGCCAAAAAAATATCTGGACTTAAGCGAAAGCCTCTGGCCTGACTTGAATCTTTTATGGCAGATTCCCAACCTTGGTGTCTATAAAAATTTTATCACCCGGCGCTTTCAGGTTTTAGACGATCTCCTCAAAGCAAAAGAGCCGGGCTTAACGGAAAAATTATGGAAACAACAGGGTATCAATTTTATCATTACGCCGGAAAAGCTTTCCTGGTTTGAAGAAAAAAATTTGGTTTTTGAAGTTAAGAAGGAAGGGATAGCCAACTTTTATCTTTATCAATTAAAAGAAAAGCTGCCGTTTGCCCGCTTTGCTTATCAACCTTTTAAAGCAGAAACTTTGCTAGATTTTAAACAACTTATCTCTCAAGAAAGCTTTGATTTAAATCAAGATTTCATTAGCGAAGAAGAACTGCCTGTGTATTCACCGTCAAAAACCTCACCCTCTATCACTCTTTTAAAAAAGGAAAGCAATCGGCTAAATTTTGCCGTTGATAATCCCCAGCCTAGTTATTTTATCCTTCAGCAGGCTTATTTACCCGGCTGGACGGCTTTGGTTAATGGCCGGAAGACCAAAATTTATCCTGTTAATCTTAATCAAATGGCAATCGCCTTGCCACCGGGTCAAAATCTCATCCAATTCCGCTATCTCCCGGAAGGTTGGTATTTGGGGCTTTTTCTCAGTGGTTTTTCTCTTGCAAGCCTGCTTACAATTCTTTTAATTTCGGCTGCTGGCTCTTCTCGAGCTGTAGGCAGCTTTCCTCGTATTCCTTAGCCTTAACGGGGTCCTGAAAACACTCAAGATAAGTCTGGCGCAAAAAACCGCGGGCTTCCACATTTTTGGGATCGAGTTCAAGCATTTTTTGAAATTGTCTTTCCGCTGCCACACAATCCTTTTGGGTCAAAAAACCCCAACCTAAATAATAATAAACTTCAGGATTTTTTGGTTTAAGCTCAGCCATGGCTACAAAATGTTTTTGAGCGGCTTCCAAATAACCATTTTCCAAGAAAAAAGTACCGGTTTGACGATGAGCTCTATAGTAATAATTTAAAATGTCGGCAGTAAAAAGATTTTGATAACGCCGGCGCTCACCAAGCAAAGGCTGTTGATAAGCCGCCCAGAGACGTTCATTTTCCTCAAAAACCAAGCTAGCAGAAGGCGTACTGACGGTTGAAGGATAATAACGCTGGAGCAATCCCTGCGGTAACCAAAGACTGCCTTCAATTTGGCCCACTAAAGTGTTGGCTAAAATCGGAAAAATCTCCTGATTTTGGCGAATAAATTCTTTGGGAAACTCCTTGGCCGGAACCGAAGGCAAACGTAAGTCAGGATAATATTTTCTCAACGTCTCTTTATAATACTCCCGAAAAAGTTTAGAAAAATGGATGAGTTTAACATCAGGTCGATAGCGATAGGCATAATAAAAGTATTGGGTATCGAAAAGTGGGGTATCGGCGACTAAAAGTAAAATCCCATCTCGCGGGACGCTCGCTAAAATATCTTTGGCAAAATTCTCGGCAGTAAAATCATTTTTAAGCTGACTAATCAAAGGATAATTTATTAAAAAGATACTCAGGGGATAAACAAGAAAAGCTGCTGGCAAAATTTTCAACTTTTTCAAGAAAACCAAGGGCCTAAAAATCTCAAAACTTAAAGCCAAACCACAACCAATAAAAATTGTCAGAAAAAGATAGGGCAGAAGCAAAAATCTCTCGAAAGTGGCCACCCCAAAATCATTTTCCAAGCTAAAACTGGCATAAAAAACAAAAAAAAGATAACTGGAAAATTCAATTAAAAAAAACCAGAAAAGTCGCCGTTGGCGCCGCCAGAGAAAAAAACCACCCAACAACGCCAAAAGCAAACCCAAAATCAAAAAATCCTTACGAAAAAAATCAAAGAGAAAAACCAGCGAAGCCAAGCGCAACAAGGGTTGATTGACAATACCCGAATTGGCTAAAAAAATGCCATAATCATGACGGAAAAAAAGTTTCAAAAAATTAAGGAGGTTGGTAGGATGTCCCCAGTCCACAGCCGGAAAACGGCCAGCTGCCAGAGGTAAATAAAGCAAAGGCAGTAAAGCTAAAATAAATGCCGCTAAATAAATTTTAAAATTTTTCTTTATTAAAAAAATAATTTTTGTTTTTTGCTGCCAAAGAAGATAACCCAGTCCGGGAAAAATGAGCAAAAGCGTGTGGTGATGACTCAAAACCAGCCCCGTCAGAAAAAAAACCACTAAAAGCAATTTTTTCAACTCGCCGTTTTTTGCCGTCTCATTAAGCCTAAGAAACAACCAAATAAAAAGGACGGCCAAAAAATTGTTAAGACTAAAAACTTCAACTACTTCGCTATAAAGCCAAAAAACATAATTGAAAGCCAGGACCAAAATAGCAAGGAAGGCTGGCCAAAACTGACGGGTAATTTTGCTGATGACCAGATATAAAAAAACAAGTGTAAGTGCACCCGGCACAGAAGATAAAAAAGCCAGCCGCCACGCCGGATTCAGCCATGGCAGTTTAAGCAGGAGAACGCCTAGGAACGTCCAGAGGGGATAACCCGGAGGGTGGGCAATACCTCCGGTTAAAGCGGCAGCAGCCAAGTCACCGCTGTCACCCCCAAAAATCGTTCGTGTCTGCCAATAAAAATAAACCGCAAAAAGAGGTAGGAAAAGAGCTCCTACCTCCAAAAACCTCTTTTTGCTAATCTAACCTCCTTGTTTATTTAAGACACCAATAACAATCAGCCGTGCCACCGGTAGCTTTACAGTTGGCGCCAGCACTGCCATCGCTTCCCCATATCGTCGCGCTGTCTTTCTGGCTCGCTTTGGCCGCAGGCTTAAAACAAAGATAAAAGTCCCTTCCACCCGTTGGTACCGTTAAATAAATGTTAGCCAAGCGGCTCGTACCGGCAACGCTGGTAAAATCGGGTTTAAGCTCGCCGGCATCGATCGCTGCGGAAATGGCTGTTTGTGCGGCACCTCCTGTCAAAGCCTGCGTTGTCACCGCGGCTGTGCCCCAAGTAAATTGATTGTTAATAGCATAATAGCGATTTAAAGCGCTGTAAATTTCGGAAATGGTGTTACGGTAATTGGTATCATTACCCTTGCGGAATTGTTCCAGCGGATCCAAAGCCAACAGGGCAGCCACAGCTAACGCTGAAAGTAAAGCCATCGCCACCAAAAGTTCAATTAAGGTAAAACCTTTTTGTGTGATTTTGCCCATTTTTCACCTCCTTTCTTTAAGCCTAATCAATTATTAAAGCTTTTGTCAAGAGCTGATTTAATCATTAAAATTGGGCCGTCAAATTGTAAATGGGCATAATAATTGACATTACCAGAAAGCCCACGGCGCCGCCAAGAATGACAATCAGAATGGGTTCAATGGTGCTGGTCAAGCCCTTTATCACCAAATCGCTTTCTTCCTCAAAGTTAGCAGAAATTTTTTCCATGACTTCTGCTAATCTTCCTGTTTCTTCTCCCACGGCTATCATTTGGGCCACCACTGAAGGGAAAAAATCATATTTAGCAAAGGTGGTCGCCAAAGGCAAACCCTTGCTGATATCTCTGGCACCTTCCAGTAAAGCCTCTTTAAAAACGACATTGGTGGCTGCCTCGGCACTGATGTGTAGAGCCTCAATAATCGGCACACCGGTACTTACTAACATGGCCAGGGTACGCATCAATTCGGTCAAAATCACTTTTTGGTTAATCGAACCAAACAAAGGCAGTCTTAAAAAGTAATAATCAAGCTGGCGCCGCCCCTCGCTGGTTTTATAATAACTAGAAAAGGCGTAAACGAGACCACCAGCGCCCAAAATTATCAACCACCAAAAGTGGGTCAAAAAATTCGTCAGGGCAATCAGGATCCGCGTGGGCAAAGGCAAGGTTATTTTCATATCTTGATAAATAACCAAAAGTTTAGGTACAACCAAAATCATCATCAAAAAACCCACCAAGATCATGGCGGCAATAATCACTGCCGGATAAATCATTGCCGATCTCACGGTCATGATAAACCGCCGCTGTTTTTCTAAATTATCCGCCAATTTTTTAAGCACTTTATCCAAAGTACCCGCGGCTTCACCGCTCTTTACTAAGGCCAGATAAAACTTGGAAAAGGCCGCCGGATGTTTGCTTAAGGCCTCATAGAGGGTGCTACCGCCGCGGACATCATTGACAACCTCCATTAAAATTTGGGCCATCGCCGGCCGGCTCTGCTCCTGAAGATTTTCCAGGGCGTCAATCAAAGACAAACCGGCGCCAATCATGGTCGCCAGCTGACGGGTGAAATCAATCACATCATTTAAAGAAACCCGTCGCAAAGAAGAGGTCAACTGGGTTAAAATATCCTCCCGACTTTCCACCAGTTTGATGACCACCAAACCGCGATTGCGCAAAATGGCAACGGCATTGCGTGTATTTATGGCTTCAACCCAGCCTTTAAGCAGTCTGCCTTCCTTATTTTTCGCTTGATACTTATATTTTTGCATCTTGTCCTTTTCAATACCTTAACCACGGACAAGTTTAATTAATTCTTCAGGCTTCAAGCTCCACTCCTGAGCAGTTTCTAAACTAATTTTTTGTTTTTTAATCAAATCCGCCAAACTCATATCTAGCGTCACCATACCCCATTCCTGCGAAGTCTGGATAATATTATCAATCATATAACTCTTGCCTTCGCGAATATTGGTTTTGACGGCGGGAGTACTCAAAAGGACTTCTGCTGCCGGTACCCTGCCGCCGCCTAAAGCGGCGAGTAAACGCTGGGAAATGATGGCTTCCAGCGTGTTAGCCAGCTGGATTCTTACTTGCGCCTGTTGTTGTTCAGGGAAAACGTCAACCACCCTATCAATGGTTTGGGCCGCCGAATTGGTGTGAAGGGTGGCAAAAACCAAATGACCGGTCTCGGCAATCGTCAGAGCAGAAGCGATGGTTTCATAATCGCGCATTTCGCCAATGAGAACCACATCAGGATCTTCACGCAAAACCGAACGCAAAGCAATTTCCCAAGAATGGGTATCCTGATGAAGTTCCCGCTGAGAAATAATGCTCTTTTTATTGGTGTAAACATACTCGATGGGGTCTTCGATGGTGACAATGTGCGTTTCCCGTGTCTGGTTAATTTCTTCAATAATTGCCGCTAGGGTAGTGGACTTACCATGACCGGTAGGACCCGTCACCAAGATAAAACCCTGTCTGAGGCTGGTGAGGCGATGACAAATTGACGGCAAATTGAGTTCCTCGATACTGCGGATTTTCACCGGCAACAAGCGCAAAGCTGCCGCCAGCCGCTCCCGTTCAAAATAAGCATTCACCCGGAAACGGCTCGTCTGACCAACGCCAAAGGAAAAATCAATTTCCTTGTTGATAAATAAGAGTTCTTTCTGTTGGGGATTTAAAAGACTTAAAACCAGTTCCTTGGCGGCTTCAGCCGTCAACACCGGTTGGTTGCTGAGAGGGGTGAGGCGGCCATCAATCCGCAACATCGGTGGCGAACCTACTAAAAGATGCAAATCTGAGGCTTGAGCATTAATGGTGGTATTAAGTAATTCTTGAATATTTGTCATTTTTTTCTAGACTTCTGCCACCCGCAACACTTCTTCGATGGTGGTGATACCCTCTAAGGCTTTCAAGTAGCCATCCTGTTTCAGGGTAACCATACCTTCAGCCATCGCTTGATTGTTGATAGCGGCAGCAGCAGCCCGCTCTAAAACTAGTTTAGCAATTTTTTCGCTCAACATCAAAACCTCAAAAATGGCAATCCGGTTTAAATAACCGGTATCATTGCATTGACTACAACCCTTTCCCCGATAAAGTTTTAATGGGCCTGGTTGAGGAGGGTGATAAAACTTGCCCAAAATTTGCTTGATTTCCTGTTCAATTTGTGGACTGGCCGGGTATTCTTCCTTGCAGGCTTGACAAATTCGCCTCACCACCCTTTGGGCAACTACGCAGGTAATCGAAGAAGCCAAAAGATAAGGCTCCATATGCATATCCAAAAGTCGGGGCAGGGCGCCGGCGGCATCATTGGTATGGAGGGTGGAAAAAACCAAATGACCGGTAAGTGAGGCTTGAATTGCCAAATCTGCAGTTTCCTCATCGCGAATTTCACCAACCA
Organism: uncultured Pseudomonadales bacterium; assembly: GCA_964398365.1. Taxonomy (GTDB): domain Bacteria; phylum Patescibacteriota; class Microgenomatia; order UBA1400; family CAYNMC01; genus CAYNMC01. The sequence goes on along the minus strand of CAYNMC010000008.1, from coordinate 38,205 downwards.
TGATAATATTAGGATCCTGGCGCAGAAAGGCCCGCAAACCGGAAGCAAAGGTTAAACCGGCAGCGGGATTAATCTGCACCTGGTTGACGCCGGGCATCTCGTATTCTACCGGATCTTCGATGGTCACAATATTCACTTTAGGTGTATTGAGGCGAGTAAGGAGGGAATAAAGCGTCGTTGTCTTACCTGAACCGGTGGGTCCGGTAATTAAAATAATGCCGTGAGGCACTAAAATTGCCTTTTCAAGATTTTTCAAAGCCAGACCGCGTAAACCCAACTCAGGTAAAGTTGGTACCTTGGCAGTCTTTTTAAGCAGTCTCATGACGATTTTCTCGCCATGAACGCTGGGTAAGGAAGAAATCCGCAAATCCGTTACTTCCTCACCAACTCGAAAGTTAAACCGGCCGTCTTGAGGTATCCGTTTTTCATCAATCTTCATGCCGCTTAAAATTTTGATCCGGGAAACCACGGCCTCGTGAACACTACGAGGTAAAATCAGTTTTTCGTGTAAAATGCCGTCAATCCGGTAACGAACTCTAGTTTTATCTTCTTGCGGTTCAATATGAATATCAGAAGCCCGGGCTTTAATAGCGAACTCTAAAATTGTACCCACAATTTTGGCAATCGGGGCCTCCCGAATCACCTCGCCCATATGAGCCACATCAACGGTTCTCTTTTTTGACTCTTCAGTGCTTTCTTTGAGGACTGCGGTCACCTCGCTAGACAGGCTTTGGGCATAGCGTTGATTGATAGCCTCTTCAATCTCTCGGGGCAAGGCAAAATAAGGAATGATTTTCAAACCGGTTTTTTGCGCCAGAAACTCCACTGCCGCCAAATCCAACGGATTAACCATCGCCACTGATAACGTTGTGCGGTTTTTATCTAAAGCAAAAGGAAAAGCGCGATAATGAGCAGCCACTGATTGTGGTATGAGGGCGAGTGCCTCCGGGGAAGCCGCCACTTCTTTAAGGTTAATAAAAGGAATATTAAAGAGTTTTGCTTTGCATTTCAGTAAAACTTCTTCATCAACCAAACTTTGTTTCTTTAAAATCTCCTCAACTGACTGACCCTTGGTGATGCTTTCTAAACGAAGTTGTTCAGCCTGTGAAGAAGTAATTACTTTGTCGGCCAGTAACAGTTCAAGGAATTTTGAATCTTGTTGGGCAGTTAATGTCATGATTAAAAACTCTCCCGGCTCTTCTTACCTGTAAGTCTCCGGGTTACGCTCTTTTAATTATTTACGAGCCCTGATAAAATGTCAACTAATGCTTTTATTCCATGCCATCTTGATTACCGGCGGCGAGGAACAAGAAAGATACCAAAAGGCTTTAGACCTTTGCCGTCAATTTAACCAAGAAGCTAATTTTTCCGCGAATCATTTGATCAATAATCCTGATTTTTTTCTTCTCAAACCGAAGCAGCTTTCTGTCGGCATTGACCAAATCAAAGCTTTAAAACTTAAGCTTTCCCGCAAGCCTTTCCAAAATCCTTATAAAATTGTTCTAATTCTTCAGGCAGAAAAACTTACCTTGGCTGCCCAAAATGCTTTACTTAAGCTTTTGGAAGAGCCACCGTCCCAAACGCTGATTTTCCTGACGACGGCTTCAGCGGCAGCGCTCCTGCCAACTATCCAATCCCGCTGCCAACTCATTCATCTGCCTGCCAAAGCCGCGAAGTCTTTTAAAAAAGAAGATTTAACCCAAATGGCCAAACTGCTGAAAAGCCTAATTAAAAAGGGAGTAGGGGAGAGGCTGCTGTTAATCCAGCCTTATTTGCAAAACAGGGAGACGGCAATTGAATTTTGTCAAAAAGCTATCCTCAGTCTCCACCCCAACTTAAACCAATTTCATCATCTCATCAAAGGTCTGCAAAAATCGCTTATTTTACTGCAACAGAATCTCAATCCCAAGCTGGTGATGGAAAATTTGATTTTAAGTTGGGAGGAAGAAAAGGAAGAAAAACAGGGTTGATAAGCCTGCTTTGACTTGCTAAAATAGAAAAAAAGTTAAGATTTTAAGCTCAAGTCATCCCTGTTAGACTTCAGGGTCTTTTGTTTTTATTTATGACAAAACTCATCACCACGGATTATACTGCTGATAAAATTCAGGTCCTTGAAGGCTTGGAACCGGTGCGTAAAAGACCGGGAATGTATATCGGCTCTACTGACAGCCGTGGCCTCCATCATCTTCTGATCGAAATTATTGATAATAGTATCGATGAAGCTTTTGCCGGTTATGCCCAAAATATCTGGGTGTGGCTGGAAAAAGACGACGCGGCAACAGTTTTGGACGACGGTCGGGGTATTCCTGTGGAAAAACACAAAACTGGAGTTTCGGCGCTCGAGGTTGCCATGACCAAACTTCATGCCGGCGCCAAATTTGATAACCGAGCCTATCAAGCTTCCGGCGGGCTGCATGGAATTGGGGCTTCGGCAGTTAATGCCCTTTCGGCAAAAATGAAAGTCTGCGTGAAACGCCATGAGGAATATTTTTTCCAAAGTTATCAAGAAGGCAAACCAGATTCGCCGGTTAAAAAAATCAGCGCTAAGCAACTCTCAGATTTTTTTAACGAAGAGGTGAGTAAACTTCTTTTGAAAATTCCTTCAGGTACGCTCACCAGTTTTTTACCAGATAAAAAAATTTTTTCCGAAACTGACTTTAATTTTAAAAAAATCAAAGACTTAATAAGAGAAAGAGCTTATCTTGCGGCCAAAATTTTTTTTCATTTAAAGAATCAAAATAATGGTGAAATGGCTAATTTTTATTTTGACGGTGGCATCCGCTCGCTCACGGCCCAACTCAATCAGAATAAAAAAGTACTCCATGAAATTTTTTATGTTAAAAAGGCAGTGGCAAATAAAATTAAAATCGAAGTGGAGGTGGCACTCCAGTATCATGACGGCTTTACGGAAACGATTGAATCTTTTGCCAATGTCATCAATACCAAGGACGGTGGCACTCATCTTACTGGTTTCCGCACGGCCTTAAGTAAAGCCTTTAAAGATTATTTAGAAAAACAGGGAATTAAAGAAGAAAAAAATGAAATTACGGGCGAAGACCTTAAAGAGGGTTTAACCGCCGTCGTCTGGGTAAAAATGCCGGCTTCGGAAATCCAGTTTGAGTCGCAAACGAAAACCAAACTTAACAATTTGGAAGCCCAGTCTGCGGTCTATACCGTCACCAAAGAAGCTTTGGATATTTTTTTGGAAGAACACCCGGCAGCCGCCAAAAAAATTATGGAAAAGGTCTTCTTGGCTGCTAAGGCCCGGCTCGCCGCCCGAGCCGCCCGTGATGCTGTAGTCCGGAAGGGCGCTTTGGAAGGGATGACTTTGCCGGGTAAACTGGCCGATTGTCAGGAAACCGATCCGGCCAAAGCCGAGCTGTACATTGTGGAAGGTGATTCGGCTGCCGGCAGTTCAAAACAAGGAAGAGATCGAAAGTTTCAAGCGATTCTGCCTTTGGGCGGCAAAATTCTCAATACCGAAAGAGCCCGTTTAGACAAAATCATCCAGTTTGAAGAATTAAAAGCCTTAATTGTCGCCCTTGGCACCGGTATTGCCGAAACGCTGGATTTAAAAAAACTCCGTTATCACCGCATCATCATCATGTGCGATGCTGACGTTGACGGCGAACACATTACCACCTTGCTTTTAACCTTTTTTTATCGCCATTTTAAGCCTTTGATTGAAGCCGGCTATTTATATATTGCCCAACCACCTCTTTACAAAATTCAAATCGCCAAAGAAGTTAAGTACGCTTACAATGAACAAGAAAAGGAGAAAATCTTGGTTGAAAGCCATAAAAATCTCACTGAGAAAAACGTCATCATCCAGCGTTATAAAGGTTTAGGCGAGATGAATCCTGAACAACTCTGGGAGACCACCATGAATCCAGAAGCCCGGATTTTAAAACAGGTAACCATTGAAGACGCCGCCCAAGCTGAACAGGCTTTTTCCATGCTCATGGGAGAAGAGGTGGCCCCTCGCCGTAAGTTCATCCAAACCCATGCTAAATTGGCAACTTTGGATATTTAATTTTAAACAAGGAGGAAAGTTATGCAAACAACTATTTTTTATTCTTTAAGCTTTCCTATTTTTTGCGGCATTTTGGCAATTGGCTGGGCTTTGACGCTGATAAAGTTGGTTTTGGCCCGGCCGGAGGGTGACGCGAAAATGCAAACTATCGCCAAGGCCATCGCTCAGGGTTCTTCTGCCTATTTGCGCCGTCAATATCAGGTGGTGGCGCTGCTGGCTTTAATCATCTTTGGCGCTATGTTTAAGTTTTTAGGTTTTTACACCGCCTTGGGTTTTGCTCTTGGCGGCCTTGCTTCCGCGAGTGCCGGTTTTATTGGTATGAATACCGCCATCCGCAGCAACAGCCGCACGGCGCAAGCGGCCAAAAAGGGTTTAGCGCCGGCACTTGACCTGGCCTTTAAAGGCGGCAGCGTCACCGGCTTGCTGGTAGTTGGTTTAGGTCTTTTGGTCACCGCCGGTTTTTACGCCTTTTTAACTGAAGGTGTAAAACTTGCCTCTGCAGCAGTCTTGCGCGCGATGGTGGGTTTGGGCTTTGGCGGCAGCTTGATTTCCGTTTTTGCCAGACTTGGCGGTGGCATTTACACCAAAGGGGCAGACGTGGGTACCGACATGGTAGGTAAAATTGAAAAAGGTATCCCCGAAGACGATCCACGCAATCCGGGAGTAATTGCCGATTTGGTGGGTGACAATGTTGGTGACTGTGCCGGCATGGCGGCAGATTTATTTGAGACTTATGTGGCAACAGCGGTAGCCGTGATGCTTTTGGGTTATTTGACTTTTGGACCGAAAACCGGCGTGCTTCTTTATCCCTTAATTTTAGGCGCGATCGCCATCATTGCTTCAATTGGCGGCACCTTTTTTGTCAGACTTGGCGCCAAACAAAAAATCATGCCGGCTTTATATAAAGGTTTGGCGGCAGCGGTGATGGTCGCGGCTTTGCTTTTTTATCCAATCACCCAAAACCTGATGAAAGATTTAAACATCGCATCAATCAATATTTATCTTTGCACTCTCTTGGGTTTACTCGTGACTGTTGGCATGGTGATCATCACCGAATTTTTTACTTCTAAAAATTATGGGCCGGTTCGTCAGCTCGCGCAGGCTTCCCAAACCGGCCACGGTACCAATGTCATTGCCGGACTCGCCTTAAGCATGAAGTCAACGCTGGCGCCGGTACTGTTAATTTTGGCCGCCATGCTTTTTGCCTATCTTCTCGTAGGTATTTACGGCATTGGTGTGGCCGCCATCAGTATGCTTTCTCTTACGGGCATCATCGTGGCCATCGATTCTTTCGGCCCAATTACCGATAATGCCGGCGGCATTGCGGAAATGACCAATCAACCTGAAGCGGTACGCAGAGTCACCGACGCCTTAGATGCCGTCGGCAATACCACCAAGGCGATCACCAAAGGCTACGCCATTGCGTCGGCAGGGATGTCGGCCTTGGTCCTGTTTGTCGCTTATACTCAAGAACTCGGCAGTGGCAACAACCCAATTTTCCTCCTTAACGATCCTTATGTTCTCAGCGGTTTGTTTTTAGGCGCGGCGCTTCCCTATTTTTTTGCCGCCTTTGCCATGGAAGCCGTAGGTAAAGCCGGCCAAGCGGTGGTTCAAGAAGTGCGGCGACAGTTTCGGGAAATCAAAGGCATCATGTCAGGCAAAGCCAAACCGGACTATGCCACTTGTGTTGACCTTGTCACCCAAGCAGCCTTAAAACAAATGGTCATTCCGGCTTTATTGCCAGTAGTGGCCCCCCTCGTCGTTGGTTTTACCTTAGGCGCCAAAGCTTTAGGCGGCCTGCTGATGGGCACCATTATTACCGGTCTCTTTGTGGCTATTTCCATGACCACCGGCGGCGCCGCTTGGGACAATGCCAAAAAGTATATTGAAGACGGCCATTTTGGGGGTAAAAAATCTTTTGCCCACCAAGCCGCGGTTACCGGTGACACCGTTGGTGATGCCTATAAAGACACCGCCGGCCCAGCCATCAATCCGATGATTAAAATTATTAATATCGTCGCTTTGTTGATCGCCGTCTTTCTCAGTTAAAAAAGTGAGGCTCGTTTATGAATAATATTGGCAAAGTTCAACCGGTTGAGATTACTCAGGAATTACAAAAGTCCTATTTGGACTATGCCATGAGTGTCATCGTCGCCCGAGCTTTGCCTGACGTGCGCGACGGCCTCAAACCGGTACATCGCCGCATTCTTTACGCCATGAAAAACATGGGCCTCGGCCATACCAGTCCCTACAAGAAATGTGCTCGGATTGTCGGTGAGGTTTTGGGTAAATATCACCCTCATGGCGACATGGCTGTTTATGATGCCTTGGTGCGGCTCGCCCAAGATTTCTCAATGCGCTATCCGCTCATTGACGGACAGGGCAATTTTGGTTCGATTGACGGTGACTCACCCGCAGCGATGCGTTATACTGAGGCTCGCTTAGCCGCCATCACCAGTGAACTTTTAAACGACCTTGAGAAAAAAACGGTTGACTTTGTGCCAAACTTTGACGGCTCGACGCTTGAACCCACGGTTTTACCCGCTAAATTACCCAATCTTTTACTCATGGGTTCCGAGGGAATTGCCGTGGGTATGGCTACCAAAATCCCGCCTCACAATCTTGGCGAGGTAGTTGCCGCCCTTAAAGCCATGATCAAAAAGGGCAACGTCACTTCTTCCTTTAAAGCCACCAACGCTCCAGCCTTAGAAACCGTACCGGCAAGCGAACTTACCGGTCATTTTCAAAGTGAGATCACCACCGAAGAATTGCTTGAACACCTTAAAGGCCCGGATTTTCCCACCGGCGGCGCCATTTATAACTGGCAGCAGATTGTTCAAGTCTATAAAACCGGCCGGGGCAAAATTACCGTCCGCGGCTTGGCAAAAATTGTGGAAGCTAAAAACGGCCGTTTCCAAATCCTTATTCACGAACTACCTTATCAGGTAAACAAAGCTAATCTGGTGGCCAAAATTGCTGAATTAGCAAAAAGCAAGCGCCTTAAGGGTATCGCTGACCTGCGTGATGAATCTGACCGCCATGGCATGCAGATTGTGGTCGAGCTGAAAAAGGACGCCAAGCCAAAGGCAGTTTTGAACAATCTTTACGCTCATACGCAACTGCAAACCACTTTTCCTGCCAATATGGTGGCTTTGGTCGACAACACGCCCCAACTTTTATCTTTAAAAAGCATTCTTGAAGAGTATCTAAAACACCGCCAGCTGGTGATTGTCAAACGCAGCCAGTTTGAACTTAAAGAAGCCAAGCTGCGTGCACATATTCTTGAGGGCTTGATGATCGCCCTTAAAAATTTAGACGCCGTCATTGAAACCATCAAACGCTCCCAAGATGCGGAAAGTGCCAAAGTTAATTTAATGAAAAAGTTCAAACTCACGGAAATTCAGGCAACGGCAATTTTAGATATGCAGCTGCGCCGGCTGGCAGCCTTAGAACGACAGAAAATTGAGGAAGAATACGCCGCGATCAAAAAAACAATCGATTCACTGCTTGAGCTTCTTAGTCATCCAAGCAAAGTCTTAGCCGTAATTGACGCTGAATTAACAGAACTTGCCAAAAAATATGCCGACGCCCGCCGCACCCGCGTTTTTAAAATGGCGCTGGAGGAATTTAGCGAGGAAGATTTAATTCCGGCAAAAGACTGTCTGGTAACAATCACCAAAGGTGGTTATATCAAGCGCATGGATCCGGCGGTTTACCGAATTCAAAGAAGGGGAGGCAAGGGCGTCATGGGCATGACCACGAAAGAAGAAGACGAAATCATCAGTCTTTTAACCGCCAATACTCATGACACCATTTTATTTTTCACCAATAAAGGCAAGGTTTATCGGCAAAAAGTTTATGAATTACCCGAAGGCGGCAGATTGGCCAAAGGTCAAGCAATTATCAATCTCATTAATATCGAACAAGAAGAAAAAATCCAATCTATCTTAACCCTCAAACAGTTACAAAATGAAAACAAAGAGCAATATATTATGCTCTTTACCAGGAAAGGGGAGGTTAAGAAAACCGCCTTAAGTGAATTTGCCAACATCCGCCAAAGCGGCATCATTGCCATTAAAATGGCCGAAGATGACGCTTTAATTAAGGCCCAGTTAACTGAAGGAAAAAATGAAGTTTTAATTATTTCCAGTGCCGGCAAGGGGATTCGTTTTAAAGAAGCCGATGTCCGGCCAATGGGCCGGCCGGCCAAAGGCGTCAGGGGTATTCTTCTTAAGCCGCAAAATTGGGTCGTAAGCGCCGAAGTAATCGCGCCCAAGGAAAAATTGGGTGATAAAAAAGTCCGCCATTTCTCCCAAATTTTGGTGATCACCCAAAAGGGTATCGGTAAACGCACACCAATTGCTGACTTTCCTTTACAAAAAAGAGGCGGCATCGGCGTAAAAGTCGCCCGAGTCTCAGAAAAAACCGGACCGATTGTCTGCGCCGAACTGGTAGATGAAAATACAGATCAAGTAGTGATTACCAGCCGCAAGGCACAGGTTATTCGTCTGCCTCTCCGTAATATTAAAGTCTTGGGCCGCAACACGCAGGGCGTCATCTTGATGCGCTTTACCGACCATTCCGACTCGGTAGCGGCGGTAACCTGTTTGAAAAAGTAAAATAAAGAGTTTATATAATTATGCCTTACGGTAGAACAACAGGAAACACCCCCTCGTTATAGCCGGCGAGAGTTTTTAGGCTGGTTTGCAGCGACCTTGGGTAGCGGCGTAGCATTTGGTAAACTATCGGTGGAAGCCGCGCAACAAATAATTATGGATGAACCGCTCCGGAAACAATTAAATGCCACAAAAGATTCTCGCCCTCAAACAAGCTATAACCAAGAACTGCAAAACCTAAGGGAAGAGGCAGGCGCGGTCACTATTTATGCACGAGATCCCCTGGCTGCCGCTGGCTTATTGACTGGTTCAGCCGTCATTTTTCTCAAAGTTTAAGAAATCTTCTCCGCGTCAGAAAAACTATCTCCCAAAGGTAAATAAAAAACCTCACCTTTTAATACAATATTTTCTTACGCGTGCTATCGATTTATTGTATTATAAGTTCGTAGATATTTTATAAACTTAATACAATAAAATTCAGCACGTGCAAGTAGTTTATGTAATAATATGGCTAAAAACGCAGAACTAACAAAAGAGATATTAAGGATCACTGAAGGACTAATTGCCAATCTTACCGATTTAAGTTTATTCTTGATTTATTTTGGTGTAGGTTTTGGTACCACTCTTGGTGGTAAAAAAGAAGCCACTAATAAGGGACTTGGGTTTGCCAGTGAAACTTTGGCAAAAATTAATTATCGGTCTTTAAAAAAAGCGGTATGGGATTTAAAACGTAAAGGCTTGATTAAAAATTTAAAGACGGAATTAATCACCGCTGATAAAATTACCAAGGAAGGACAACAACGGCTAAATAATTTTTTACCTGTTTATAATCACAAAAGAACCTGGGACGGCCGAATCTATCTGATTAGTTATGATATTCCCAATAAGCCGGCAGGCAAACGCGACGTCTTCCGAGAGTTTTTAAAAAAATTAAAATGCGCTCCTTTGCAACACAGTGTTTGGTTAACTTGCTATAACCCTAAAAAACTGATAAAAACTTTTATTGAAGAACAAAAAATTCCCGGCCAAATTTTGATCTCTGATTTGGGACCAGATGGCAGCGTTGGCGAGAAGGATATAAAAAGTTTACTGGAAGAGGTGTATAATTTAGCCGACTTAAATTACGACTATCAAGAATTTATCAAACGCTTCCAGAAAATGAATCATCAAGATAAGAACAACCAGTTGTCCGCCAACTTTAGCTTTCTTTCAATTCTTCAAAACGATCCGCAACTGCCTTGGCCGCTTCTGCCCGACGATTGGCTAGGGGAGAAAGCCTATCATTTGTACAACAAATTTGCTATCACTAAAAATTCTTAAAATTACGCACGTGCGGAAAAATAAGTAATAAGTAGAGAGCCGAAGGGTGGCTTGAGAATATCAACGCCGAGGTGTTAAAAGTCGGTGAATAACCTATTCTTTGAACACACAACTCTAGCGATTGCCTGAATGAAATTTACGGTGGACTTCCTTAAGTTGGCGGTTGGTCACATGAGTATAAATTTGGGTGGTCACCAAGTTTTTATGGCCAAGCATCTCTTGAACCGAACGCAAATCAGCGCCCGCGGCCAGTAAATCCGTGGCAAAAGAATGACGTAAACCATGAGGAGAAATTTTTATGGGTAATTTGGCGCTTCGGCAGTAACGGTCCACTAAACGTTGAACCGAACGCACAGAGAGTCTCAATCTTTCTAATTCATTTTTAGAAAGAATTTTTTCTTTGCTTTTAAAGTGATGATTGATAAAGAGAGCAGGGGAGTGGTCTTTTCTTTGACTAAGGTATTTCTTTAACCAGTAGGCTGCCCTTTCTGAAAGGAAAACCACGCGCGGTTTTTGGCCCTTGCCAATCACGCCAAACTCACAAGATTCAAAATTAATCTGATCACGATTAAGTTTCACCAGTTCCGAGACCCGCAATCCCGTAGAAAAAAGCACTTCCAAAATAGCCTTATCTCGCAAACCTTGCAACTTGCTAATTTTGGGTTGAGCAAGTAACTGTTCTATCTGTTGACGCGTCAAAAATTTTAAGGATCGACTTTCGCTTTTGGGCAATTCAATTTTTTCAGGAGCAATTACAGGTTCATCGTTCCTAATGAGCCATTTTAAAAAGGAACGCAGGGCAATTAAATAATAGCTTTGGGTCACCCGCTTGAGCGGTAATCCCTGCGGGTTAAGATAGCGACGGAGATGTAACCGATATTGGCGAATTTTTTCGCTATCAATTTTCGCCAAGGCTACATCTCCATATTTTTGATTGATCCATAAAGCAAAATCCTCAAGATAATGTTTATAATTACGGATGGTATAGGAAGAAACATTACGCGCTAACTCAAGATATTCCAAATACTGATTAAGCTTCTGTCTAATTTTTGTAATTTTATTTTTTTTCATCTTTCTCTCTAAATTTTTCGTAAATAATTCGTTTTTATTTAGCAATCAAGTTTTAAAACTGCCAAATAAAGTCATCGGCTTTTTCTTATTGATATATCAAGTTGATTTTATTCAGGTTTTTATTAATTTTTCTTCTCTTATAATTTCGGCTAAATTTAGGGTTAGCTTAAAATTAAAAACACTAAATCTAGTATAAGGCCTTTAACTAAGACAAGTCAAGATTGTGCGACTAATTAATAAAGCTAACAACTTTGGAAACTTGGAAAAAGCCACACCACGAATTAAAAAAGCACATCTCCTTAAGCTCACATCCTTTTTAATCATGAGCTACCAAAGGTGCCAAGGGATTATCACCTTGGAGGTGATGTGATCTTAACACCTTTGGTAAAAACGGCAAATTTAAACTGAAAACCCACCTAACCAAAAGTCTAAAACCGCGATTAACCAAAGAGATTTTGAGTTAATTTTTCTCTGTTATTCTTCACTAGCGCCGATTTGCGGGGCGATTTGATTTTAAACTATAAAAATATATACTGGAACATAAAGTAAAATATAAAAAAGCCAGAGCAAAATAAAAAGCTTCGCAGGTTGTTAAATTCAGGTTTTATTTAATAAAGTCAAATTAAAAACCGGTTTAAGTCCGGCCCTTACGGAAAGAGGATAACTAAGTTTCAAAAACACTTAAATCTTTGCGAAAAAATTTTTTCAGTCAAGGTTTTAAAAATAAAATCAAGCAACCAAACCTCTTCTCTCTCATTTTTCCCAAACTATGTCGTAAAAGGTATATTGTGCGAAATTATAATTTAGGCTTCTCTCCACGAAAGAGAAGTTTAAAATTTTAAACCGGGAAAAAAATAAAATTCAAAATTTGCTCGTGTTGAGTTTTTTAAAATTTTAAATTTAGTCTTATTTTTATTTATTATTTTTTATTTATTTTATCTCCCTCCCGAAAGGTCAGTTTTTCCACAGTTAAAAACATAGAAAATATGTAGTAAGACAAAGCTCTCCTCTGGGAAGCAGGACCAACTCTATAAATTATTTAAAGTAAACTATATCAAAATATATCAATGATAAAACCGAAAAAAAGCCAAAGTCAGTTACCAAGAATGAAGTTCATATAATTTTAGCATCATCAATTTTAGACTGATAAATCGTGAAAACTTCCCTGCTCTTTCGTGAAAACCGCGCTCAAAATTTTTAAGAGCCTCCCCAACTCGCCATAAAATAAACAACAATTAAAACCACGACTGCAATTTGCAAATATTCTTGATAGGTCTTGGCAAAAAGTCTTCCGGTAAGCTGATGTTGAATAAGACTCACGGTGATATAAAAAAAAGCCACGATAAAAAGCGAGCTGAGTAAGATGGGCAGGGGCCAAAAACTCAAAACCAAAGCCAACTCTCCTGTTAAAAAACTCAATGCTGATGAGTAAATTAAAATTGATTTATCAATAGTTTTTGTTAAAGTAACCGTCCAAAATGCTTGGAAAAATAAAGGCAAGGAAACCAGAAAAACAAAAAGAAAATTAAAAATTAATTGAAATTTAAAAGAAAAAATGGTGTCATAAAGAAAAAAAGCAGTAATCAAACTCATCAGCAAACTTACCGCTTGCGCAGCCCTCAACAACTGAATGGTTTTTACTGCAGCGATACTGAAAATGTTTTCGGTAAGCAGAATCGCATACATCCCAATACCGAAAGCGATTAAAATTGCCACTCTGCTAAGAATCCTCTCTGGTAATAAAAAATAAAACAGGGCAACGCCGGCGGTATAAGCGCAAGGCAAAATTAAACAAGTCAGCCACTTGACATCACTCAGTTCTTCATATAAAACCCAAGCGGAAAGAATATAAGTCAAAAAGCTTAAAACCAAAATTGCCTGATAGCGCCAACTATAAGTCACCAGTTGGATCGCCAAAAGGCCTAAACTCAAAACCAATGCCGTTAAAATAAAATGAGCTCGTTTGGTCCAAAGCATAGTGGCTCTTTTAGCCCTTAAAGGTTGATGAACACCTTCTGGACATCATCGTGGTTTAAAAGTCTTTGCTGAAACTTACTCACCTTCTCTAACTCAGTTTCCGAAAGTGAAAGTTTTGTCTTTGGCCGTAAAATCATCTCGCTGCTTTGAATTTTAAATTGCGCTGCCGTAATTTTTTTCTTTAATTCATCCAAGAGGTTAAGAGACACAAAAACTTCAAGACAATCCCCTGCTTCCTGAATATCTTCAGCTCCAAAATCAATCAGTTTTAACATCTGCTCTTCTACCCCGACTTCTTTCATAACCTTAATCAAGCCTTTTCTCTCAAAAAAATGACTGGCGGCTCCTGGTTCTGCAAGGTTACCCCCAGCTTGCGTGAATAAGTTTTTAATTTCGGCACCGGTACGATTACGGTTATCGGTAATACACTCCACCACAAAAGCTGTTCCCGCCGGGCCGTAACCTTCGTAAGTAATACTTTCCAGGGCTGCACCGCCGGTTTTTCCCAAACCCCGCTCTATTGCCCGTTCGATATTGTCTTTAGGCATATTTACCTCTTTTGCTTTTTCCAAAGCGAGTTTGAGCTTGGCATTTTTATCCGGGTCGGCAATCCCGCCGCTTTCCTTGACGGCAACAGTAATTAAACGACCGATTTTAGAAAAAGCGGCTCCCTTTTTGGCATCGGTCGCTTCTTTATCTCGTCTAATCGTGGCGGCATGAGAATGTCCAGACATCAATTTAATTTTAACATATTGACAATTACTTTGGGAGTGAGTATTCTTGATTAATCAAAATGTCTGACCTTGCCCTGCTTAATCAAAAAGCCATTCAAGCAGCCATTCATGGTCAATGGGAGACAGCGGTTAACACCAATCTTGAAATCTTAAAACTTGAACCTAAAGATATCAACGCCCGCCTCCGCTTGGCTAAAGCTTATACCTATCTCAATAAAATCAGCTTAGCTAAAAAATATTATCGGCAAGTCCTTAAAGAAGACAGATATAATCCGATTGCCAAACGGAATTTAACAAGACTTAAAAACTTTAAAAATGGTAATCTTGCCAAAAACTTCTGGACGCCCACGGCTCTCTTTTTGGAAGAACCCGGTAAAACCAAAAGTGTCTGGTTGGTGCGGGTCACTGACGAGAAAAAATTAGCCACTCTGGAGGTAGGCGAACCAGTAGAATTAATGATTAATCCAAATTCGATCACTGTTACTAAAAACGGCAGATACTTAGGACGTTTACCTGATGATTTAGCCTTTCGCCTTATCAAACTTTGTCGAACGGGCAATAAGTATGAAGCTTATATCCGTGTGGTTGATAAAGAAAAACTCCAAATTTTTATCCGCGAAGTCAAAAGAAGCAAGCGTAATTTACAAATCCCTTCATTTCCGCAAAAAAATCTTAATGATGAATACCAAACTTTCCTGCCGGTAGAGATTTTGCCAGAAAAAAATCCTCACTTAGAAGAAGTTGAAGAAGTTGAAGAGGATTCTTTTGAAGAGTAAAATTCTCATTTTTGATGAAAAAACTGCCAATAATTTTCACCAACGACAATCACCGCTTCGGCCCGGCTTTCAGACAAAGTTTCCCATTTTAAAGGAAGATTTAAACTGCGGCTTAAGAGTCTCACGGTATAAGTCTGACAGAGAAGAGGCTGACCGCAATAAATCCCTTCGGCAACCCTTAAAGGTTTTTCATAAAAAGCCGTGACTTCGCCCCCAAGGTTATCTATCAATCTCGCCACTTGCCTCGCCAAGCCTGTGTGTTGGCTTTGGTTAATCACCGCCCAAATAATGCCCTCATCTAAAACTGCCGCGTCTTTATAAAGATCTTTCACTAAATTATCCAAAAAGGCCGCTTTAATTTTAAAAGCACGTTGACCGTCAGGCAGTTCAATTTCTTCTCCGGCCCGGGTTTTATCTAAACTGTAAAAGTTAGTTTTGGTCATCGCCAACCGCTGAATTTTAAACAAAAATCTTAACAAATCCCAAGGATGGAGATTTTTTTCTTTGGTGAATAATAATTTAGCGGTTAAAAACCATAAATTTTTCTTGCTGATTTTCGTCTTGATTCTCCCCCACCCCTGAATGGGAACACCCAAAAAATATTGCGTGGATAAGGCGAGTAATTGACCGCCGCCAAATTTTTCTGTCTGGCCCAGTTGCCAAATGGCACTGGCGCGATATTCGCCAAAGCCCTTGGCTAAAGGCAAATAGGTTTCCGGTGAAACCTCAAGAAGGTTAATCTCTTCTGTGCCTGAACGATAAGAAACCACATAAAATTGATTCTCACACCATAACACAAAATTAAAATTATTTTTGCCATCCCAAACGCTCTGCTGCAAAAAACGCCAGAGCTTAAAACTGCCCAAAATTAAAAACAGGAACATAAGAAAGAGGAAAAAAAATCGGTAAAAACGGCGCCGAAGCTGTTTCCTTCGCTCAATCTGCTCTTTTAACCAACGTGGTGATTTTTTATTTATGGTCATAAGTTAACTCTCCCTCGCTGGCCGGCGATGAAAAATTTTTAAATAGTTTTCGGGAAGAAAGCGCCAAGGCCAAAGCCGCCGGTAATTTTGAAACAAATTTTAACTTTTTGCCGCTGGTGACATGGGTAAATTCAAGATAGGCAGCATGAAGAAAAAGCCGCGGACACCAACCTCGATCCTGCCGACTGGTTTTCCGACCGGCATAAAGCCTGTCGCTTACTACCGGGTAATGCAGGTGAGAAAAGTGAACACGGATTTGGTGTGTTCGCCCGGTTTTTGGTACCACTTCAACCAAGGAATAATAGCGTTTACTTTTATTCTTTTCTTTCGGATGTTCATAGTAAGCCAGAACTTGATAATGAGTAATGGCTGGCCGACCATCGACAAAGACGCCAAAGCGAAACCGATTCCGAGGATGCCTTTTAATGGGCGCCTGAATATCACCAGTCAAGGGCTTCAAACGGCCATGAACCAGGGCTAAATATTTTTTGAGCACTTTTCTTTCTTTAAATTGCTTCACCAGAAATTCATAAGCGGCGACTGTTTTAGCCACCACCATTAAACCTGAAGTCTCTTTGTCTAAACGATGAACCAAACCGGTGCGCTTTCTGAATTCTTTATTTTCTTTACTTTCATTTTCGCTGGTAAAAAATTGAAGCCGCTGAGCTAGCCAGTCCTGTAAAGTTTTTTCTTTGACCGTCGCTGCCCGATTTACCACTAAGCCCGCAGGTTTTTCTATTACCAAAACTTGATCATCCTCAAAAATAATTTTTGGGTTGTGTTGTTTGCGCATTTTTAAATATCAAATTAGGCTTAATTAGTTGACTTTTTTAAGCTGACAATTAAACAAATCACCCCCAGGCTAATCAAAAAATCAGCCAGATTAAAACTCCACGGAAAAAACGGTAAACGCAACCAGTCAACCACACCTCCCCTTATTATTCTATCTAAAAAATTAGCCCAGCCGCCGGCAAGAATTAAGCTAAGAGCCAGCGATTTTTCCTTTTTATAAATCATCAGCAAAATTAAAAGCAGGCCCAAACTCAGCCACCAAAAAAAACTCCCAGAAAACCAACCAAAACTTATTCCTCGATTTAAAGACCAACATTGGGGAAGATAATGGCAAACCAGTCCCTTGCTCAATTGATCCAAAAAAATAAGGAAAAAAATCAGCAACCAGCCAGCCATGTATGCCACTTTGCTACTTCTTGTGATTTTTCCGCTCGCATTCAATACACAAAGTTGCCGTTGGTTTAACTGCCAGCCTGTCGGTATCAATCATTTTGTGGCAACGCTCACAAATGCCATATTTACCGATTTTGATGCGCGTTAAAGTCTTTCGGATTTCAATCAACGCCTTGTCTATTTCTACCTTAAGAGCGGAAACCCGTTCATGGCCAGCTTCTTCGGCAGCTTCGGTATCAACCGCGGCATTATCATTTAGACGACTGGTATCGTTATAAGGATCTTCTTTTTCCAGATCTCTTTTTTGATCTCTTAATTTTTTTTCTCTTTGTCTTAAAAAAATCTCCAATGGTTTTAAAAGTTTTGGGGGAAATCTAATAGTCATTTTATTTACCTTTTGGCCTCCATACCGGCTTTAAGATGAAAGGCTGCGGTTTTCTTTTTTGGCCGCGGTCTTGGACTAAAAACCGGCTTTAAAATTTCTAATTTTTCCTGATTTTTGCGTAAAATAAGTTTCTGCCACAGCATCCAGCCAAAACTTTTGATTTCTTCACCGCTCCTACCCGTTCGCTCATAAAAAATAAGAAAACTGGCTAAAATTAAACCTAACGCCAGCCATTGTTCCCAAGCTAAACCTTTTAAGTATAACGAAGAAGTCTTAGCAAATTCAAGTAGGAAACGAAAGATACCATAACCCAGTAAATAAAGAAGCAACAAAAAACCTGGCTGAGCCTCATTCCTTTTACCCTTATACCAACTCAAAAACCGATACTGCCTCTCCATCTTTTTAAGCAACCAGTAAAGAAGGGTAAGGAAAATAATTTCATATAAGGCCAGGGGGTGAACCGCTTTTTCTTGTCCCGGAAATTTAAGCGCCCAAGGCAGAAAACTTTCTTTGCCGGTAAAACTGCCGTCTAAAAAATTTCCTAGCCGCACGAAAATCTGGGCCGGTACCACTCCGAAAACATAAATCTCCATCAGTCTAAAGAACTGCCAGCGTTGTTTTTGGCAGAAAAAAAGCAAAAAACCCAAACCAGCCAACAGGGCACCAAAATAAGAAAACCCCGGATGTTTAAAAAAATTAAAAAACCAAAAAAGTTTTGGAGGACTAGTAAAAACCAAAAATAAAAATCGCGCGCCAAGAAAGGCGGCCAGCGTCGTGAGAAAAACACTGTCCATTAAAGGTTCACTGTCAAAATTTTCTTCCCTACCCTTCTGCCAAATAAAAAAAGCGCCAGTCAAAAAGGCTAAAAAAAGAAAAAATCCCAAAGAACTTAAAGTTAAAGGTCCAATTTGTAATAAAGTAGGCAACATTGGTTTTTAAGAAAATTTATATTTTATTATAACTTAACTCTTTGCCGGCTTCAAACAAAGCTTTAAAAGCAACTTGGACTCAAAAACTCAAGCAGGGCCGGCAACTTAAGGAATCGCTATTGACGTAAGTTAATCTTTATTGCTATAATGGTTTTTTGTATATTTATTATATATGTTAACCTTCCCTCATACTTTGGCTGCCGCCGTGATTGTTAAATTTATTCCTTCTCCGTGGTTGGCTCTACCGCTGGCTTTTATTTCTCATTTTTTGCTGGATTTTTATGTGCTCCACTGGAACCCTCACTTATATACAGAATTTAAAAAGAAAAAAAAGTTTAGGCTAAGTTCGCTGATCGTGATTCTCATCGATGGCTCACTTGCCCTCTTTTTTTGTGCCTACATTCTTGTTAAGTTTTGGACAGAACCTTGGGTAATCGCCCTTTTTGCCGGGGCGATTTTTTTGGCTACCCTGCCTGATACCATTGAAATTCCTTATTACTTTTTGGGCTTTAAAAATCGCTGGCTTGAGCGTTATGTGGATTTTCAGCATCGCCACCAACACAATGGCAGTTTCTATGGCGGACTTGCCACGCAACTTCTTCTTATTTTCTTTTGTCTTTATCTTTTTTTCTCTTAAGGATTCATTATTTAAAAATTTCAAAGCAAAAAAGCTGGTTTGCTGGCAAATTAGTAATTTTTAGGCTAAATTTTGTTTTGTTATAATTAAATAGTTAAGTTGAGTAAGTTATGAAGCTTTAAAAAGAGCCACGATGGCGGAATTGGTAGACGCGCAGGTCTCAAAAACCTGTGGAGGTAACCCCTCCGTGTCGGTTCGACTCCGACTCGTGGCACCCCTCTTAAATTGGTTAACTGGAAGCGGAGCTGTAGTGCTTTAAGGCAAAATGAAAGAATTTATCCGAAAGGATAAAAAAGACAACGGCTAAAATTGGCGCGGCTGCCACTTGCCAAATTTCAATCTTACCCATTAAAGCCTGAGCCGGAAAAGTAGCAATATAACCCACTGGCACAATTAAAGAAAAAAGATAAAACCAAAAATTTTTAAAGATATAAATCGGTTTGGCACCCAACTCACGGATTTCCTGAAAAAAATCCAAAAGATTGGAAAGGTTAACAAACCAAATATTAAGCAAGGTAAGCGCAAAAAAAAGACTATAGAAAATGATTACTCCGCAGAAAAAAAGTAAAAGAAAAAGAAAAAAATTAAGAAAAACTAGCTGGCCGCTGGTTAAAATGGTATAACGATAAATAAGATAACTTAAAAAAACCATCCTTAACAAATGATCAAAATCAAAATATTTGAAAGAAAGTAAAAAGCGCTGATTAACTGGTTTAAGCAAGATATAATCCAGATGGCCAAGGCGGATCAAGTGGGAAAAAACGTTTAAGTTGATAAAGAAAAAGGTCCAAAAAAGGTCGCTAAAAAGAGAGGCAATAAAAAAAACCAAATAGACTTCATTTTTAGACCAGCCGGCAATGGTTTCAATTTGACCAAAAATTAACTCCAAAGCCAGAAAGCCAATTGCCAGCCAAAGAAAAATATTAATAGTCCAAAATAAAAATTCTCCCCGAAACTCAAAAAGCACTTGCAGGTTGTAACGAAAAAAAGCTAGCCAAAGTTTAAGATAACGTTTTAATCTCATTGACCAAAGGCGGTGTAGACCTGGCAGCCTTTCCGCCAAGAAAACTTAAAAATTAAGTAAAGAGCGATTATCCAGAAAAACCCCAGCAACAAAGAAAGCGGCAGACCTAAAATTACTCCCCTGTTTAAATAAACTTCCAAAGGCAGAGAATACATAAAACGAAAAGGTAAAACCGCCACTAAAGCCTGCCAGCGCTGAGGGAAAAAATCTAAGGGTACAGCCTGACCGCCCAAGAGAAAAATCGCCATCCAAAAAAGACTTCCCAAGCCTTCTGATTTCGTTAACCAAAAGGTGGCTGAGGCTAAAATTAAATTAACCTCCAGACTAATTAAAGCCGCCATCGCCAAACTTAAAAGAAAACTGGGCAATTGCCACCAAAACAAGTTAAAAACAAGCTGATTTTTAAGGAAAAAGATGATTAAACTTAAAAAACCAAGATAAAGCAGAGTGTTCACGCTGTGCCATCCCAGTTCAAAACCCAAAGCATACCAGAAAAAATCCACGGGTTTAAGTAAAAAGTGCACCACCGAACCATTTTTAATCATTTCGTGAATGGCATAAAAAGGATACCAGCCGCAAAGGACCACGACGCAGACGCCGATAAAATAATAAGAAATCAGTTCATTGAGGCTAAAGCTGCCGACTCTGCCGTTAACAGCCGAGGTCTGCCACAAAAAATACATCGTCAAAAAGCTTAACAACCACCCCAAGAGCCAAAGAAGTAAAACCCCTCGATAGGTAAAAGTCTCCTTAAGGGTAATTTTAAAAAATGCCAAAACCGTGGTAATTTTTTTTGCCATAAAATTTCTAAAAATTTAAAATTGCTTAAAAAAATTCAAATCTCTTGCCACGACTGTTTCCCAACCGGGTTGAAGGTTATGATTGGCTGCCGGATAAAGATAATAGTTTACCTTTACCCCTTGCGCTTTTAACTGGTTTACCAAAGTTTCTGTCCAGTTTAAAGGAATATAAGGGTCGGCTGTGCCTTGATGAATTTGTAAATGAGTGTCCAGCCACTCAAGATAGTTTTTATAATTATAAGCGTCGGTATCGTAATCTTTTTCAAATTCTGCCAGCGCCTTGCGCAAACTTTTACCGCCATCTTCGGCTTCATAGGTGTAGTAAAGAACATCGTAGGGAAAATACTGGCTCATCGGCGCCCAGAGGGTAGCCGGATAGGCCTTGCCAGTAAGCTCAAGCACCGAAAGGACAATCATAGCGCCGTTGGAATGACCCCATAAGAAAACTCGCGCCGGATCAGCCACAGGCAGGTTGGGAATGGAGGCAAGTAAATCCATAACTGCCGGCAGTCTTAAAAACCGCTCCTCCCAGATATTGCTCGTGGGTGGCATGTCTGATTCGCCGTAACCAAGGAAGTCCGGCGCTAAAGTAAGATAACCACGCTTGGCATAATATTCACCGGCTGGCCGCGTCCCTATGCCCGTTTTATACTCAGCCGGTTCGACATAGCCACGAACCATCACCACCACCGGTGATTTGCCTTCGGTTTTCGGTAAATGAGCCAAGCCGGTGATTTTGCGACCCTCGGATTGATAGGAAAATAACCAGGCGGTAAACTCGGTTTCCTCCTTCAAAATCCTTTCCAATTTAACCTCGCTTGGCCTGCCGCCCCGCTTTTTCAGGTTTTCATAGGTATATTTTTCCAAAAGTTTCTCTTTACTAACCTCCCGCGTAGTAACCAGCGGCGAAAGAAAAATCACAGCGTGATTTTTATTGAACAGCCACCAAAACCCAAAAACTAAAATCAGCATAATCACCCCAACCACAAACAACAAATTAAGCGTTTGATTTTTAAACCAAAGACCTATTTTTTTGGAATTTTGCATTTCTTCTCTCATATCCTTTCCTCTCTTTCTTCTATTTTATATTTTATCTTTCTTGATAAGAGATTTTAAGTGGTTTTAATAATGACCCAGAACCTAAAGTGTAAAACCCAATAGTACAATATAGCGCCGCACGTGCTGCTTTTTATTGTACTTTCCCTCTGTTCACTTTGATTTTTTTACCTCCATTTCTCCCTTTTTCCTTTCTACGTTAATGCCAAACTTTTTCAGCATCGGGATTAGTTTTTCTTTGGGTAAACCGCAGATATTGCTATAACTGCCGCTGTAGCTGATAACCAATTGTTGATGGATAACATCATAGCCGCCTGCTTTCCCCTGCCAGCCGTTACTGACCAAGAACTTTGCCAAAACTTCGCTGGAAAAATTCCTCAAAACCACACGGGAAAGACAAACGTCAGACAAACTCCTCCCCTGGTGATCAACCGCCACCAAACCGGTAATAAAATGATGTTTTTTCCCTCTTAAAGTTGTTAACATCAGCTTAGCCTGCTGACGATTTTTAGGTTTGTCAAACAACCGCCAGTTTTGACCAGATTTTAAATAGGCCACGCTGTCGGCGGCAATAATTAAATATGGTTTATTTTTATTCCTTATTAGCCGCCGGACCTTTTCGGCTTTAAGCCAAGCCAGTTTCAAAACTAATTCCCGGGGATTTTTGGCGCTTTTTTTCACCGGCTCCTCGTCAAGCCCGCTTTCAATCACCTCAAACGCCAATCCCAATGATTCCATTACCTGTTTACGCCAGACCGATGAAGAAGCCAGAATAATCTTCACATCTTATTTTATCATCCTAAAAAACCTCACTCCATGCGCTCAAAATTCTCTCGCGTCAAGGCACTTACCGATCCTGCTTCAGATTTTTCGGATCGGATTTTTCTAATCTTTGAAAAAGTGATAAAATAGCTTGCATTATCAATGTTTTAAGCAAAAAGGAATGGTGGCCATTGCTATAATTTATTTTTTTTGTTATAATTTACATATTTAATATGTATGATTGAAAGACCTTTAAAAGAAACCAGCTCAAATCAGGAAAAGCCTTTAACTGAAGAACAAATATGGCAAGATATTATTTGGGGAGCGAAAATTTTTTGGCAGAAGTGCCATCCCTTTAGGCAAACTTATCCTCGGTACCTATTTAAACCTGACTTTCATTGCTTACCTTATGAGCCAGTCATGAAGGAAACCATTCAATATTTGGAAAAAAGAGAGAAAAAAGAAAGTGGAAAAAAAAGGGAATTTCTAGCAAGACGGGTGGCTGCTTTAACTGGTATTCTATGCTTAAATCAAAGCCGTCCCGAAGCACAAAGGATTCAAGCTCTTTGTTTAGCGGGCACAGATATAAGATTTTTTTTGGATAGAGTCAACCAAAAAAACGGCAATCATTAATTGCTACTCCTTCCTTTTCTCCTCCATCGGATAAAACTTGATGCGCTCGCCGCGGAAGCGGAGTTTGAGCGTGCGTAGCGGGCCGTTGCGGTGTTTAGCCACGGAAAGGGTAACGTTTTCCAAATCTTCCTCATCTTCCCGATACAAAAACATGACCACGTCGGCGTCCTGTTCAATGGCGCCGGATTCTCTCAGATCGGCCAGCTGCGGGACTTTAGTCCCCCGCGCTTCCACCGCCCGTGATAATTGTGAGAGAGCCAAAACAGGAATTTTTAACTCCCGGGCTAAATTTTTTAAGTTTTGAGAGATTTCCGAAACTTCCTGAACCCGTGATTCCCAACGGCGGGAAGGCATCGCCAGTTGAAGATAATCAACGATCAACAACTTCAAGCCTTGCTCTACTTGTAAACGCCGCGCTTTGGTGCGCATTTCCATCACGGAAATCCCCGGCGAATCGTCAATAAAAAGCGGCGCCTCGGCCAATTCGCCCATGGCGTCTGACAAACGCGAAAAGTCTTCGTTGTCCAGTCGACCGGTTTTCAAGCGCCAAGCATCAATCTCAGCTTGAGAAACCAATAAACGATCCACCAATTCTTCTTTGCTCATTTCCAGGGAAAAAAAGCCAACCGGCAGTTTTTCTTTTACCGCCGCAAACTGGGCAATGTTAAGAGCCAGGGCAGTTTTACCTAGACCGGGCCGGCCGGCCAAAATCAATAGATTAGACATTTGCATACCCGCAAGTGTATTATCCAAATCAGTAAAACCAGTAGGCACGCCCCGCAAACCCGAAGTACTCTTCTGCAACTCGTCCAAACGGTCAAAACTCTCAGTTAGAGCATCTTTAATAGGTATAAAATTACGCGCCAAGTGACGTTGGGAAAGAGAAAAAATCTGCTGTTCGGCAAAATCCAAAATCTGGCGCGTTTCTGCCGCTTCATCAAAACTCATCGCCACCAAGCGTGAGGCTGAGGAAATAAGCTCGCGCTTAATGGCATGGTCGCGGACAATTTTGGCGTAGTGTTCAGCATGAGCGGCGGTAGGCACCTTTTCCAAAAGCTCAGTCAGGTAAGCTTTACCGCCAATTTTCTTCAGCGCTTTATTCTTTTTTAAAGCCTCGGCCACCGTCACCAAATCAATAGGCTCACGTTCCTCGTAAAGCATTAAAATTGCGGCATAAATTTTTTGGTGTTTGGTCTCATAAAAGTGGTCTGCCTGTAAAATTGGCGCCACGGTAACAATGGCATCCTTATCCATTAATAAGGCTCCGAGTACTGACTCTTCTGCTTCAAGCGAATGAGGAGGAATTTTTAAGTCTTGCGGCATAGGTTTTGCAGGCTAACCACTTTAGTTTCTTCACCTAACTCTCCTCGGTTAATAACTAACTTCTCCAAAATCTCCGCTTCAACCCCCATTTCTTTACAAAAACGAGCTAGTTCTGACTCCTCGTAAGCCATTGGAATAACGATTGCGGGTTCAATTTCCCGGACCATTTTTTGACTTTTCTCGTCGGGTTTCAGTAAAAGAATATCTACCCCGTCAAGTTCTTCCAAGATTTTATCTTCCAAATCAACCAAGCTGCCCAAGTGAACAATCCTAAAACCTGCTAGTTGACCAAGATAAACAAATTTTCCGTTGACAGCAAAGCCGCGGATAGCCAGTCCCTTTATCTCATACTCGCCTGGGCCGTCAATCACAAAAGGCTGGTTTTTAAGACGGCTTAAATCATAAGCCTGCGGCAATGACTCAGAAATCGTCACCACGTCTGCTTCGGTCTTAGGCATGGTCAAACCGCCAATTTTCGGTGAGGCTGGATCAGTCAACCATGAGACCTTTTGCTCTCTGATTTTAAAACAATAAAAGCCAAAGTAGCTAATCTGCATCCTCTCCACTATATCATTTTTCTCTTTTCTTGACAATCATAATTTCCTTTGTTAAGATTGGTTTCCGCAGATGAGAAAGGAGCTGGTTATTGCCATTTTTGTTGGTTTATCACTGGGTTTGATCCTGACTTTTGGTTTCTATACCGCCAATCAAGCCATTAAAGAGAAAAAAACCGTTAAAACCGTTGAAGTGGTACAAGCAAGTCCCTCTCCCTTGCCGGCCCTCACTTTAAGCATTGAAAGCCCAGAAAATAATTTGGTCGTGGAGAAAACACCGCTGATGATTGTCGGAAAAAGTGCTCCTAAAGCGGTGATTATTGCTTATCATGAAAGCGCCGAGAATTTTACCCAAGCTGACGAAGAAGGCCTTTTTTCTTTAGCCTTGCCGTTGGCTGCTGGCTCAAATAAAATTACCCTCCAGGCAATCAACGAAGAAGACAAGGTTGAAGAAAAAAAGTTAACGATTGTTTACACTACCCAACTAAAATGAAAACCTTAAAAATTTTTCTCGCCCTCTCCATTTTGGTCCTTTTGGCACTGCCGGCAAAAGCCCAGTTAAAGGAAACCACGCCCTCTGCAACAATTAAAGAAAAACTCAAAGAACGTCTGGAAAAAACCGCTACCGCAAGTGCTGAAAACAATGAAGCCAGTCCGGCAGCCTCGCCAAAGTATTATGCTTGGGTAGGCACTTTAAGCGGCATTGAGAATAAAACCATCTTGGTGGAAACTGACGAAGGCAAAAAGGAAGCCATCATCTCCGAACAGGCGACGATTTTACAAACGGAAAAGGGTAAAAGCCGCAAAGAAGTTAAACTGGAAAACTTAAAAATTAATAATTTTATTATTGCCATCGGCCTTCGCGAAGGTGAAAAAATTAAAGCAACTCGAGTAATTTCCAGCCCGCCCGAAGCCGCCATAGAAAAGAAAGTTGTCTTTGGTAAAGTGGTTGAAGTGGAAGAAGAAAAAATCAAACTCAGCCAACAAAACAATCAAGAAGAAATCAGCCTACCACTCAGCAGTAAAACTTTGATTAAAATCAATAAAAACGGCAAGGAAGGCAAAATTAAAGATATTCAGCTAGAAGATCGTCTGTTTGCCGTCGTTATCCAGAAAAACAACAAAATTAGCGAAACGACAACAATCTTTGTGCTGGCTGGTAAAAATAATCCTCAGGTAACTCTTCAAAGTCCCGAGGTCATTCCTTCCGAAGCCACCGCGGCAGCCAATCCTTAAAGGAAAAATTTCTCTAAATCTGCCTTCCCAATAAATCAGCAAACGAAAGGTTAAAGTTGCTGACTTGCTCATAACCAAAACGAAAGGCTTTTATTTAAAACGCCAAAAAGCTATAATAAATTAGGCAACTAGAAATTAAACTAGCTTAGGTAAGCAAGAGCGGTAAAATAAATAAAAATTTAATGTCTCAAAAACGCACCAAAGAAAAAAACGAAATTAAATTCCAAAACCTCAAGGGTTTCCGTGATCTGCTCCCTAACGAGATGCAAAGACGCCACTATGCTATGGGCAAACTCAAAGCTGGTTTTGAGCTTTATGGGTTTGAGCCGCTGGAAACACCAGCCTTGGAATATGCTTCTTTGCTTTTAGGTAAGTATGGCAAAGAAGCCGATAAACTGATTTATCAATTTAAAGATCGCGGTGGCCGTGAAGTCGCCCTGCGCTACGACCAAACCGTACCTTTAATAAGAATCGTTCAACAATACCAAAATGAAATCAGTAAACCTTTCAAAAGGTATCAAATTCAGCCTGTTTGGCGGGCCGAAAATCCCCAAAAAGGACGCTTCCGAGAGTTTCTGCAATGTGATATTGATATTGTCGGTACCTCCTCTCTTTTGGCTGATGCCGAAGTCATCGCCTGCGTTTTACAAATCACCAAAAATTTAGGTTTTAAAAAGGCGCAAATGTTTATCAACGACCGCTATTTTTTTCGTCATTTATCGCCTCCTTTTGTGGCAGCCATTGATAAGCTGCCCAAAATCGGTCACCAAAAGGTTGTCAAGGAGTTGATCGCCAAGGGTATGGCCAAAAATCAAGCCACTAAAATCATTGACGAATTTAAGGAGCACCGGCCCACACCTCAACTGCAAACTCTTTTTCAATATTTGGCGTTTTTCGGACTTAAACAAGATGAAGATTTTATTTTTGAACCCACTTTGGCCCGTGGTTTGGATTATTATACCGGCAGCATTTTTGAGCTTGTTTCTGCTGATTATCCTGCTGGTTCGCTGGGTGGCGGCGGCCGCTATGACCGGCTTTTAGGGCTACCGGCGGTGGGTTTTGCTTTCGGTTTTGACCGTCTCCTTGAAGCTATGAAACAATTAAAACTTTTTCCTCCAACCGTGATGGAACCGGTCAGCCGGGTTTTGGTAACAGTTTTTACTCCTGATTTAATCGCCGAGTCAATTAAAATCACCCAGCAGTTGCGCGCTGTCAATATCAAAACTGAGCTTTATCCAGAGCCGGAAAAAAAACTGGACCACCAGCTTAAGTATGCTGACCGCAAGGGCATTCCTTATGTCATTATCATCGGCCCTGAAGAAGTCAAAAACCATCAAGTCACTCTTAAGGCTCTAAAGACAAAAAAACAGGAAAGAGTAAAGACTGAAGAGCTAATTGAAAAGTTGAAAAATTAGCTTTATGAGCCCCCGTCTCCTTGCCTATTTTAGCCTCACCCTTACCGCCATTATCTGGACTTTTGGTTCGGTGCTGATTAAATATACGCTCAATTATATCTCCCCTTTAACTTTTCTTTTTTGGCGTTTCCTGATTGTTTCTTTGGTTTTTTTACCTTTTGTCTGGAAAAAAAGCCGCGAAGCCAGCTTAACCCTTAAAGATTTGTTTTTACTGGCTGGTTTGGGCGTGCTTGCCACCACCCTTACGTTGGGTTTGCTTTTTTGGGGCACCGCTTTGACTTCGGCCGTAGAGGCAATCATTATCAATGCTTTTGCCCCGATACTTATTTTGCTAGGCGGAGCGCTTTTTCTTCGGGAAAAAATCACCCGGCTGGAAAAAATCGGCGCCGGCCTGGCTTTCAGCGGCAGTCTTTTTGAAGTCGTCCGGCCAATTTTGAAAAACGATAGCCAAGCGCTCAATCTTAAGGGCAACCTGTTGGTGCTCGCCTCAGTTTTTGTCTGGGCAGTCTATTCACTTTTGGCCCGGCACTATCAAAGCAGCGACAAAAAATATGATTCAATTCTAGTTACCGGCACCAGTTTTTTAAGTGGTTTTATCACCATTACCCCGTTTTTTGTGGTAGAAAAGTGGCTGTTAAATGTTAAAGAATTTCAGGCCGGCCTGCCTTTAACGCCTTGGTGGTGGGTTGATAACCGCGGCTGGTTTGGCATCATCTTTATGGCTCTTTTGGGCTCTTGCATTGCCTATTTCACCTATAATCTGGGTTTGGCGCTGATTGAGGCCTCGGAAGCCGGTATCTTCACCTATCTCCAAAGCGTCTTTGCCGTGCCCTTAGCCGTTATCTGGTTAAAAGAACCCCTCGACTGGTGGTTGATCCTCGGCTCGCTTTTGATTCTTGCCGGCATTATCATTACCGAATATAAGGGTCGCGAAAGAAGAAGATTAAAACCCCCAACAAACTAAAGTCTTTCTATCATCATTTTAATTCGTTCCAGCTCGTCAGTAAAATCCGGCAGACTGGTTTCCTCAAGTTCTGCCTGAAGCACATTTAAATCATCGTCAGTACTAACCGTGGGTAAAAGTTCTTCGGTTTCCCTGAAGTTACCCAGAGACTCTACTGAAGGCAAAACTACCATCTGAGCCGGTTTTTTGGGAACCAAAAATCGGTAGCGCGGCCAAAAAAACCAACGGTAAATGGCTACTAAAAAACCAGCAAGCACCACAAACCCTAAAAAGGTGTAAAAGAAAGTGCTGCCGCTGGCACCAAAAAGAACCGGTGTTTGCCATTGGGGATCAAAGTATTTCATCGGTACATAACTAACTTCTTTATTGACTCTTTTTTTAGCCATGGCTAAAGAAAATTTACCAAGGTTTGCACCACTTGATTAACTTCTCTGCGTAGTTTGAAAAGTTCATTGTTTAAATCCTCAAGCTCGTTGCTCAAAGACAAGTGACTGCGTTCGGCTTCGCGGCGCCATTCGGAGGGAGGCAGCTGGGGCCAGCTGTAATTTTTCTTAAGCTGCTGGGAAAGTTTGTTTTTAAGTCTTTCACTACTCATTTTAAGATTCTCAATTAAAGGATAAACTTTATTGACTTCCGCTTGGTTAACGGCCATTTTTTTAGCTCGGCTTTCTGCTTTTTGAAGAATCAAGTCCAGTCTTTCGAGGCTTTGGCTCATCGCCTTGACAGTTTTTTGGTTAAGCTGTTTTTCTTTTTCCGCCACCAAAGCTGCATGGTTTTTTCTTTTTTCAAACGACGAACTCGAAGAAACTGGCGAGGCGCTTGGCCAACCTTGGGCTAAAACCAAACTCCTTGGGAGGCTCAAAATTAAAAAAGCAAAAAGGAAAAACATCAGGCAAATTTTTCTGTCAACCATCAATTTAACTTTAAAATTAGCCATCGAGCTTGTCAAGCCTATCTTTATCCTGATATAATAAAGCCATGAAAAAGCAAATTCATCCTACCTACTATCCGCAGGCAAAAGTAAGCTGCGCCTGTGGCAACAGTTTTATCACCGGCTCAACCATACCGGAAATCAAGGTTGATATTTGCTCAGCCTGCCATCCCTTTTTTACCGGTTCGCAAAAACTAGTAGATACCCAAGGCCGCGTGGAAAGGTTTATTCAACGACGAGAAAAAGCCAAGGCCTATAAAATGAAGACTAAAAAGACTTTAAAAGAGGAAAAACCAGAACCCCCAAAAACTTTAAGGGAAATGCTTAAAACCGTTAAAAAATGAGTTTTTCTTCAGTTTATTTGAAAAAAGCCATCAAGGAGCTTGAGGCAAAAATTTCAGAAAATAAAAAATTACTCAAAGATCCGACACTTGCTTCGCTCGCTCAAGAAGAAATCAAAAAATTAGAAACGGAAAAAGCCGCTCTCTTAAAATGCTTAGAGGCAAAACCGACAGGAAACAAAAGTGATCCTTCTCAAGTCTTCAATGCCTGCCTTTTGGAATTTCGGCCGGGGCCGGGAGGCCAAGAAGCCAAACTTTGGGCCAATGACTTAAAACGGATGTACTTCCGCTTTGCTAATCTTAAGGGTTGGCAGGTGAGTGAATTAAAAGACGATGTCATTAAAATCACGGCAAAGAATGCTTATCAGCTCCTCAAACACGAGGCAGGCGTTCATCGGGTCCAACGTATTCCTGTCACCGAAGCCTCAGGTAGAATCCACACCTCTACTGCTTCAGTGGCGGTGCTGCCGGAAATTCCCGAATCGCAAATCACCATCAAACCTGAAGACCTCAAGATCAGCTTTACCCATGCTTCCGGACACGGCGGACAAAATGTCAATAAAGTAGCCACGGCGGTCCGCCTGCTTCACCAACCTACCGGCATCGTTGTTGAATGCCAAAGTCAACGCTCACAGGAGCAAAACCGGAAAATTGCCATGAATTTATTAAGGGCTAAGCTTTGGCAACTGGCGGAAGAAAACCGCCAAAAAACTTTGCAAAATGCCCGTGCCGTCATCGGCCGGGCGATGCGACCAGAAAAAATCCGCACTTATAATTTTCCCCAAAACCGCGTCACTGATCATCGTTTGAAAAAATCCTGGTATAACTTAACAGAGATTTTGGAAGGCAATTTAGATAAAATTATCGAAAGTTTTACTCAGTCTTTGCCAGCACCACTTCCTTCTTAAGCGTTTTGCCATCGCGCCAAATTTCCAATTCCAGTTTGTCACCGGGTCGTTTCCGGGAAATAAGTTTGGCCAAACCGCCGTCTTTTTCATCAAGCTTCTGGCCGTCAACCTTCAAGATGATGTCACCTTTTTCAATCCCGGCTTTGGCTGCCGGTGAATCTGCAACCACCTCAACGACGTAAGCACCTTCAGGAATTTCGTTTAAGATAGCCATATCCCGGCTGATGACCTTGTAGCGCACTCCTAAAAACGCCCGTTCAAAACTACCGGTCTTCTTAAACTCGTCCAAGGAATCTTTAACGACCTTAATAGGTAGCGCAAAACCGATGTTTTGGCCTTCGGCAGAAACCGCCACGTTCACCCCAATCACCTGACCCAGCGAATTCAAAAGCGGACCACCGGAATTACCCGGATTGATAGCGGCATCGGTTTGAATCACGTTATCCAAGCGCTCGGACAAACCTTCAAAGGGGCTGCCGGCGGTAATTCCCCTACCCAAACCAGAAATCACCCCGGTGGTCACGGTGTTGCGAAACTCACCTAAGGCAGTACCAATGGCAATCACAAATTGACCGACTTTAAGCTTATCCGAATCACCCAATTCAAGAGGCTTTAAATTTTTGCCATTAATTTTTAAAATAGCCAAATCATTGGTGGGATCACGGTAAATCTTTTCTACCTGATACTCTTCACCGTCTTTCACAATCACTTTATATTCGGCTTGCGTCTCGCTCACCACGTGTTTATTGGTAACCACCAAACCGTCGCTGGAGACGATAAAACCAGAGCCGATGTTTTGTTCAATTTTTTGCTGCTGGGGTTTGCGGGGAAGATTAAAAAAGCCGAAGGGGTCAAAAAAGTCCTCAAAAGGATCAATGAGTGACTGGGTTTTCTTCACACCGACAGTCACAACCGAAGGTGAAGCTTTCTCCACCACCTCAATCACCACCGACTCCTCATTTAATAGCCGCTGGTTAACGATTTCTTGAGAAGGAGAAACACTGCTCGTCCTTGGCGGCAACCATTTATCCAAAAGCCGGTAACCAAATAAGCGATCACCCAAAGCTCCGCCAGCCAGGGAAATAAAAATCACCAGCACCAGTAAAGGAATAAAGTTAAAGACTTTCTTGGCTGCCATCTTCTGCCTCCACCTTTAATTTTATTTTGGCTCTTTTGCTCGCAAATTTCAACTCTAATTCGTATTCTCCCACTTTTTTAATGGGTGCGGACAAAATTACTGCTTCTTTAGGAACTTTAAGTTTCTTAGCCAGCTCTTTTTTGGTCAGCGCCCCATAAAGCTTGCCCTTTTTTCCTGCCTTTACAGCAATGGTAAATAATTTTCCTGAGAATTGGCTGAATAAACGCGCGGCTGTCTGATTTTCTTGGGCTGCTTTTTCCTGTTCCTTGAGTTTTTTTAGGTTTAAAGCTTTTAAATTTTCCGCCGTAGCTGCCACCGCCAAGCCTTTTGGTAAAAGATAATTAACGGCATAGCCAAAGCTTACATCTTTAACCTCACTGGTGTTTTTAAAAATAACTTTCATGAAAAGTTTTTTACTTTAATTTTTTAAAAGAACCTCCATCGCCTTTTGTAACTGGGCATCAGCACTAGCTTCTTTTTCTTCGGTGCTGATTTCCACATCTGGTTTAAGCCCCTCTTCATGAATCCATTCACCTTTGGGTAAAAGCCATTTGGCTACCGTCACATGTAAGCCAGCACCTTCGCGTAAATCCAAGGCTTCCTGCACCGTTCCCTTGCCAAAAGTCTTTTCCCCAACAATTTTTGCTCTTCCCCAATCGCGCAAGGCTCCTGCCAAAATTTCCGAGGCTGAAGCACTGCCTTTATTAACCAGTACCACTAAGGGAATCTCCAATAAACGACCCAGGCGCTTAACCTTATATTCTTCAAAAGAACCGTCAGCATTTTCTTGTTTAACCACCAGTTTGCCGCTGGGTAAAAATTCACCGGCTAAATTCACCGCGCCTTCAAGATAACCACCCGGATTATTGCGCAGGTCCAAAATCACCCCCGTAAATTTTTGATTTTTATCTTTTGCCTGCTGCTCAATAAGACCAATTGCCTCATCCCATTGTTCGAGCGTCAATTCGCCAAACCGCAAAAGTTTTAACCAAGCGGCGATTTTTTTCTCTTTAACTGCGGTGTCTTTTATTTCCTGCCATTGACCGTCTTCGCCTAAATAACCAAAGCTCACGCTCACCGAAGGCACAATAATTGTTTCCCTCACTAAAGTTACTTCATAAGGTTTAGTTTCCTTCTCACGAAGTAAAGTCAGGGTTACCTCGGTACCCTTTTTTCCCCTGATGAGTTTAACGGCTTCAGGCAAGCTAATCCCGACAGTATCGCGATCAATCTTTTTTTCCGTGTCCTTAATATGCAAAATAAGGTCGCCCGCCTTGATGCCTGCCTTCTCTGCCGGCATCCCCGCCAGCGGTGCCATCACTACCAGTTGGTTGCCGTCTTTATAGCCCAATTGAATACCCACGCCTTCAAAAGAACCGTTCAAATCCTCCTTACTTGCTTGATTTTCACTCGGCGGCAAAAAAACCGTATAGGGATCACCCAAAGCGGCAGTCATTCCTTGAATCGCCCCATAAACCATTTTTTCCGGATCCAAATCTTTTTTCTCAAGATAGTTCTTTTCCAAACGATCCCAAACCTCCCAGAATAAAGAAAAATCAACATTTTGTCTATGAGCGGGAGCGGCTTTATTAACCACTTCAGCTTGAGGGATAATGTCATTTTTCTTCCCAAGAAAAGAATTAAAGCTACTAAGAGTAAAGCGATGACTACCCAGCCAGTAACCAAAAGCACCAACCAGCAATAACGCCGTCAAAGATAAAATCAGCTGGCGAAGGCTCTTTAGGCTCACGTTTTTTTTCATGCTTTAAGGATAAGCTTTTTAGGAAGATCTTGACAAGCTAAACCCTCAAAACAAAGGGCAGCAACGCCAAAAATCTTGCTCTTTTGATGGCTTTTGTCAATTGTCGCTGGTGTTTCTGACAAACGCCGGTTTTCTCTCGAGAAAGAATCTTTCCTCTATCGGTGGTAAACTTTTCCAAATCTGAAACCTCTTTATAATCAGGTTTCTTTCCCTGCTGACAAAAATAACAACCGCTTTTTTCTTTATTTTTTTTCTTGCGATATTTTTGTCTTTTAATCATAGTTTAGAAAGGAATATCATTAAGATCAGCTTCACTTAGCTCTTCGTTATCGGCGGGTTTTTTTTC
The DNA here is from genome assembly GCA_964398365.1 of uncultured Pseudomonadales bacterium. Lineage (GTDB taxonomy): Bacteria > Patescibacteriota > Microgenomatia > UBA1400 > CAYNMC01 > CAYNMC01. The sequence goes on along the minus strand of CAYNMC010000008.1, from coordinate 4,366 downwards.
TGTTTCTTCCTTATTTTGCTTTTTTTTAGCTTCTTTATCTGGTGAGGCGGAAGCCTCGGCGGCGACTCCTTCTTTTTTTGATTCTGGTGCGGCCGTTGTCTTAGCAGAAGCCTCGGCAGGAGGTACGGCTTCACTGACTTCCTCCTCGCCTTCACCGCCCCGGCGTTTATTGTCTAAAATAATCATGTCGTCAATCACAATCTCGGTGGTGATTCTTTCCTGATTGTTGGGATCAGTCCAGCGCCGTGTTTGCAAACGACCTTCAACATAAACCTTTCGCCCCTTAAACAAAAGCTGGCTGCACAGCTCGGCAAGTTTTTGCCAAGCAACAATGCGATGAAATTCCGTTTCTTCCTGACGCTCGCCGCCGGTTGGTACCCACGAACGGTTGGTGGCTAAACCAAAAGTGCAAACCGGTGTCCCTTGTGGTGTATAACGCAACTCAGGATCTCTGGTTAAGTTGCCAATTAATTGAACTTTATTTAATGAACGTGAGGACATATTCCCCTCCTTATGTGTTCTTAATTAATAAGTAACGTAAAATTTTATCTTCAAGTCTTAATTTTGCCTCTAAGGTTTTTAGCGCCAGAGGATCAGCGGCTAAAAGATAAAAGAGGTAAATAGCTTCTTCTTTTTTCTTAATAGGATAGGCAAGTTTTTTTCGACCCCAGTTTTCTGCTTTTTTGATCTCTGCGCCGCTTCCTAGCCATTTTTTGATTTTTTCTTGCCACTTTTTAGGCTCAGAAACGGCGGAATCCAATAACAATACCAATTCGTAATTTCGCATAAATCTGAGTATAACAAAATCATCTTTTAAAAACAACCAGCGGTCTTAAAACTAAACAATTTTCAGGTCTTCTTTAAAACAAAAAGCCAATATTTGGAAAAACCTTAAACTTCTAACCACTAGTGATTAAAAAATTTGGCGAGGGGCGATAAACAAAAAAACCGGTTTTTGGCAAAAGATTTTTTAAATATGCTAAAATCAAAAAATGAGTGCCGGTAAACTCAAGAGGATTCTCTTGGCTTCTGACGTTTATCCACCCTACGTGAGCGGCGTTTCCGGTTATACTCAGGATCTGGAAAAGGCTTTTAGCAAACGCGGCTTTGCAGTCAAGGTTGTCGTTCCCAAATACCAACCGCTTAACTCAAACAATCTCATCGTCATCCCGGCCATCAACGTGCCTTTTTATCCCACCTTAAAAACCGGCATTCCCTATGCCTTTGTGCTTCGCCAAAAAATCAAGGCCTTTAATCCGGACATCATCCATCTCCAAACTCAAGGACTGGTGGGACTTCAGGTGGCTGATATTGCCCGGCAGTTAAAAAAACCACTGGTTGCCACTTTTCATACTTATTTTCTTTATGAAAACAACTTCCGCGAATTAGGTTTGGAATTTTTTTTCCCGGTTTTCAATAAAATCGTCTGGCGTTATAACAAATGGTTTTTTAATCGGGTGGATGGCCTTATCAGTCCTTCACGCAACTTGGTAAATTATCTAAAAAAGATGGGTATTAAGGTACCCATCACCTATCTTCCCAACCCTCTTAGTCTTAAAAACTCTCATTTAACTAAGCCGCCGCTGGCGCTGGTTAAAAAAAAGTACGGGCTTGCGAAACAAAATTTACTTTATACCGGTCGGCTCTCCGGTGAAAAAAATCTTGAAAATTTACTTGAGGCTTTTAGTTTGGTGAACGCCCGCAAAACCAACACCAAACTGGTACTTGTGGGTGCCGGGCCGGCGTTGAAATGCTTGAAAAAGCTCGTCAAGAAACTGGCTTTGACCAAAAAGGTAATCTTTGCAGGTGAAATGAAACGCGAAGATTTACTTGGCAGTGGTCTTTTTCAGGCCGCCGATCTTTTTGTCACCGCCAGCGAGTCGGAAAACCAGCCTTTATCGGTAATTGAAGCGATGTTTTTTGGCCTGCCGGTAGTGGCGGTGGCTGCCATGGGGATGAACGAACTGGTTACCGACAACGGCCTCCTCTCTCCACCCGGCAACATTCGCCAGCTGGCTGACAATATTCTTTATCTCCTTAACAGGGAAAAATTAAGACGCAAAATGGCAAAAAATTCTCAAAAAAATGCCCGCCAGTATGATATCGAACTCATTACGCCCAAACTCCTTGCTTACTACCAAACTTTTCTCTAAAAAGCAGGGTGTATTATGCATTAATTTCAAATTCCACCACTTCGCCTTCCTTAATTTCATAATCACGACCTTCAAATCTTACCCTGCCTGCTTCTTTGGCTTTTTGCCAGCCGCCAAATTTAATAAAATCTTGGCTTTCAATCACTTTGGCCTTGACAAAGTGTTTGGCAAAGTCGCTGTGGATCATGTCGGCGGCTTTAATGGCCGGCGTCCCCTTCTTAAGCGTCCAGGCTTGAACTCTTCTCTTTCCTGCCAAAGTCTTACTGGCTTCAAGCTTGCCAATAGTGGTGGTAAAAAAAGAAATCAAATCCAATGCTTGATAGGCCATTTGAATCAATCTTTCCAAACCCGATTTGGCAAAACCCAGCGATCTTAAATATTCTTGCTGTTCCTCAACCGACAAAGCCACCAACTGCTCCTCCAGCTTCGCACAAAGACCAAGCACCGGCCAAGAAGAATAGGGTTTGAGCTTATCTTCGAGTGAAGGCAAATCTTTTTCTGCCACATTCAAAACCATAAAATATGGCTTGGCGGTTAAAAGGCACCAAGGTTTAATCAATTCTCTTTCTTCTTGAGTAAGTTTGAGTTGACTTACGAGTTTTCCCTGATTAAGCGTCCCGCTCAACCTAGTTAATACCTGCTTAAGTTGGGGGCTTGAGCTTTCTTTTTGGCATTTTTCCAAGGTTTCCAGGTCTTTAAGGATTAGCTCCGTCTGTAAGGTAGCCAAATCCGACTGCGGATCACTGCCCGTCTGCACCACTTCGGAATTTTCAAAATCGCGCAAGACAAAACAAATTACCTCACACTCGCGGATATGGGCCAGAAATTGATTGCCCAAACCTTCGCCTTTGGCCGCCCCTTTCACCAAACCGGCAATATCTACAAAACGAATCATCGCCGGCAATTTTTCTACGGACCTATCTTCGCCAATCACTTTGGCGATTTGTTCAAGACGTTCGTCAGGCACAAAAACGACGCCAACATTTGGTTCAATTGTGGAGAAAGGATAAGCCGCGGTCAGGGCTATTGAGCGGCCTACTAAAGCATTGAAAAGCGTTGATTTGCCCGCATTGGGTAAACCCACAATCCCAACCGATAGGTTCATGTCCCAACTTGTGGGCAGAAGTTAAACTTAGTTGTGGTAGTGGTATGTGACATAAGACTTCTACCTCTCTCCTTTCTTTAATAATGACTTTCTCTATTATATCTCGAACAACCTGTATTTTGTTAGAGAAATCGAGTTTTTCAAGGTATTTTTCTGCCTCCGCCAAATACTCCTCGACCGAAACATCTATGGTTTTCTGGGAATTTTTGATTTCAAGCTCATCTAATTGTCTCTGGAGTGCCAGCTTTCGCTTCTTGGCGTCTTTCATTAATTCCTGGAATTGTTCAAACACCAGTGTGCCTGCACCATAAGCCTGGGCATAGCATTTTTCTTCTTCGGCAATCTTGTCCATTACCCCGTTTAGTTTCTGCTTTTCCATTTCATCGTAGTTGTTATTTGCCTGAATCTGCATCCACTTGTTGACGCATTCTTTTAAGACCTTTGGGTGGGTCAAGACATGGACTAGTTCTTTCCAGGTCACCGCATCCAGAATTTCGGCGTTAACACCAGGAAGAATCACACCTTTACTTCAGTTGTCATAGCAGGCTTGAAACCCAGCGAGGTGAATGCTCTAAAAGAAGAAGGTGTAACTTGTATGTCGAATCCTAGCAGTATGCCAACGACCGCCAAGGCTGAAGCAGAAACTGTCGCTCTGGACTATCTAAGACGAACCGTGCCAGATCTTGATCAGATATGGGGTCAATTTACATACTCGCTACAGTCAAATGGTGAGTCTCATCAATGGCTATGGGAAGATAAAAATTACAAGTTACCTAAGCACCTTTAGCCTTGGTGGCATAAAAGGGATATGCGCCTTCTATTTGTGAATAATCCTTTCGCCTGCTAGCAGCCCATGCGTCACGTTTTTCAGCTCTTCTTAAAAGAGAATTTGATTTTTTGAAGTTGTAAAATTTACTCTTTGGTAGCATATTATTGTAAGATGAATTATAGCTCAATTTTCTTATTTATTGTTAAAGTTTCAGCAATTTAGTTGACATGTAGGGTTTTGTTTGGGTAGTAGAAAAACGATAGCCTCCAAGGCTAAACTAGTAAGTGTTAATCACTAATTAGTGCCAGTAAAGGAGGCTACCATGACCAAGTATAGCAA
>CAYNMC010000007.1:0-12326 GCA_964398365.1 uncultured Pseudomonadales bacterium | reverse complement strand
GATGACATCCGCATCTACAACTACGCCCTCACGGCCCAGCAGGTGAAACAACTTTATAATCAAGGGTTTGCGGTCCGTTTCGGGCCAGAAACTGGAAGCCCATGATGAGAGAGCAAAAACTAGGGTTTTCCAAGGTTGATCCTTTTAGATAAATAACCTATGCATCACCTCTGTAAATGCATAGGTCTTTACCTAGGCAGGAGGGGGTGGTAGAATGGAGTGAAGATGAGTGTAAGTCCTTCAACTTTAAAACTCCTGCCGGTCATTTTACTGGTGGTTGGTTTGTTGGTTGGCGCCGGTGGCATGTACACTTATTTTCAGCGTCAGCTGGCAAAGAATGAATTGCTGACAGTGCTCAATCAAGTCTCCCGACTCATGCTCGTGCCGGAAAAAGAAATGCCAACGCTGGCCACGGTTTCCGATAAGGAGAAGCTTAAAGATCAGCCTTTTTTCCAAAATAGCCAAAACGGCGACAAAATTCTTGTTTGGAGCAAAGCCGGCAAGGCGGTGCTTTACCGGCCCTCACTCAATAAAATCATCGAAGTAATCAATTTAGATCTTAATAATTCAAAAGATAACGAAAGTAGTCCATCTCCCTCAAAACCTTCCCCTTCAATCACCAGTAATCTGCCTCAAAAAATTAGCGTGGCAATTTATAACGGCACGCCTTTGCCGGAGTTAACCGCCAGCGCCAGTGCCCAACTGAAAAAAAGCCAGCTGGCGTTGGAAGTCGTGACAGAGGCCGAGGCTGCCAAAAAGGATTACCGCCAAAACTTGTTAATTAACCTCACGGATTTGCCGGCGGCGATGGTAAGAGAAATCGCCGGTTTGTTTGAAGCTTCTATTTCCGCCCTGCCGGCTTGGGAAAAACGGCCGGAAAAAGCAGATCTGCTTTTGATTATTGGTGAAGAGTTCAGCAGAGAGTTTTAGATTTTGCTTACTTGGAGGAAATCAAGTTCTACTGGTGTTTCTCTGCCGAAGATAGAAACGAGCACCCGTACTTTACCCTTCTCCTCATCAATGTGGTCCACGGTACCCAAAAAATCGGTGAACGGACCATCGATGATTTTCACCGCCTCACCGGTTGAGAAACTTGCTTTATATTTGGGCGCTTCTTGCGCCATAAACTTGATGATCGTTTCCACTTCCTGAGCCGGCAGAGGGGTTGGCTTTCTGCCGGCGCCGACAAAACCGGTAACACCTTGCGTGGTGCGCACGCAAAGCCAAGAGTCATCGTTGAGAATCATTTTGACAAGCATGTAACCGGGGAAAATTTTTTCCGCAATGGTTTGCTTTTGACTTTTGATGATTTTAATTTTGTTTTGGGTGGGAATCAAAATTTCAAAGATTTGATCCTTAAGGTTCATTGTTTCTACTCGTTGGATCAAAGCCATCGCCACCTTTCTTTCATGGCCCGAGTAGGTGTGAATGGCAAACCAGGCGGCTTGAGGGTGAGGGGATTCGCTGATGACAAAATGATTTTCGTTAGGCAGTTGGCTTGCTGCCGGCGATTTTTTACTCTCGGTTTTTTTAAGTTTTTTAGCGGTCATTTGTTTTGCTCATTAATTTTTAATTATTTGCCAACGACAATTTCGGTCGCCTTCGTCAGCCCGTAATCCAAAAGGCCGATATAAGCGCCGACGATTAAACTCACAACGATTACCGTGAGCGTCAATTTAAACAATTCCGGCCGCGTTGGCCAAATAACTTTTTTAAGCTCCTCTTTGGTTTGTTTTAAAAAATTTACCGGTCCGCCGGAAAAATCCGGCAGGGTAAATTGAATGTCAGGCATAAAGATAATTTTAACACGGAGGCTCATGGCTTAACAAGAGTGAATATTGGTAAAAAACAGACACTTAAAGACTTGAATTTTTGCTTTTGATTTGGACTTGCTTCTCAAAGATGATTTTAGTTAAAATTAGTTTTATAAAAGGAGGTAAGCTTATGAAAACCATCAGTAAAGTGGTCATTCCTGCCGCCGGTTTTGGCACCCGTTTTTTGCCCCAGACCAAAGCCATGCCCAAAGAAATGTTGCCGATTGTGGACAAGCCGGTTGTCCAATACGTGGTTGAAGAGGCGGTGGCTTCGGGTATTAGGGATATTGTCATTGTTACCGGCGCGATGAAGCGGGCGATTGAAGATCATTTTGATGTTCCCAATGCCGATCTCGTCAACAACCTCAAAATGGGCGGTAAGGAAAAACTGCTTGAACAGGTAAAAAGCATCTCTGAGATGGCTAATTTTATTTATTTAAGACAAAAAGGACCTTATGGCAATGGCACGCCGGTGTTATCAGCTGAACCGGTGGTGGGCAAAAATCCTTTTGCAGTAATGTGGGGTGATGATTTTATTTGGTCAAAACCCCCGCGTTTGCAGCAAATGATTAAGGTTTGGCAAAAGTATGGAGGGGTGGTGATTTCGGGTGTGCGCATTAAAGAAAAAACCCACCTTTCGCGTTACGGCATTGCCGAGCTGGAGCCGGTTGAGGGTTGTGTTTATAAAATTAAGAAAATTGTGGAGAAGCCGACGCCGGAAGAGGCACCTTCAAATCTAGCCGCCCACGGCGCCTATATTTTACCGCCGGAAATTTTTGCTGCCCTGCGTTTTTTAAAACCGGGCAAGGGAGGCGAAATTTGGCTGGTTGATGCCATCAATGTCCTTAGAGAACAGGGAGTTCCCATTTACGCCTGCGAGATTAAAAACGGTCAATATTTTGATACCGGCAGCAAACTGGAATATTTAAAAACGGTAATTGAATTTGCTTTACGACACCCGGAGATCAAAGGTGAGTTTCGGCAGTATCTAAAAAGCCTAAATCTCTAATAAATTTTAATTTCCATTTTTTAATTTTCAATCAATTTACAATGATTAAATTTTCAATTATTAAAAATTGAGTCAATGAAAATTACAGGGAAAGATTGGCTTTTTATCTTCCTCCTTCTTCTTTCCTCTCTTTTCGCGACTAAGGCTTTAATCCACTCCGGTCTTTTTACCTCGCACGACGGCCCGCATCAAGTGGTAAGGCTTTATTATTATCAAGAAGCCCTGCGGGATGGCCAGTTGCCGCCGCGTTATCTTTTGGGTTCACTTCATGGTTTTGGTTATCCTCTGTTTATCTTTAGTTACCATCTACCGTGGTTAGGGGGTATGCCATTTTTGTGGCTGGGACTCTCCATTTATGATTGCCTTAAAGTGCTTTTCATCTTGAGTTTTGTTTTTTCGGGTTTGACGATGTACGTTTGGCAGCGTAGCCTCTGGAAATCCCGCTTTGCCGGTTTTATCGGCGCCTTTTTATATCTCTGGGCACCTTACCGCTTTGTCGATATTTTTGTCCGCGGCTCTCTGGGGGAATCATGGACTTTTGTTTTCCTCCCTCTTCTGTTTTACAGTCTTCAAGGATCAACCTTCAAGACTGTTATTTTGGGGGGAACTGCTTTGGCGGGACTGATTTTGAGTCATATGTTGATTTTCTTGCTGACTCTGCCCGCGCTTCTTTTATTTTCGCTTGGGTTGTTTTTAGAAAAAGGCGGTTTTTGGGTGAATTTAAAAAAACTTAAATTAATCCTACTTACTTTTGCGTTGGGTTTTGGTTTGACAGCCTTCTATCTTCTGCCGGCCGTCTTTTTGAAAAGAGAAACTATTTTTAGTCAAATAATGGCAGGGAAGAGTGCCGTTTTTGCGGAACATTTTCCCAGTTTCAGGCAGCTTATTTATTCTCCTTGGGGTTATGGTTTTTCTTTTGCCGGTCCCAATGACGGCATGAGTTTCCAGTTGGGTGCGGCCCAATGGTTGGCAGTAGTTTTCGCCTTCCTGCTTATTGTTCTTAAAGGATCAACCTTTAAGGCAGTAAATGCCGTGTTTTTCTTCTTTATTTTTCTTTTTTCTCTTCTGATGATGCAGCCGGTCTCCCGGCCAGTTTGGCAGGTAGTGAACAAGTTTGCTTATATTGATTACCCTTGGCGATATTTATTCTTAACAGTTTTTTCAGCCTCAGTTTTGGGAGGATGGCTGGTGGCCCGGCTAAATTCGGTCCGCCTTAAGTTACTTAAGGGATTTAAGAAACTCAAGTTGGCGCCGGCGATCCTTGCAGGCTTAGTTTTGATTTTCGTCTGCCTGTACACCAACCGCAACCACCTCCGCGTTAACGCCTGGCTGGACTGGCCGCCCCAAAGTTTTGTTGGCGATGGCGATACGAGTAACACTTTTGAAGAATACACGCCCCGTTGGGCCGATCGCCAATATCTCAAAACACCCCGGCCGCTGATTGAGATTCTTCAAGGCGAAGGTCAAGCGACCAAAGTGATTAAAAAGAGCCAGCGGTTGAGTTTTGAGGCCGAGAATAAAACTGAGAGCCGTTACCGGGTGAACCTTTTATACTTTCCCGATGTCAGTTTGACGGTGGACAGCCAACCGAAAAGCTATCAGTATCAGGATAAAGGCGTTTTGGATTTTACTCTGCCGGCCGGCAAACATCAGGTGGTGATTGAATACCAAAAGACCAGAGTGGAAAAAATTGGCATGGGGATAACGGCACTAAATCTCCTGCTTCTTGGCTACTTTTTCTTAAAGTTTAAAAATTAGAGGCGCCAAAGCCAGTCAAAGAGTTTATCTAGCCAAGAACAAGGAGAGGCGGCTCTAATTTGTTCTTCCGGCCAACATTGTTTTGCGATCACTTCTGGCCAACTTGTTTTTCTTTTTGGCCAAGGTTCATTTTCGTTTAGCCCGCCAAGGCGCGCCGCCACGGGCACTTTGGGATCCCAAAGGTAGGTACCGCGCCGTGGCTGATCAATCTCCTTTGACGCTGGAAAATTTTAGAAGGTTCGTTTATCTCTGCTAATCTTTTCTCTTTATCTTCAAGTGCGACCAAATTGAGAATCTTATATGATCTTTACCTATTTACTCTGCCATCTGGTTACCCTTATTTCTTTCTTTCCAATACTGCTGACCTAAAGCCGTGGCGTCAAGCGGCGGTTGAATGGTTAATGATTTTTTATCATCCCTGAAGATATACACCACTGTAAAACAAAATGGAGTTTGGTGAGAAAAGAAGAGAAATGTAGGAGAATAAGAATTTTATGATTGTTTTTGATGTTGTTCACTTGGATTGCGAATGAACTTGGCAATTTCGGTAAGCAGGTTCCCATTTTTCTCTTCAAAAGCCAAAAACCATGGATTTTTTCCTAAAGCCTCCAGAATTCTTTGTCCTCTCTTTTTTTGGCCTTTGGCAATTCGTTTGTGGCCGCGATAATAGCCTTTTAAAAGCTTTATTTCTCCAGGATTTAAATTTAATGCTTTTAAATCAAAATGGGAAACTACTTCTGTCCAGCCCGGAACCAAACCATCTCTTTCATCATAAATACTTAAAGAAGTTTTGGTTTCTTGTTCAACTGGCATTTATTTTAAAACCTAAAAATATTTTTATTATCAAGCATCATAGCAAGATTTTCTCAAAAATCAAGGTTTAAATTATTTAAATAAACTAAAAACTTCACTTTCGGGATTTTAAGGATAATTATTACATAAATCAATTGCACGTGCTGTCGTTTATTGTATTAATTAATTTCTTTAGCAAAAGGGCCACCTGTCTTTTAAAACTCCTCTTTAAAACCAAAGGTGTTAAGATCACATCACCTCCAAGGTGTTAAGATAAGGTGTTATAAAGAGAAAGGCAAATTTTTTCTTAGTTTTTGGGTCTAGGGAAAGAAAAAAGAGTAGAAAGACTTTCATTTTAAAAAAATCGCTCTCTTTCTAATTTTTTACCTAGAATTAACTGTTTTTCGGGCTATTCCTAAGATCCTTTCTCTTTATTATTACATAAATCAATTGCACGTGCTGTCGTTTATTGTATTAATTTCCTTGAACACCAATGGTAGTGCGATGAAAGGCATTGCCATTGCTTCTTAAAGTCTTGTTTTATACCAAAGGTGTTAAGGCTAATATTTAAATTCAGCCTTAAACCTACGAGAAATTGCGGAAAAGTTATTGAAGGTATTTCAGCGGTTTTGAATTAAGCGATGGCCTTCCTGATTATACAATAAAATTCCGCACGTGCGGAAATATATGTAACTTTTTGTTTGTTTATTCGGTGAGGAAATTTTTGATTTTTCGGGTGTAAGCCAGGACATATTTTTTAAAAAACTGTTTTAGTTTGCCACTGGGCAGACCCTTGATTTTTTTAGCCAGTTCCGTCCAAGTTTTGACGCGGCGAAGACTGCTGAGTTCCCGCTCGATTTCATTACTCCAAAAACCTTCAATTTTTGCCCTTTGCCGGACAATCTCCAGACCCTCCTTTAAATAAGCGGTCAGTGCCGTTTTTGAGTCAACTTTTTCAAATTTTTCCAGATGGCGGCAGCTTAAAGGCACACTGAGCCATTTTTTAAACACCGAGTTAAGATAAGTTTCCACACCTAAGCCCGCGCCTTTAAAATTTTTTGCGATCGGCAGTAAATCAGTTTTAAAGAAGGCCCGCTCGCCGGTAAGCGATTCAAAATAAACGCCCAAAAATCGTTTTCCTCCCGGTTGACCCAAGATCATTTTAGCTTTGCCGGCCAAAAGAGGTTCGACGAGCTTTTTGATATCCGTTTCTTTTAGACCCACCAGATCGCTGTCGCAGAAAATGATGATTTCACCTTTGGCAGCCAGCAGGCCACGATAAAGGGCGTAGCCTTTGCCCATGTTTCTTGGTAAATGAATAAGTTTGATTTTGTCTTTAAAGAGTTGGAGTTGGTGGTAGGTGGCGTCTTTTGAACCATCATCAACGGCGATGACCTCATCGACACACTGAAAACCCAAGAGACTATCGAGGAGATTGCCGATGGTTTTTTCTTCGTTATAAACCGGGATGATCACCGAAAGTAACCGCTTTTTAATCATACTAAAAATCTTACCATAAAAATCCTAGGAAATAATTTTGTCTTTTTGATTTTTAAAAGCTATAGTTCAAAAAGAAGGTAAACGTGGACTAAGTCTTGGATTTTTTCAGAAAAATAATCATTTTCGGGTGAGAAAGGTTGTCTTCGAAAATTTTCAACCAGTTTGAGAATTTGGTTTAAGTCGGCCGGAAAGCTAATGCCTGCCTTTACCTGAATTTTTCCTTCCCAGGTTGGTATACTTCCACAAAGAAAACAGTGAAAGCGTTGAAAAAAAGAATTAATTACTTCAATGTTAAGGTGGTTATGCCACGGCTTTGAAATTTCAAATTGATTATTAAATTGATTATTAAAATAATAAAAAACAGGTTGATTTGCTTTTTGCAAAGGAAGATAAAAAGCCAGTTTTTCTTTATCTATCCAAGCAAAGGGACCAAGAGTTTCTTTTAAATTTTTAAGAAAATCCGGCAGCGGCATTAGCTTTTCAGAACTTAATTTGGTTAAATCTTGATAACTACCAGTGAGCGTAGGGCCGACTACCAAAACCGGTGGCGCTTGAGACTCACGGGTTAAAGGAGGGGTTAAAGCCAACTTTGGATTGGCAGACAAAATTACTTCTTCTTCTTCAAAACTATATTCGGCGCTGAAGTTTTCAGGAGGAGGTAAGAGCCAAAAAAATTGGCCATCAGGATTTAAAATTAAATGGTTGTTTGGGACAGGGCTATCATATGAACAATAACTTTATTGACTTGAGGTTTGGGTTCTAAAGGTGATTCCTTAAATAAATTAGCCATGGGAGGTTATTATACACCAAATTAAGGCTGAGGGAAGGGGGTGGCCAGAGGGCAGTTAGCGAGGGCGGCAACAATTTCTTCTGCCGGCCGGCCGGCGGCTTCCATTTGTGCCTTGCGGGTTTGACATTCTTCTGGCTTAGGCAGACTGCAGGCTTTTTTAGGTTCTGTTCCTGGCAGAAAATATTCATATTTTTCCCGCGGACAACCGGGACAGGTGAGTGTCCCCGTTGTCGCGCAGATCTTTAGCCTGAGGAGACCCGACGGCGTGGCAAATTCGGCTGCACCAAATTTATCCAAAAGAGGATCGATGATCTTGTGCCAAATGGGCGAGGCGCCGGTGATACCCGAGGCAATCCCGGCCATAGGTTGATTGTTGTTATTACCCACCCAGCTGGCGACGAGGAGGTTGGGCGTAAAACCAATAGTCCAGTTGTCTCTTAAGTCATTACTGGTGCCAGTTTTTACGGCCACTTTTGCCTTTTTGATATAAAGATCGGAATTGGGACCAAAAGCAGGTGTCCGCGCCTCATTATCAGATAAAATATCGATGAGTTGGTAGGCTACCGGGGCGGGCACTACTTGCTGATTTTCAGCTTCAGCCGCTTCGGCAGTCCGCACTAAACGCAAATTGGGATCCTTGGCTTCAATATCTGCCAACACCCGACCTTCGGCATCGAAAATTTTCCTAAAGGGTTTAAGGTTGACACGTTTACCCATGTTGGCAATGGTGCCGTAGGCCACCGCCATGTCTGTCATTTTAACCTCGGCGGCGCCTAAAGTTAAAGACAAACCGTAGCCGGTTTTATTCCAGGTGGTGATGCCCATGGCTTTGGCTTGATTGATCATCTTCTCAACGCCGTAGCTGGCTAAGGTTTTGACCGCCGGTACATTGAGGCTCATCGCCAGTGCCGACCGCAGACTTACTGGTCCGCGAAACTTGCCGTCATAATTGCGCGGCGTGTAGGTTTCCCAAGCATTGCGGTAGGAAACCGGAGTGTCTTGAAGAATGGTACTGGGCGAGAAGCCGTGAGCCAGCGCATAGGCGTAGTTGATGAGTTTGATCGCCGAGCCAGGTTGGCGGGGACTGACGGTTAAATTGACATTCCCGTCGTTTTTTTCATCCCAAAAATCGGCCGAGCCCACCATGGCTAAAATTTCGCCGGTAGCAGGGTTGGTAACCAAGGCAGCGCCGTTGTTAACATGGTATTGTTGGCGGATCTTGCCAATCTCTTGAGACACCACTTCTTCCGCCAGCGCCTGCACTTCGGGGTCCAAAGTCGTACAAACGGTTAAACCGCCGCTGTTAACTTTTTCTTCACCATAAAGTTTGATCAGTTCGTCTTTGACAAACATCACAAAGTGAGGGGCCTTAATGGGATTGTTTGGCGGGAGGATTTTGAGTTCTTTAAGATAAGCATATTTGGCATCTTTGGCAGTGATAAAACCAGCCTTAACCATTTGTTCAAGGACCTCTTTCTGTCTAGCTTTGGCAGCGGTTATGCCAGCCAGATAAGGCGAAAATTTACTGGGCGCTGCCGGCAGACCAGCAAGGAAAGCCGCTTCCGCCAAGTCCAGATCCTTGACGCTTTTACCAAAATACATCTCTGCGGCTTCTTCAATGCCATAAGCCGGACCGCCGTAGGCAACCTCATTGAGGTACATTTGTAGAATCTGATCTTTGGTGAAAATCATCTCTGCCTGAAGAGAAAGCAGGAGTTCTTTAAATTTGCGCGTGTAAGTTCTTTCTGAGGATAACACCGCATTTTTAATCAGCTGTTGGGTGATGGTGGAGCCGCCCTGAATGCGCCGGTTTTCCAGATTGTTTTTAAAGGCGCGCAGAATCCCAGTTAAAGAAAAACCGTGATGGCGATAGAATTCCTTATCCTCAATCGCTAAAGTGGCCTGACGAACCACCTGAGGAATTTGGTCAAGCTTGATGAGGGTGCGGTTTTCGTTACGATAAATTTTATAAAGTAGGGTCTGGCAGTCGCGGGCGTAAATGCGTGTGCTTAAGGCCGGCGGTTGTTTGAGTTTGTAGGGCGAAGGCAGATCTTTTAAGACCCAAAAATAAAGACCGCTGGCGCTGCCAAAAATTAACAACGCCGTGAGTAAAAATCTTTGAGGACTGCGAACCAGAGCATAGCAAAAACGGATACCCGGGTCCGGACTTAATTCAAAACCTCTTTTAAAGGAAGAGAAAGAGTCAACAAAGACTTGCCAGCGGCTTTGCCACCAAAGCTGTTTTTGTTTTTTGATTTCCGGATTGGTGAGCATCAGCCAGCTTTCCCAAAGCAAGAGAAAGGGGAGAGCCGGCAGGCGAACGGTTATGACCACCAAAAAGAGGATTAAATGGCCGATTTTTCGACAGAAAAAAAGCAAGATTTTAACCACCAGAAGAGCAGTTTCAAAAGAAAGCCTGCCGGTAAAATGGCAGACTTTAAAAATGGCGGTGACACTTTTAACTAAAGAGTTTTTGTAAAGGATAAGCAGCCTGAGTGTTAAAAAGCCAACCCAATAAAAAGGGAGAAAAAATAAAGGCAGTTTTTTTCTTGCCTTGTTCTTTTTAATAATTTTTTTAACGCTCTTTTTTTTGAGGTTCTTTTTTATTTTGGTTTTTTTCATTGGGCAAGTTAAGTTTGCTTTTTATCCAGAAAGCCCTAATTTTATATAAAAACACTCGCTATCTCTTGTCAAGAGCGAGTTTTAATGCTGAGCAAAAAGTTTATACGAAAATGAGGAAAAAGTTATTTTAAAGTTTTGAGTCTCTCGTAGAGTAGCTCAGCCGCCACTTGGTGAACCAAAGCCGAGGGGTGCATGTCGTAAGGGTTGGCACGGAGGCGGTTGACAGGGTAGTGCTTGAGTACAGGGTAAAGATCAATAACTTCGGTTTGTTCCTTGTTAAAGAATTCAGTGAGTTTTTGATGGACAAAGGCTGCGGGATAAGGCTGCTGGTTAACCAAATGTAAATAAGGAAAAATTATCACCAGCAACTGCTGGTTTTGGCGGCGGCACTCTTCAATTATTGCCTTGAGAGTTTGTTGATGGTTTTGCCAACTGCGTTCGTCGCGGTAAAGCCTGAGTTCGCGCTGACTGATGTCTTTGGCAGCATCATTGAAGAAGTTTAAAAAATGGACGGTGATAAATTCAAGGAAAAAGGAGCGCGCCAATAAAGGTTTTAAGAGGGGAATTTCCCGGATTTGCTTGAAGCGCTTGTCCATAAAATCCAAATCAAAGGCGCGGTCATGATAAATATCATTTAAAAAATAACTTAAGATGACGGTGTCAAACTTAAACAAACCGGCCCGGGTTTTTAAAAATTCAAGTTCATCTTTAGATTCCCAACCCGGGACAGCGGTATTATAAACCTCGTATTTAAACCTTTCCGCCGCGGTTTCGTTTTCTGAGGATTTTTGAGCTTGGTTGAGTTTTTCTTCAAGCAGGTTGGAGAAGCGCTGGTTAACATCGACACCCCAGCCGTAAGCAAACGAATCACCAAGGACCGCAAGCCGCTTGACGTTTTTTTCCTTGGTTGTCTTAAAGTCGCGGTCACGAAAATGATCAAGATTGGTGACAACATGGCGGGCAAGCCAGCGCTGATTGGTTTTAAGATCACCGATGGTATCAGAATAATCAAAGATAAAACGAAAATAAGCCTCAGCCGCAAAAAAGAGGGAATTGAGCAGGACAATAAGCAAAAGACCGTTAAAGATGACGATTTTAAGTTTTAACCAGCGTCGTTTCTGGCACTTTTTAAATAAGAAAAAAAAGCCAAGGCCGCAACTAAAATTGATGGCCAACCAGCACCAAAAAAAACCGCCAATGTTTTCCCAGATATAATTCATCACCTTACACACCAGGTATGGTTTTAAGATTACACCGAGGGTAGTGGAAAGAAAAAAAGGTGAGGCCTTTAGATACCATGGCCTGTTCTTAAAACTTCTTCCTGGTTTCTAAAAAACTGGTTGAGAGTATCAATTATTTTTTGAGGGGTAGTGCTGATTTTAAGAAAATAACCTTGAATACCCAAGGCGACGCCGTTGGCAATACTTTCGGTGCCGTCAACATTGGTGAGAATATAAACAGGCAGGTGTTTATAAGGAGAACCTTCAGCCTTTAGTTCGCGGAGAAATTCAAGGCCCGGTCGGCCGGGGAGAAGAAGATCTAACAAAATTAAATCATATTTTTCTTCTTTGAGTCTTTTTTGGGCTGCTTCGCTGGTAGGTTGGAGATCAACTTTATAACCTTGGTTTTCCAAAGCCCGCGCATACATTTGGCCTACCAACATATCGTCTTCCACAAAAAGAATCCGCTTGTTCATCATCACTATCTTAAATTAAGGAAAGACTACTCACAATGCTTAATAAATATGTATTTAAAAGAAAAATTGCAGGCCTGCCAGGACTCGAACCTGGAAGAAGGGTTTTGGAGACCCTCATGATACCAATTTCATCACAGGCCTTGCAAAAGACTCTTTGGAATTATATTTAAAATTATAACCTTTTTTCCCACCCAAAACAACCTGGTGTATGCCTTGCGGACATTTAAGACAAATAGCCGTTGGTAACTAAATATTTTCTAGGTGACTTTTGTCCCAAGGAATGATGCGGTCTTTCCAGATTATAGAATAGCAGATATTCTGCCAGCTTGTCATTAAATAATTTAG
>CAYNMC010000006.1:0-23182 GCA_964398365.1 uncultured Pseudomonadales bacterium | reverse complement strand
CTAAATTATTTAATGACAAGCTGGCAGAATATCTGCTATTCTATAATCTGGAAAGACCGCATCATTCCTTGGGACAAAAGTCACCTAGAAAATATTTAGTTACCAACGGCTATTTGTCTTAAATGTCCGCAAGGCATACACGGAGTTGTTTTTTTAAAACTTTTTTGTTATCATAATTTTACTTAATTGGTTTTATCATAGAAGCGACCTTAAAAACTGCTTTAATGGTAAAAGCAGTTTTTTATATTTAAAATTTAAAGATGACAACACTTAATGAGAAACAAATAATTCAAAAACGCAATGTGCCTTTGGCTAAAATCCGCAATATCGGGATTATTGCCCACATTGATGCGGGTAAAACGACTACCACTGAGCGGATTTTATTTTATACCGGCCGAACCTATAAATTAGGTGATATTGATGAAGGTACTACTCAGATGGATTGGATGGAGCAGGAAAAAGAAAGAGGAATTACTATTCAGTCAGCGGCCACAACTACTTTTTGGAGAGATTACAGAATTAATATTATTGATACCCCTGGCCACGTTGATTTTACTGCCGAAGTTGAACGCTCCTTAAGAGTTTTAGATGGGGGTGTGACTATTTTGGATTCTGAGGAGGGTGTGCAATCTCAATCGGAAACTGTTTGGCGTCAGGCTGATAAATATAATGTGCCGCGTATTTGTTTTTGTAATAAGATGGACAAAATTGGTGCCGACTTTTTTATGACCGTAAACTCTATTAAAGAAAGATTGGCCGCTAATCCTTTAATTATGACTTTACCTATTGGTGTCGAACGAGATTTTAAGGGCGTGGTTCTTTTATTAGAAAAAAAGGCTTTACTTTGGGAGGGTGATGAAACGGGTGCCAAGTTTAAGGAAATTCCCGTTCCCGAAACGATGAAGGAAGAGGTAGAGAAATATCGCCATGAGATGATAGAAAAGATCTGCGAAAATGATGATCAGCTCTTAGAAAAGTATCTTAAAGGCGAGGAACCTTCAGTGGAAGAATTAAAAGAAGCTTTAAGAAAGGCAACCATTGGCTACAAACTCGTGCCTACTTTTTGTGGCTCTTCATTACGTAATAAAGGGATTCAGCCACTTTTAGACGCGATCATTGATTATTTACCTTCGCCAATTGACATCCCACCTGTTAAAGGCTATAATCCTATTCACCAAAGCGAAGAAGTAAGGCAGACCGATAAAAATGGTTATTTTAGTGCGTTGGCTTTCAAGATTCAGACAGATCCGCACGTCGGTCGACTAACTTATCTTCGCATTTATTCTGGCACTTTAAAAGCTGGCAGTTATGTCCATAACTCCACCACAAGGAGTAATGAAAGAATAGGGCGGTTATTGCTCATGCATGCCAATAAAAGGGAAGAAATTAATGAAGCGTTTGCGGGAGAAATTGTGGCTGTTATCGGTCTGAAAGTTACTAAAACAGGGCATACTTTATGTGATGAGAAACACCCTATTATTTTGGAGTCGATTAGCTTTCCTGAGCCGGTTATTTCTTTGGCAATTGAGCCTAAAACTAAAGCCGATCAAGAAAAGCTTTCTTTGGCTTTAAAGAAATTGGAAGAGGAAGATCCTACCTTTAAGATAAAAACAGATTTGGAAACTGGTCAAACGATTATTCAGGGTATGGGCGAGTTGCATTTGGAGATTATTGCTGATCGTTTAAAAAGAGAGTTTAGGATTGAGGCGGCAACCGGCAAGCCAATGGTAGCTTACAAAGAAACGATTTCGAAACAAGCAGAAGGGGAAGGAAAATATATTCGTCAATCTGGTGGACGAGGACAATATGGTCACTGTTTTCTGAGAGTAGAACCTAAAGGTAGAGGAGAAGGTAATGAGTTTGTTAATGAAATTAAAGGTGGCGCAATTCCTCGGGAATTTATTCCTGCAGTAGAGAAGGGCGTGAAAGAAGCTATCGAAAATGGTGTTTTAGCCGGTTATCCTTTAACCGATATTAAGGTAACCCTTTACGATGGTACTTTTCATGAGGTTGATTCATCTGAAATTGCCTTTAAAATTGCTGGTTCGATAGCTTTACAAAATGCTGTTAAACAAGCGAACTTAATTTTACTGGAGCCTATCATGAGTTTGGAAGTGACGATTCCCGAAGAATTTATGGGTGATGTTATCGGTGACCTTTCAGCCAGAAGAGGCCAAATTCTTGATAGCCAAAGTCGTGGAAAATTAAAAATTATTAAAGCGATGGTGCCTTTGGCCTCGATGTCTCAGTATGCGACAGCCTTACGTTCCATGACTCAGGGGAGAGGCACATTTTACATGGAGCCGTCGCATTATCAGGAAGTGCCTAAAAATATCATGGAGCAAATAGTAAATAAAGTTAAAAATTAAGGAGGTTTTTATGGCGACTTTTAAACGTGATAAACCCCATTTAAATATTGGGACGATTGGCCACGTTGATCATGGTAAGACTACCCTTTCGGCTGCTATCACCCAAGTCTTAGCCAAACAAGGTAAGGCGACAGCGATGAAATTTGAAGATATTGATAAAGCTCCGGAGGAGAAGGCAAGAGGAATTACGATTAACATTACTCATCTGGAATACCAGACTGATAAAAGACATTATGCTCATATTGATTGTCCGGGTCACAAAGATTACATCAAGAATATGATTACTGGGGCGGCTCAGATGGACGGGGCGATTTTAGTGGTTTCGGCTCCTGATGGTCCCATGCCTCAAACCCGAGAACATGTCTTGTTGGCAAGACAAGTAAATGTACCGGCAATTGTGGTTTTCTTGAATAAGTGTGATATGGTTGATGATCCAGAATTGCTTGATTTAGTCGAGATGGAGGTTAGAGAATTATTGAAGAAGTATCAATTTCCTGGTGATGAAATTCCTATTATTAGGGGTTCAGCGCTTAAGGCATTAGAGGGAGATGCTAAAGCTCAAGAACAGATTCTTGCTTTAGTTAAAGCCATCGATGATTATATCCCTACACCCGATAGACCTTTAGATAAGCCCTTTTTGATGCCGATTGAGGATGTTTTTTCCATCAAGGGTCGGGGTACGGTCGTCACCGGCAGAATTGAAAGAGGGGTAGTTAAGGTTGGAGATAAAGTTGAAATTGTAGGGCTTAAAAAAACTCAAGAGTCGGTGGTAACAGGTGTGGAGATGTTCAGAAAGAGTCTAGATGAAGGTCAGGCAGGTGATAATGTGGGGATTTTACTTCGTGGTATTGAGAAAGATCAAGTAGAAAGAGGTCAGGTTTTGGCCAAGCCGGGAACCACCACGCCTCACAAAGAATTTGAGGCAGAAGTTTATATCTTAACCAAAGAAGAAGGTGGTCGTCATACGCCTTTCTTTACGGGTTATAAACCTCAATTCTATGTGAGGACGACAGATGTGACGGGAGAGGTAGTTTTACCTCAAGGCGTAGAAATGGTGATGCCAGGTGATAATACCAAAATGACTATCAAATTGATTGTGCCGGTGGCCATGGAAAAGAGTTTGCGCTTTGCTATCAGAGAAGGTGGTAAAACCGTGGGTGCCGGAGTAATTACCAATATTATCGCCTGATTTTAACTGAAGAGTTGCGTGGATAATTTTTAAGTAAAAATTGGCTCTAGTTTTTCTTGAAAAACTGAAAGACTAGAGTCAATTAATTTAATCACATTATGGTTAAACAAAGAATTAGGGTAAAATTGAAGTCTTTTGATCATAGAGTGATCGATGAATGTTGTGCCAAAATTTTACAGACCGTTTTAGCCACGGGGGCTAAAGTAGTGGGGCCAGTCCCTTTACCTACGAAACGTAAAATTATTACGGTAACGACCAGTCCCCATACTGATAAAGATGCGCGAGAACATTTTCAGATTCTGACGCACAAGCGTTTGATTGATATTATCCAGCCCACCAACAAGACTATTGATTCCTTGATGCATCTTGAGTTGCCGGCAGGAGTCGGGATTGAAATAAAAACCTAATTTCCTAACTATGTTAAAAAATTTTTTTGGTTTTAAAATTGGACAAACTCAAGCCTTTGATAAAGAGGGTAGGCGTTTAGTAGCAAGTATTCTTACTGTTCCTCCTCTTGAGATTAAGCAAATTAAAACCGAACCAAAAGATGGTTATCAAGCCTTGGTGATAAAGATTAAAAATAAGCGGAAAGCATACCTAAGAGAGATAAAAATAAGTGATGCCAAACAGTTTAAATTGGGTGATTTATTAAAGATAGATCAGGTTTTTAAACCTGAGGAGAAAGTGATGGTAAGTGGGAAAACCAAAAGCAAGGGATTTGCGGGCGTTGTTAAACGTTGGGGTTTTGCCGGTGGTCCCAAAACACATGGTCAATCCGATCGTCATCGAGCGCCCGGCTCTATTGGACAGCGGACGACACCCGGAAGAGTCTATCGAGGTAAAAAAATGGCTGGCAGGATGGGCGGTAAAACGAAAACAATAAAAGGTTTGTCTGTTTTTAAAATTGATTCAGAAAAAAATGAATTATGGCTTAAGGGTCTAATTCCTGGTAAAAAGGGAGAATTAATAAAAATAACTAAAGAAAATAGCTAAGGGAGGAAATTTTGCTCAGTGTTGATGTTTATAATATCCAAGGTGAAAAAACAGGAAAATTAACCTTACCCAAAACGGTTTTTGGGGTGAAAGTCAATTTACCGTTAGTTGCTCAAGCTGTGAGGGTTTATCTTGCCAATCAAAGGCAAGCGCCTGCCAAAACAAAACATCGCGGTGAAGTTGCTTATTCGACGCGGAAACTCTACCGTCAAAAAGGGACGGGTAGAGCTAGACACGGAGCGAGGTCAGCCCCAATTTTTGTAAAGGGCGGTGTGGCTCATGGGCCGCAAGGCAAACAGAATTATCAGCGAAAATTAAATCAAAAGATGAAAAAAGCGGCACTTAAAAGTGCTTTAAGCAAAAAATTAGAAGATAAAGAAATTATTATTCTTACTGGTTTAGAAAAATTGACGGGAAAAACCAAGGAATTAGCAAAGATAATAAAAAATTTAGAATTAAAAGTGCCAAAAGAACAAGTAGGAAAAAAAACTCAAAAAAAATTAAAAATTAGTTTAGTTTTGCCGGTTTTATGGGAAAAGGTAATGAGGGCAGGTGCGAACCTTCCCTTTTTACGACTTTTACAAGCGAGACAATTAAATACTTATGAAGTTTTGAACAATAATTTGTTAATTTTTACCAAAGAAAGTCTTGAAGTTTTGGAAAATAATCTAAAGAGAAAACATGAAAATAACTGAAGTGATTAAAAAACCATTAATTACAGAGAAATCTCACCGCTTAATAAGTGAACAAAATAAATATACTTTAGTGGTTGCGTCTCAAGCAAATAAAAATCTTATTAAAAAAGCAACCGAAGAACTTTTTGGCGTTAAAGTTTTGGGAGTAAGAATTTTAAATAAACCTGAAAAATTGAGAAGAACAGGTAGAGCGAGAAAGCTTACTAAGATTACCGCCTCTAAAAAGGCGATTGTGAGCCTGAAAACAGGTGATAAAATTCCTTTATTTGAACTTGAGGAAGAAAAGAAATGACCTTAAAAATTTATAAACCAGTTACCCCAGGTTTACGTCATAAAACCAGTTTAGACTGGGGATTTTTAACCAAAAAGAGACCAGAAAAAAACTTAACCGTTAAATTAAAAAAGCATGCAGGGAGAGATGCTTCTGGAAGGATTGCCGTGCGTCATCAAGGAGGAGGCGAGAAGCGATTATATCGCCTTATTGATTTTGGACAGGAAAAAGAGGGTATTCCCGCAAAAGTTCAAGCTTTAGAGTACGATCCTAACCGGACAGCTAACATTGCCCTTCTGAGTTATAAAGATGGTGAAAAACGTTATATTTTGGCACCCGAAGGCTTAAAAGTTGGTGATATTGTTATGACTGGAGAGGAAGCAGAGATGAAAGTGGGTAACCGTCTGCCTTTAAGTAAAATTCCTGCAGGTATGCCAATTCATAATTTGGAATTAATTCCGGGTAAGGGAGGGCAGCTGGTTAAGTCGGCTGGCGCACAAGCTTTTATTCAAGCGAAAGAAGAAAAATATGCCCTTGTTAAACTGCCTTCAGGAGAAATAAGAAAAATTCTTTTAAAGTGTTACGCCACGATTGGTCAGGTAAGTAATCCCGATTGGCGGAATGTGATTTTAGGCAAGGCTGGTCGCAAAAGACATATGGGAATTAGACCGGCCGTGAGAGGAGTAGCGATGCATCCAGCAGCACATCCTCATGGTGGCGGTGAAGGCCGTTCTGGTATTGGTTTGCCCTCGCCGAAATCACCATGGGGAAAACCAGTAGGAGGTATTAAAACCAGAAACAAGAAAAAATGGAGTAATAAGTTGATTGTTAAAAGAAGGCGGTAACAATGTCACGCTCAACGAAAAAAGGACCATACGTTGATCAAAAATTACTCAAGAAAGTTTTAGCCCAAAAACAAAGTGGTGAACGACAACCAATTAAAACTTGGGCGAGGGACTCACAAATTCCACCAGAATTTGTGGGTCATACTTTGGCAATTCACAATGGCAGAATCTTTATCAATATTTATGTGACTGAAACAATGGTAGGTCATCGTTTAGGAGAATTTGCTCCCACCAGAACCTTTAGAGGGCATGGACGGGTAGTAAAGAGAGTGATTTCAAAGACTTAATTAATTTTAAGGATTTTAAAATATGGAAGTTAAGGCAGAACAAAAATTTATTAGAATAAGTGCTAGAAAAATACGCCTAATTGCTCAGGCGATTAAGAATCTGTTGCCTCAGGAGGCTTTATTAAAATTGTCATTTACCAATAAAAACGGCGCCAAAGAACTTGCTAAGGTAATTAAAGAAGCCATCAGTAATGCCGTTAACGTTAAAAAATTAACAGAGAAAAATCTTAGGTTTAAAGAAATTATTATTGGCGAGGGTCCAAGTTTGAAACGCTGGCGAGCAAAAGCTCGAGGAAGAATTTCGCCAATTAAGAAAAGAACTTGTCATATAAAGGTAATTTTAGAAGGTTAAAGGAGGTAATTTGGGTCAAAAGGTTCATCCTTTAGGTTTTCGCTTAGGTAGATTTTCTACCTGGAATTCTCGTTGGTTTGCTAAAGGTAAAGACTATCAAAAATTAATGTTGGAAGATATTAATTTGCGACAGTTTTTAATGAAAAAATTAAAATTGGCAGGGGTAACGAAAATTGAGATTGAGCGGTCAATCAATAAGATTACTATTATTATTAATGTGGCACGACCAGGAGTCGTTATTGGTCGCGGTGGGACCGGCTTAGAAAAACTTAAAGCAGAGATTGCCAAAAATTTAAATGAGACCCATCAAGATAAAAATATTAAAATAGATCTTCAAATCAGAGAAGTTAAAACTCCAGATTTATCTGCCCAAATTGCTTTGATGAAACTAGAAGATATGTTAATTAAACGTTATCCCTGCCGAAGAGCGGCGCTCTCAGTTTTGGAAAAAATCATGGAGAGTGGCGCTCTTGGTGCGAAAATTGTTTTATCCGGAAGGATTGATGGTGCTGAAATTTCAAGAACTGTCAAATTTACTCAAGGGAGTATGCCGGCACAGACATTAAGAGCTGATATTGATTATGCGGAAAAGCCGGCCTTGACAAAGTCTGGCTATGTAGGTATTAAGATTTGGATTTATAAAGGAGAGAAGAAAATAAGCTAGTTAGACAGACTGAGAGTTTGTTAGATTGAGAGAATTTCTCGCAATCTAATACCTAACAGTCTGACAAATCTGAGAATGTTGCAACCTAAAAAACAGAAATACCGCAAACAGTTTCGAGGCAAGATGAGAGGCAAGAGTACGAGAGGTAATGAGATAGAATTTGGTAACTATGCCCTTAAAGCGAAAGAGCGGGGTTGGTTAAAGGTTAAACAAATTGAGGCTGCAAGAAAGGCTATCGTGCATTGCACCAAAAGAAAGGGTAAAATTTGGATTCGGGTTTTAGCCGACAAACCCATCACCAAAAAGGGTTCTGGAGTCAGAATGGGTGGCGGAAAAGGTGATATCGAGACTTACGTGGCGGTGGTTAAACCCGGAAGGATTTTATTTGAAGTGGCAGGTATAGAAAAAGAAATTGCGAAACAAGCCTTAAAGTTAGCCGCCGCAAAATTACCTTTTAAAAGTTTTTTTGTGGAAAAATTATGAAAAAAACTGAACTGAAGCAATTAAGAGAGAAAAACCTTAAAGAGCTTAAGGAGGAACTAAAAAAAATAGAAAAAGAGCTTTTTCAATTAAAGATGGCTAAAATGACAGGAAAACTTAAAAACTTAAGAGAGATTTTTTTTAAGAGAAAAATGATTGCGATAATTAAAACATTGATCAAAGAGAAAGGATAAATTTATGAAGCAGTTCATAGGTAAAGTGGTGAGTACACCTTCAGCAAAAACAGCAATCATTAAAGTGGATACTCTTTGGGAGCATCCACTTTACCAAAAAAGGGTAAAACGTTCCAAAAAATATGCAGCGTTAGATGAGATTGGGGTTAAAAAGGATCAAATAGTAAAAATTAGAGAAATTCGTCCAATTTCAAAAACCAAAAAATGGAAAATAGTTGAGGTAATTAAAAAATGATTCAATTGAATACTATTCTTAAACCAGCAGATAATACGGGAGCCAAAAAATTTAAGGTGATTCATATTTATGGTGGTTCTAAAAGACGTTACGCTTATCTTGGGGATGTTGTTTTGGCTGTCGTTCAGGGTTCAGAAGAAAACAGTATTTTGAAAGACTCCCAAATGGTTAAGGTGGTGATTGTCCGCACGAAAAAAGAATACCGTCGGCCAGATGGTTCTTATATTCGTTTTGATGATAATGCCGGTGTGGCAATTGATGGTTTGAAGACTAAAAATCCTTTGGGAACAAGAATTTTTGGTCCGGTGGCAAGAGAGATTAAAGATTTAGGTTTTGCTAAAATTGCTTCTTTAGCAAAGGAGGTTTTATAAGATGAAGATTAAAAAGGGTGATACCGTTGTTATTCTTTCGGGTAAAGATAAGGGCAGGCGAGGAAAAGTCCAAAAGATTTTTCTAAAAAATCAAAAAATTTTAGTTGAAGGAGTCAATCTTTACAAAAAACATCTCAAGCCTCAAAAAGAAGGGCAAAAAGGAGGCATTGTGGAGATTTCAAGACCTTTACCTTTTGGTAAGGTGATGCTGATTTGTCCTTTATGCAATAAAGCGGTGCGTGTGGGTTATCAAATTGATAAAAATGGCAAAAAAGCAAGAATTTGTAAAAAATGTAAAGGATTAATTGATGGCTAAAGTTTGTAAATTAGTTAAACAAACCAAAAAACCAAAATTTAAAACGCGATTTCGTAATCGCTGTAAACTTTGTGGCAGGCCCAGAGGCTATATTCGCCTTTTTGGTATCTGCCGGCTGTGTTTCCGGAGATTAGCTCATAACCAAGAACTACCGGGTGTTTCCAAAGCTTCTTGGTAAATTTATGTCAAGACTTTTGCAAAGATACCGTCAAGAAATTATACCTAAATTGCAAAAAGAATTTGCCTTAGCAAATCCTTTGGCCGTTCCCAGAATTATAAAAGTGGTGATTAATGTTGGTGTTGGTGATATTAGCCACGATAAAACTGCTCTTAAAAAAGTCGAAGATTACCTTGCTGATCTTTCCGGTCAAAAACCACTCATGACTAAGGCTAAAAAAGCTATTGCTGAATTTAAAATACGCCTTGGTTCCCCTGTTGGTTTTGTGGTGACTTTAAGAAAAAAAAGAGCTTTTGATTTTTTAGATAAACTCTTTTCGCTGGTGTTACCTAGAGTGCGTGATTTTCGGGGTGTTAAAAAAGCAGCTCTTGACGAATGCGGTAATTATACTCTGGGTTTAACCGAACAAATCATTTTTCCAGAGGTAAAATATGATAAAATTGATCGCGTCAGAGGTTTGGAAATAACTATTGTTACCAATACTAAAGACAAACAAAAGGCAAAAAGATTATTAGAAGAATTAGGTATGCCTTTTGAAAAGTAATTATTAATTTATGTGGTCAGATCCAATTGCCGATTTTTGTACAATTATTCGCAATGGTTACATGGCGCGCAAAAGCCAAGTAACCATGCCTTATTCTAAGTTTAAAGAATCAATGGCAAAAATTTTGGTTAAAGAAGGTTACCTTGAGGATTTAAAAATTAAATTGCAAGATTTTAAAAAAAAATTGGTCGTGACTCTAAAGTATGGTAAAGAGGGAAAACCGGCCTTAAGACAAATTCAGAGGATTTCTAAACCCGGAAGAAGAGTCTATAAAAATGTAAAAAACTTACCCAAAGTTTTAGGAGGATTGGGATTGGCGATTATTTCTACGTCTAAGGGTTTGTTAACAGATAAGGAGGCGAGGAAAAGAAATTTAGGCGGCGAAGTAATTTGTAAACTTTGGTAAAAATAAAAACGATGTCTAAAATAGGTTTAAAACCCATTTTGGTACCCAACTTAGTAACAGTGGCCAACAATTCTGGTTTACTTTCTGTGAAAGGCCCAAAAGGCGAGCTTTTTTTAAAACTTAGGCCAGAAATTGGGATTATTTTGGAAGAAAATAAGCAGCAGAAGGAAATAAAAGTTCTAAGAAAAAGTGACTCTAGGTTAGCCAAGTCACTCCATGGTTTAACAAGAACTTTAATTGCCAATATGATTGTTGGCGTTACAGACGGTTTTAGTAAAAATTTAAAAATTGTAGGCACAGGATATAAGGCTATTTTAGAAGGTAAAGATTTGGTGTTGTATGTAGGTTTTTCCCATCCGGTAAAAATAAAACCGCCTCAAGGTATAGAATTTGAAGTACCACAAGCCACGAAGATTATTGTTCGTGGTTTAGATAAACAAGTGGTGGGAGAAACAGCTGCCAAGATTCGTAAAGTTAAACCCCCAGAAGTTTATAAAGGTAAAGGTATTCGTTATGAAAAAGAAGTGGTGCGTAAAAAAGCAGGTAAGGCCGTGAAAATCGCCACGGCAATTTAATTTTTTATGAACAAAAAACTAAAAAACAAACGTTTACGCCGACAATTAAGAACGAGAAGTAAAATAAAAAGGACTAATCCTGAGGCTTTACGTTTGTCTGTTTTTCGTTCAAATAAACATATTTATGGTCAGATAATTGACGTTAAAGCTCAAGGTAAAGTGCTTGTTGCCGTGAGTGATAAAGAATTAAAAGATTTTAAAGGTAAAAAAATCGATAAAGCTAAAGCGGTAGGTAGAAGATTGGCAGAGAAAGCCTTAAAGAAAAAAATCAAAAAAGTGGTTTTTGATAAAGGTAGTTTTGCCTTTAAAGGTCGCGTAAAAGCTTTTGCCGAAGGGGCGATTAATGGAGGTTTAAAGTTTTGAAAATGAAAAAAAACATAAATTTTCCCACTCAGGAAAAAGAGTTTGAGGAAAAAGTTATCCAAATTAATCGTGTTTCTAAAAAAACTAAAGGTGGTAATAAACTTGGTTTTACTGCCTTAGTTGTCGTTGGTAACAGAAAAGGAAAGGTAGGAATTGCTTTGGGGAAAGCTAATGATGTTTTGGGAGCGATTAAAAAAGGAGAACGTTTAGCCAAAAAAAATTTTATCTTAGTACCTCTTAAAGGTAAAACTATTCCTCATGAAGTTTTAATGAAGTATAAGGCAGCGAGAGTATTATTGAAACCAGCGCCTGTTGGTACAGGAGTGATTGCTGGTGGTGCCGTGAGGGCTGTTGTGGAAGCGGCCGGTATCCAAAATATTGTGGCTAAAATATTGGGTAGTAATAATAAAATTACTAATGTTTATGCCACTTTTAATGCCCTCAAAAGTTTAATTCCAGAAGTTAAAAAGGAGTAAAAATGAAACTCAATAATTTACCCAAAATTGTTTTAAAAAAGAAAAAAAGAGTTGGGCGAGGTTATGGCAGTGGTAAAGGTGGTCATACGGCTGGTCGAGGTCAAAAGGGACAAAAATCAAGAAATAAAGTCTCAATTTTATTTGAGGGAACAAAGATGCGAAAATCTTTAATTAAACGCCTGCCATTTTTAAGAGGTAAAGGAAAGTTTAAGTCCTTTCAACATAAACCGATAGCGATCAATTTAAAATATTTAAATTTATTACCTTCAAACACAGAAGTTACGCTAGAGACTTTAATTAAATATAATTTAGTTAAAGAGACAGAAGCTAAAAATTTCGGTGTTAAGATTTTAGGTGACGGTCAATTGACAAAAAAGTTAACCGTGAAGTTACCCACTTCAAAATCAGCCGCCCTAAAAATCGAGAAGGCAGGAGGTAAGATGGTGACGGCTTTTAGTGAGCCTAAGAAAACGAAACCAATCCTAAAATCAGCAAAATTAAAGAAAAAATCTTAAATGAGTCATCTGCTTACCCCTTTAATTAATATTTTTAAAGCCAGAGATTTACGTAAAAAAATTATTTTTACTGCTTTTATTTTTTTTGTTTTTAGGCTGGCTGCCCATATTCCTACTGCTGGCATCGATAACGAAGCCCTTAAAAAATTATTTGCTCAAAATCAATTTTTATCGCTTTTGGACATTTTTTCTGGAGGAACCTTGGCTAATTTTTCAATTATGGCTTTAGGTTTAAACCCCTATATTAATGCGTCAATTATCCTCCAGCTGTTAACCATGGTGGTTCCCAAACTTGAGGAACTTTCTAAAGAAGGAGAATATGGAAGACAAGTTATTAATCAGTATACCCGTTTATTAACGGTGCCCTTAGCTATGGTTCAGTCTTTAGGTATGATTGCAATTTTAAGACAACAACAAATTACTTTAAATAATGATTTAATTTCTCTTGTCGGTATGGTTATTACCATGGTTGCAGGAACAATTTTGTTGATGTGGTTAGGAGAATTAATTTCTGAATACGGTATTGGCAATGGTATCTCGGTTTTGATTTTTGCCGGCATTGTCGGGCGCTATCCTGTCAGTTTTTTTCAGACTCTCTTTATTGCCGAAACACTTCAATTTACCAACCTGATTATCTTTTTAGTGATGAGTCTTTTGGTGATTGCCGGGATTTGTTTTGTTAATGAGGCTCGCCGGCAAATTACGATTTCTTATGCCAGAAGAATTAGGGGAAATCGGCTTTATGGCGGACAAACCAGTCATTTGCCCTTAAGAGTTAATCAGGCCGGCGTTATTCCCATAATTTTTGCAGTTTCCCTAGTATTGATACCTTCAATGTTGGGCGGTTATTTGAAGACGTTAAAAATATCAAAGCTTGTTGCCTTAGGTGATTTTTTCATGACTTTTTTTAATCCAAACTCACTTTCTTATAACCTTTTTTATTTCTTTTTAGTGATTGCTTTTACTTATTTTTATACCGCCGTGACTTTTAACCCCGTAAAAATTGCCGAAGAAATCAAAAAATATGGCGGTTTTATTCCTGGTATTAGACCTGGTCAGCCAACCGCTATTTATTTAAATAAAATCCTTACAAGAATTACCCTGGCCGGTGCTGTTTTTTTAGCAACGATTGCCATTTTGCCGTCTTTAGCACGTTCTTTAACGGGTGTGACGACGATGTCATTGGGCGGTACGGGTATTTTAATTGTGGTTTCCGTGGTTTTGGAAACTACCAAATCTTTAGAATCTCAGCTTATTATGAGAAATTATGATACCTTTTTAAGGAGGTAACATGCACATTATTTTTTATGGGCCAGAGGGTTCGGGTAAAACTACCCAAACGAAATTACTGGCGGAAAAATTAAAAATTCCGGCTTTGATTTCTGGTGATTTAATCAGAAAATATGCCCGCGAAGATAAAGGGATTATGGGTGAGGTTTGCCGAGAAGCTTTAAGAAAAGGTCATTATGTGGCAGATTCGGAAATGTTTGTAATTTGGAAACACAGATTAAAAGAACCTGATGTGAATAACGGTTGGGTGATTGATGGTTTTCCTAGAAACCTAGATCAGGTTAAATTTTTGGAAGAAAAACTGGTGAAATATAAAAAAGAGGAAGATGTAGTTTTTTTCTTAAAAGTAAGGGAAAAAGTGAGTATCGAAAGGTTGTTAAAGCGGGCCCGAAGAAATCCTGATGGTTCTTTACATGACAGTCCGGAAAAAATTAGAGAAAGGTTAAGAAGATACAAATTAGAAGAAAAAGCAGTTTTAGATTTTTATAAGAGAAAAGGTGTCTTGCAGGTAATTGATGGTGAACAAAGCATTGCCAAAATTCATCAGGATATTTTAAAAAAGCTGGAGCAAATTCAGAGAAATAAAAAGTAATGAAACTCACAAAGAAAGATTTACAGATTGCTATTGATGGCCCTGTAGGGAGTGGTAAAAGTACCGGTGCTCAACTTCTTGCTAAGCGATTAAACATTTTTTATCTCAATACCGGTGCCACCTTTAGAGCTGTCGCTTATTTAGCTAAAAAAAATGGAGTTAATTATCAAGCTAAAAACCTAGTCGAGCTTTTAAAAAAAAATAGAATTGATATTAAACTTAAAAAAGATGGTAGTTGTTGCGTTCTTCTGGAAGGCGAAGATATCACCTCAAAGCTTTTCAACGAAGAAATGGATTATGGTGCATCTGCTGTTGCTGTGCGTCAAGATATCAGGAAGGTTTTAAGACGAAAATGGCAGCAAATGGCTTTAGGAAAACCAATTGTGATGGAAGGGAGAGATATTAATAAAGTTTTACCCCATGCTGATTTAAAGATTTTTATGACTGCCAATGAATCAATTCGAATTCGCCGTCTCTGGAAAAAGTACGGCGGCCGCAAAAATCTTAAGGAAATAGCAGAACAGGTGAAAAGAAGAGATCATCAAGATACTCATCGTCGAATTGATCCTTTAAAATACACACCTGAATATTGGTTTTTAGATACTTCTTCTTTAAGTGTGACCGAAGAAATTAAAGTTATTATTAAGAAATTAAAAGAAAAAGGTTTAGTTGTTTAACTGAGTTAATTATGAAAAAAAAACTGGAAATAATGAGAGTTGGTGGTCAGAAATTAAGCCAAATACTCAACGAGTTGGCGGCAATGGCTAAGCCAGGTGTTAATCTTTTAAAAATTGAAAGAAAGGCATGGTTGCTTATTGAAAAAAGTGGCGGTTACCCTTCTTTTGCCAAAGTTCCTGGTTATAATTTTGCAACTTGTTTGAATGTTAATGATGGTCTGGTTCATGGTATTCCTCAAGATTATATATTAAAGGAAGGCGATCTTTTAAATATTGATATCGGTTTGTTTTATAAAGGGTATCATACTGATTGTGCTAAAAGTTTTATTATCACCAATGGGCAAGAGAAAGACTATGCCGCTTTAGAAAAATTTTTGAGCGCAGGTCAGGAGGCTCTTTATGAGACGATAAAGCTGGCTAAAGTCGGAAATTACGTTGGTCAGCTCTCCGCCAAAATCCAGAAGATAATAGAAGGCGCTGGTTATAGACCGGCCAAACATTACTCAGGGCATGGTGTGGGCAATCAACTTCATGAAGCTCCT
Organism: uncultured Pseudomonadales bacterium; assembly: GCA_964398365.1. GTDB lineage: Bacteria > Patescibacteriota > Microgenomatia > UBA1400 > CAYNMC01 > CAYNMC01. Next base: position 7,763 of record CAYNMC010000006.1, on the reverse strand, counting down.
TTAATTCCTTGTATTTTAAACACCCCTCTTGAGAAAACCCCAATTTTATCTTATAATATGACGTTGGCGATTGAGGTAATTTATATGATGGGTCAGGGTGAGGTTAGGGTGATGCCCGACGGTTGGTCGGTAAAGACTATTGATGGGAGTTTAGCCGCTTGCTTTGAGAAAACTGTGGCAGTTACCCAAGACAAGCCAATAATTATCACTGATTGGTAGTCATGAAAAATCAAACTAGTTTAAAAGAAGGAGAAATTATTGAAAGTTTGCCAAATACAACTTTCAGGGTAAAGATTCTAGGCGAAGAAAAAATAATTTTGGCTCATTTATCAGGAAAGATGAGATTAAATAGAATCAAGGTTATAACCGGTGATAAGGTTAAAGTAGAATTGAACCCTTATGATGAGACAAGAGGCAGGATTGTTTACAGACTAAAATAATTAAAAAAAATGAAAGTTCAATCATCAGTAAAAAAACGTTGTCGTAAATGTAAAATTGTGAGGCGTCGAGGAAAGATGTTTGTGGTTTGTGATAACCCAAAACATAAACAACGACAAGGATAATTTATGCCTAGATTAGCCGGTATTAATTTACCAGAGAATAAAAGAATAGAAATCGCTTTGACGGCGATTTATGGTATAGGCAGAAAAAATGTGATTAAGATTTTAAAAGAGGCAGGGGTTGATCAAGACAAAAGAGCAAAAGATTTGACAAGCGAAGAAATTGTTCGTCTTCAAAAAACCATCGAGAAAATTCCCACAGAGGGGGTTTTACGGAAAATTGTTTCTGAAAATATTAAAAGATTAAAGCAGATGGGAACTTATCGAGGTTTAAGACATCAAAATCGTTTGCCAGTAAGAGGTCAAAGAACGCGGAGTAATGCTCGAACAAAAAGAGGTAAAAGAGTAACGATTGGTGCCATGAAAAAGGAAGTTTTACAAAAACTGGAGTCAGGAGAGAAAGAAAAAGTGAAAAAATCTAAATCATGATTATTAATCAAGCTAGTCAACTACCAAAAAGAAGAAAGTCAGCCGAGAAAAAATTAAATCGAGGCAGGATTTATGTTTTGGCAACTTTTAATAATACTTTGGTGACAGTAACTGATCCTGAGGGTAATACTGTTTGCTGGGGGTCAGCGGGCCTAGCTGGATTTAAAGGGGCGAGAAAAGCAACACCTTTTGCGGCGACGACAACCGTTGAACAAGTAATTAAAAAAGCTAAATTATTAGGCCTAAATGAAGTTGAAGTCTATATAAAAGGACCGGGACCAGGAAGAGAAGCGGTTTTAAAAGTATTAAAAACAAGCGGTTTAAAAGTTACTTTATTGGCAGACGTAACCGCCATTCCCCATAATGGTTGCCGTCCGAAAAAGAGAAGAAAAGGATCATAATGGCAAGGATCTTAGAAGTTAAATGCAAGCTTTGTCGTCGTGAAGGTAAAAAACTCTTCTTAAAGGGGGAGCGTTGTTATAGTAGTAAATGTCCAATTGAAAAAAAAGGGGCAGTTCCTCCTGGTATACATGGTCAAAAATACTTAAAAAAACTTTCTGATTTTGGTGAACAATTGCGCGAGAAACAGAAAGTTAAAAGAATTTATGGGGTTAGTGAAAAACAACTTAAAAACTATTTTTTGAAAGCTAAAAAACAATCAACTCAGAAAGAGAGAGAAGAGCAAGGAGGCATGGGAGAATATTTATTGAAATTGCTAGAATTGAGGCTTGACAATGTAATTTTTCGGGGTGGTCTCACTCTTAGCCGTTCCATTGCTAGACAAATTATTAATCATGGTCATGTTTTGGTGAACGGCAAAAAGGTTAACATCCCTTCTTATCAGGTAAAAAAGGACCAAATAATTACGCTTAACTCGAAAAGTTTAAATATACCTCTTATTAAAGCAGGTTTAGAAAAAAAATTAGCCGCGGCAAAGTGGTTAGAAAAAAAAGGAGCGGTTATTAAAATAGTGAGATTACCTAAAAGAGAAGAAATAGATCCTGATATTAACGAGCAATTAATTATTGAATTTTATTCTCGATAAAAGAAGGGAGCGTCATGATTAAATCAAAATTTAAAGTCCAGTCAGTCTTGCAAAATAAAGACTATGGAAAATTTATCCTTGAACCCTTAGAAAGAAGTTACGGGGATACATTGGGAACGGCCTTAAGAAGATGTCTTTTAACAAGTTTGGAGGGAAGTGCCGTAACAGAAGTAAGAATTGAAGGAGTAAGGCATCAATTTTCTACCCTTGAAGGTTTAAAAGAGGATATTGTCCAATTGATTTTAAATATTAAACAGTTAAGGATCAATTATAAGGGTGAGCAAGAAGCCATAATTAAATTGGAAGAAAAAGGCCCTAAAGTGGTTACGGCAAGAGATATCAAAGCTCCCGCCGAGATTGAAATTATTAACAAGGATTTGGTTTTGGCTAACTTAGCAGATAAAAAAGCTAAGCTTTCCGTAGAAATGAAAGTGGTTAAAGGTTGGGGTTATTCACCCGCTGAAGAAAGAGCTGTGAATACCGTAGGGGTAATTCCAATCGATGCTTCATTTAGTCCTATCAAAAGGGTAAATTATAAAGTCGAGTCGACGCGGGTAGGCAGAAGGACTGACTTTGATCGTTTAATTTTGGAAATTTGGACAGATGGCACGATTAAGCCCCAAGAGGCTTTAACCAGTGGCGCAAAAATTTTAGTCAATTATTTTAAACAGATTTACGAACCCGTTTTTTCTAAGGAAGTAGAAGAAAAAAAACCTCTTGAAAATAATGAGGCTTTATCTTTAACCATTGAGGAATTGGACTTACCCACAAGAATCGTTAATGCCCTTTCTAAAGGAGGTTATAAGACCTTAAAAGATTTAACTCAGGCTAAAAGCGAAGAAATCGCTTCTCTTAAAAATCTAGGAGTTAAATCAATTTCTCTTATTGAAGAAAAATTAAAGGAGAAAGGTTTAAGTTTCAACGATGTCTCATCAAAAAGCTCGTAAAAAACTAAACAGAAACACAAATCAAAGAAAGGCTTTATTTAGGAGCTTATTGTTTTCTTTGTTTTTACATGGAGAAATAAAGACGACGCTCACAAAAGCTAAGCTGGTTAAGAGAATGGCCGATAGTCTTATTAGTAAAGCCAAAATTGGTAGTTTATCGATAAGAAGGCAGATTTTAGCCTTTTTACCTAATAAAAAAGTAGTTAATAAACTAGTTGACGAGATTGCACCAAAAGTTGGTAATAAAAAGGGCGGGTTTACTAGGTTAACAAGAATTAAAAATAGAAGAGGTGATAACGCCGTGGTGGCAAAAATAGAAGTGATGGTAGAAAAAAAAGCGAGAGATAAAAAGGGAATAACCAAGGAGGTAAGTAAATAATGAAGACTTATATGCCTAGTGCTTCGAAAATCAAAAGAAAATGGCACTTGATTGATGGAAAGGATCAGGTTTTAGGCCGTTTAGCTACAAAAATCAGTCAATTATTGATAGGAAAAAATAAAAATTATTATACTCCCCACCTTGATTGTGGTGATTGGGTGGTGGTGGTTAATGCAGGTCAAATCAGAGTAACAGGTAAAAAGGAGGACCAAAAATTTTATTATTGGCATACTAATTATCCCGGAGGTTTTCGTAAATTAACCTTTAAACAGTTATTCGCCAAAAATCCGGCAAAGGTTGTGTATTGGGCTGTTAAAGGTATGCTGCCGAAAAATAAATTGAGAGCGAAAAGATTAAGTCGCTTAAAAATTTTTATTGATGAAAAGCATAAATACGAAAATAAATTTAAAAATTGAAAAGAAAAATCAATATTTAAATGTTCTTGATTTTAAATTATGGTAAATCAAAAAGTAAAAAGTACCACTGAACCAATAAAGAAAAAGGCTGGTTCACAAAAGGAAAATTTTATTTTTGCTAGAGGCGGGCGTAAAGAGGCTACGGCGCGAGTAAGACTTTATCCTCATAAGAAAGGCGAAATTATTGTTAATAATCAACCTATCGAGAAGTACTTTGCCGGTGAGTGGTTAAAAGGTTTGTATTTGGCGCCGTTGCGTACTTGTAATGTTATTGGTAAATATTTTTTTTCTATTAAAGTTAAAGGTTCAGGTAAAATGGGGCAGTTGGGAGCCGTGGTTCATGGGATGGCAAGAGCTTTAGCCAAGCTTGATCCGGAAAAATACCGACCTTTATTAAGAAGGAAAGGTTTTCTTACCCGTGATCCTCGGATGAAAGAGAGAAGAAAAGTCGGTACTGGCGGCAAAGCTCGCCGTCTTAAACAGTCACCTAAGCGTTAATGAGTTGATTTAGCTCCTTTAAGATTGCTTGTAAATCAAGCTGGTAGATTTTAGCAATTTCTCCCAGTGTTAATTCTCTCATTTCATAAGTGGCAAAGCTGCAGCTTAGACAAGGAACCTGATGTCTGGCTAAAATTTTTTCCGAGTCTCGAATTTTTAAAATTTCAGCCAGGGTTGAATTCTTGGATAATTTTTTGTTTTTCATTTTCCTCCTTTGTTGACAAAAAGCTATTTTTTTGTTATTTTATATACGACTATTTTAGTCGTAATTAATGAAAATTTCAACTAGATCTCAATATGCTTTAAGAGCCATGGCTTATTTAGCCAGAAAGGGAGATTTTTCCTCAGTTCAAGAAATTGCCCAAAGAGAGAAAATACCTTCCGAATATTTAGGAAAAATACTTTCAGAGTTGAAAAAGGCACGTTTATTGAAAGTTAAAAGAGGTGTTAAAGGGGGTTATTTATTAAGCCAACCTCCTGCCAAGATTAGTGTAGGAAAAATTATGCATAGTTTAGATGATTTGAGTCCTTTAGTGCCTTGTTTTGACTTTAACAAAAATAAAGTTTGTCCGCAAAAGGATAAATGTCTTGTTAAAAATCTCTGGTATAAAATTAAAAGAAATTGGGAGTCAACTTTAAATTCTTTAACTCTCTCTGAGATTCTAAAATGAAAAAAAGAATTTATTTAGATTATGCTGCCACCACTCCTTGTGACCCTCGGGTTATCAAAGCGATGTTACCATTTTTTTATGATAAATTTGGTAACAGTAGTTCTTCTCATTATTTTGGTCGTCAGGCTCACGAAGCCCTAGAAGCCAGTCGGCGATTAATCGCCGGTGTTTTAAAGGTTCAACCAGAAGAGATAATTTTTACCGCTTCGGCTACGGAAAGTAATAATTTAGTTTTAAAAGGAGTTGCTTTTGCAAATCAAAGTAAAGGACGGCATATTTTAATTTCTGCAGTTGAGCATGACTGTGTTCTTAAAAGCGCCTTATGGTTGGTTAAACAAGGTTTTCAAGTTGAACAAATACCGGTAAACAAAGTTGGTTTGGTTAACCCGGAGAGTGTGGCTAAATTACTTAGAAAAGAAACAATCTTAGTTTCCGTGATCCATGCCAATAACGAAATTGGCACCATTGAACCGATAGAAAAAATTGGCGAAATTTGTCATCAAAAAAATGTTTTATTTCATACCGATGCGAGTCAAAGTTTTGCCAAAATCCCCCTAAATCTTGAAAAACTAAAAGTTGATTTGTTAACTGCTTCCTCTCATAAAATTTATGGTCCTAAAGGAGCAGCTTTAATTTATTTGCGTAAGGGAGTCAAACTTGAACCCTTACTTCATGGGGGTGGTCATGAGCAAGGTTGGCGTTCTTCGACTGTTAATGTACCGGCCATCGTAGGTTTTGCCAAAGCCGTGGAAATTTATGAAAAAACCAGAGATAAGGAATTAAAAAGATTAAAACAATTGAAAACAATCTTAATCAAGGGGGTTTTAAAAAAAATTAATTTTTCCTACTTAAATGGTTCTGAAGAAAATAGTTTACCTAATATTGTTAGTTTTAGATTTTTAGGTGTTGAGGGCGAATCAATTGTGATGCGTTTAGATATGAAAGGTGTGGCGGTAGCGAGTGGCTCGGCTTGTTCTTCACAAACCTTAACACCCTCTCATGTTTTAACAGCCTGCGGTTTGAAACCGGCAGAAATTCATGGTACTGTTCGCTTTAGCTTGGGCCGATGGACAACAAAAGAAGAGATTAATTATGTTTTACAAGTTTTACCCGAGATTATTAAAAGTTTAAGAAAAATTTCTCCATTTAAAATAAACAGAATTAATTATTAAAAATTATGTACAATCAAAAAGTTTTAGAACATTTTCAAAAGCCTCATAATTTTGGCAAAATTAAAAATCCTGATGGTGTTGGTAAAGTGGGCAATATTATTTGCGGTGATTTAATGTGGCTTTATCTTAAAATAGGTAAGAATAAGCAGAACCAAGAGATTATTAAGGATATTAAATTTGAAACCTTCGGTTGTGTGGCGGCCATTGCTACCAGTTCAGTTATTACCGATTTGGCCAAAGGAAAAAGGTTATCAGAAGCAATTCTTTTGGAAAAAAATGATATTATTAGGAGCTTGGGCAATTTACCCCCCGTAAAAATTCACTGTTCAGTGTTGGCTGCGGACGCACTTAAAGAAGCTATTTATGATTATTTATTAAAAAACAAGAAAAAAATTCCACGCTCGTTAGAAAAAGTTCATCAACGGATAATTAAAGAAGAACTTTTACTTAAAGAAAAATATGGCGACTGGTTGACTAAAGAAGAAAAACTCCATAAAGAATGAAGAAGATTATTGTTGCTCTTTCCGGCGGCATTGATTCCTCAATGTCTTTATTTTTATTAAAAAAGGGTGGCTGGCAACCTTTGGGCGTGCATTTTAGAATACCAAAATGGAGAAAGGAACTAGAAAAAAATGAGAATATCGCTAAAAAAATTTGTCAAAGGTTAGCCGTTCCCTATCTTGAGATTGATATTAGAGAAGAATTTAAAAAAAGAATTGTTGATTATTTTATCAACGAGTATCGTCAAGGTAAAACTCCTAATCCCTGCGTTTTTTGTAATCTTTATTTGAAATTTAATAAACTTTTAGCTTTAGCCAGAGCTCGAAAAATCACTAAGATTGCTACCGGTCATTATGCCAAGATTGAAAATGGAAAATTAATGAAGGCTAAAGATCAAAGTCGGGACCAAACTTATTATTTAAGTTTTTTACCCCAAAAATGGTTTCCTTACCTTGTTTTCCCCTTAGCTAACTATACCAAAGAAAAAATTTATCAATTAGCGACCAAGGCAAATTTTAATTATTGGAATCAAAAAAAACAAAGTCAAGATTTTTGTTACTTAGCTGGTAGTCAAACAGAAGAATTTTTAAGAAAAGAATTAGGAGTAAAAAGAGGTTTAATTGTGGATGAGAAACAAAATATTTTAGGTGAACATTCTGGTTTGCACTTTTTCACCATAGGACAAAGAAAAGGAATTAAGCTGGGTGGTGGACCCTATTTTGTTAAAGGCTTCAATTTAGCTAAAAATTATTTAATCGTGACCAAAGATAAAAAAAAATTATTTAAAAAAGAGCTTTCTCTTTTTCCTTTCAATTTAAATGTAAAAAAAATAAGAAAACCGATCAAGGTGAAAACCAAAGTTCGTTATCAGCAACCTTTGCAGCCAGCGACGCTTTATCCTTACCCTAAAAAGCTTAAAATTATTTTTCAAAAACCAATTTTTTCTGCCACTTCTGGTCAAATATGTGTTTTTTATCAAAATAATGTTTGTTTGGGTGGTGGAGTCATATTAAAATAAAAAGAAGAATGCTGACGAGAAAACAAAAAAAATATCTCAAAAGGAATTTAAGAAAAAAACCTTTAAGTCAAATAGCTAGCGAATTAAACATTTCTCCTCAAGTTTTAAAAGATTATTTAATAAAATT
>CAYNMC010000005.1:0-3654 GCA_964398365.1 uncultured Pseudomonadales bacterium | reverse complement strand
AATAAAAATTAATTTGAAAAATTTTATTCAACATTACCAAACTAAAAACATGGTCTTATGTTCAAATAACTCACTGAGGATTTTATGTCAAAAAAGATGGTTTTTGCTAATTCTTGCTCCTTCTGCCGGAAAATTGATAATGACTTTTTTTACTTCCTTAATTTTTTTTAACTTGTTCTGTAATACCTCTGTATCTTTCTTTTGACAAATAAGATGGACATCTTGGCCGGTATTTACGGTAAAATAAACTGGTAAACCATCAGCCCGCCATTTTTTTACCAATCTCATAATTTTAACCGTGCCGGGCAACCAGTAAATAAGCGGCGGTTTTGAGGTCAGCATAATCGCATGAAGTTCTAAAGCCTCAGATTCAATTAACTCACCAAATTGGGGAAAATTTTTTTCCTTAATTAATTTTTTGATTAGCTTTATTTTCTCTTTAATTCTTGAAAGTCTCGCTTTAAAAAAGGGGCTTGATGAAGCTATTTTTTGTCCTTCAGTGCTGGAAACTTCTTTTTTCTCGTCAGCAACAATCGCTACTATGTCAGCGATTTCCCAATAAGAAGGAGGAAAAATAGAGACAGCATAAGAAGTTTCGCTGGTTTCGCCATCCAACCACTCAACAAAACCCGAAGGAATAGATCGACAGGCTGAACCTGATCCTTGACGGGCTAAGATAGACAATTCTTTCTCTGACAGATTTAATCCTGCTGTTTTAGTTGCTGCCACGGTTAAGGCGGCAAAACCTGAAGCTGAAGAGGATAAACCGGTGCTTTTAGGAAAATTGTTTTGGGAAACTACTTTAGCTTTATATTTTAATTTAGCTAAATCCCTTATTCTATCAAGATGCTGAATCACCCGTTTTTCTTCACTTAAATCTTGTTTACCATCAATAGTCACTGTGTCCTTTGGAAAATTTTCGCTAAACTCTACGGTGGTTGTGGTTATTAAATTACTCAAATTCATGGAAACGCTGCCATTTTCCGGCAGTCGTAATTTTTCATCCTTTTTCCCCCAGTATTTAATAAAGGCAATATTAGTCGGAGCAATAGCCGTGGCTTTCATATTATTTTTCTAATTTAACCCCCATAGCGTTGGTATTAACTTTTATTATCTGCCCACCTACTTTAACAATCGCTTTCTCTACCGCTTCTCTTTTTTCAATCGGAGTTAAAGCAATTATACAATCTCCACCACCAGCACCAGACAATTTAGCTCCATAGGCCCCGGCTCCAACCGCAGCCTGACACATTTGATCAAGTTTCTTTGTGCTTACTCCTAGCTGTTGAAGTAAATGGTGATTTTTATTCATGAGTTTACCAACTTTCCGCCAATTTCCCGCAGTAAGAGCTATTCTAGCTTCGTTAACTATTTTTTCAATTAAATTAAACACATTCTCGATTTTTGATTGTAATTTTTCGTTTTTCATTTTTAATTTCAAATTTTTAATCATCGCTGGTGTATCGGCTTTAATCCCTGAATAACCGATTACTAAGGGAAGACTTTCTATTTTTAATGGCTGAATCACTTTTCCTCCGGTAATAAAATAAATTGTTCCTCCGTAAACAGCTGCCACAATATCAAATCCGGAACCAACTCCCTGAATGTTCAAGGTAACTTGATAACCCAAATTAAAAATTTCTTTAGGTAATAAGTCAATTCTGTAACTATTGGCTAAAGCAACAAGAACAGCCACAGTAACAGCAGATGATGAGCCAAAACCGTATTGGCTGGAAAAATCACTTGAAGTTTTAATAGAAAAACCATTGCTAATTTTATATTTTTTCTTAAAAACAGAAACCGCCTCCTCAACAAAACGAAAATCTTTAGCTTGGGGAGCATCAATTTTGAAACGACCCCAGGTTGATTCTAGCTCAACATAAAGCCTCGCGGAAACAGCGGTAACAATACAAGGCCTATTGTAAACCACCGCATGTTCACCAAAAAGCATTAATTTTCCCGGAGCTGAAACTTTGATTTTCATAAAAACACTCATCATTAAAAATTGGTCGCGATTAGCGCGAAAATCATTTTTCCTGAGGTAAAATTTTATATAATTAATTATCCCAAATTATTTTAAAATATGTTAATTATAGCCGATTTACATCTTCATTCTAAATACTCACGGGCAGTTTCCCAAAAAATGAATCTTTGGGAAATTAGCCGCTGGGCCGCTAAAAAAGGCATAGATTTAGTGGCAAGCGCTGACTGGACTCATCCCTTATGGTTTCGGGAAATAAAAAATAATTTTAAAGAAACCCAGCCGGGAATTTTTACTCTTAAGGAAAAACCTAAAGATCAAAAAGATGAAGTATTTTTTTTATTGGCTACCGAAATCTCCAGTATTTATGCTCAAGATGGAAAACAGCGCCGCATCCACAATCTTGTTCTTTCACCTTCGCTTGAAACCTGTGAAAAAATCATTCAGAAATTACAAAAAAGAGACGCCAACTTAATGGCTGACGGTCGACCAATTTTAGGTATTTCTTCAAAGGATTTATTGGAGATGATTTTAACAATTGATCAAAATAGCTTTCTTATCCCCTGTCATGTTTGGACACCTTGGTTTTCTTTATACGGCTCAAAATCAGGTTTTGATTCCGTAACCGAATGTTTTGGTAATCTAGAAAAATATATTTACGCCGTTGAGACCGGGCTTTCCAGCGACCCATTAATGAATTGGCAGATTAAAGAATTAGAAAACCGGGCAATTGTTTCTTTTTCCGATGCCCACTCGGGAATGAAGCTTGGTCGGGAAGCTACGGTTTTTATGGAAAATTCTAATCACCAATCACCAATCACCAATTACTCTTATTTTGACATTATCAGTGCTTTAAAACAAGATCCGGCAGGCAAACTCAAAATTGCTTATACCATTGAATTTTTTCCTGAAGAAGGAAAATATCATTGGAGTGGTCATCGTTTATGTAACATCCGTTTTAATCCCAAAGAGATCAAAGAAAGAGGGGTAATCTGCCCTATTTGCGGTCGACCGTTAACCGTCGGCGTGGAAAATCGGGTGATTGATTTAGCAGAAAAAATTTTGACAAACAGCGATTTGCTTTTTATAAAAAATTCCACCGGTGTCATTTTTGTTTATGATAAAGAAAAAAGAAGAAAACCATTTATTTCCCTTGTTCCCCTTTCTGAAATTTTGTTAGAAGTTTATAATAATTCATCTACCAAAGCCTTAAACGAGTATGAAAAATTAACAGAAAGTTTAGGTAGTGAATTTTCCATTCTTCTTAAAAAAACTTATGAAGAGATTGAAAAGGCTGGCGGAAAAAGACTAGCCGAGGGAATAAGAATTGTTCGGGAAAGAAAAGTTTTTGTTGATCCAGGTTATGATGGTGTTTTTGGAAAAGTTAAAGTCTTTAATAATGAACAGCAAAAAACAGCTGATATTCAGCCAAAAAAAACCGAAGATCAACCCTCGTTATTTTAGGGAAAAACAAAACAACGCTAAAAAAGAAGAAAGATGTAAAATGAATATAAAGAATATTGTAGTATTTTTATTCATCTTTTTTCTTCCCACCCAGTTAAGTAAACATTTCTTTTTAGATTTTTCCTATGTTTCTGGGATTCGGATTGATTATTTAAGTCTAGTTTTATATTTTACTGATATTCTCTTTTTAATCCTCTCCTTTTTTTACT
>CAYNMC010000004.1:0-49854 GCA_964398365.1 uncultured Pseudomonadales bacterium | reverse complement strand
GAGAAAGATAGAAAACTGGATCATTAACCACAAAACACTAAAAGAATTTAGCAGGGAGGTAAACGAAACCCTGATACTCTACATGCTTTGAATTTTCGAGTAAAAACACTCTATAATAACTTTAATTACCAGTGATTTTGGTTCAAAGGCGAACCAACAATCGCACCTTTAAAATTCAGTTTTGGCAAAAGGAGGATGAATCCTAAACAAGCTTGGGAAGCTCGTCCAAAAAAGAAAACCCTTAAAAGGGAGAAAGGATCTTTGAGGATCGGGAAAACTAAAAATCGTAAGAAGTTTGTTGTTTTTCTTTACCGTTCCAGCCAAAAGGCTTACCCGACTCAATGGGTTTTTATAAAAAGCCTTGGTCTTAAAAAAAGACCAAAAAAGGAGGCAGGAAAAGCAAAATCTTCCCAGGATTTACACTTAACCCTTTCAAAAAACCTTAAACTTTCTTGAGGTATCGAAGCCGCATTGGGCGGAAACTAGCTAAGGTTGCGGCTTTAGCCAGTTGGTCGGTCTAACAACCCTATTCACCCAAAAGAGTTAGAAGATGCCAGGACCGTTGGATGGAGTTTCTCCTGCGGCTTTGGATCTTGCTCGTCGCTTTGGTCTGGATCCGTTGAGGACCTTTGGTCCTCGGATTGACTACTGGGGTTCTGATCAAAGGCTTCAGACTAATCCTCAAAGTGCAATTGAGGCAAGTCTGATTTTTGAACAGACATCTGGTGGAAACCGAGGCACGACAGGCGGTTGCGGCCAAGATCCATCAAGAGTTTCTGGCCGATAGTAGGCAGAGACAAAACAAAACTGAATAAGTGACTGAAGAAATTTCAGGAGATTGCTGGCAAACCAGTTATCGTGTAGTCACCACGAAAGAAGTTTTACTTCCAATCTCCTGATTTTTTCTACCCATAAAAAATTGTTAAAATTAGAATAATGCTTTCAAAAAAATTAAAAAGGATTGCCTTAGAATACTACCAAAAATATCACCAAGAAGGTATAAGTATCAGTCTAAAACAAATCTTGGAAATCGTAGAAACAAACTTTAAAAGAGCAAAAGATAACTACTCAAAACTTAGACCTCCTAAAACCTCTTCTGAAGAAGCTTATATTACTTACTGGGTAAGAGAAATCTTGCAAAGTGATTTCATTTTAAAAACCCTCACTCCAATTAATATCAAAAAGCCTCCTTCAGAACCCTACTTTCAAGCACTTGCTGAGTATCTTTCTTTTCTTCCTCTTGAGCTTATTCGCAAGCTTAATCAAGAGATAAACAACACTCCTCCTGTTGATAGAAAAAAGTTATGGGAAAGTTTCAATTTTCCTGTTGAAGAGGCTAAGGAAAAATTTGTCAAATTAGTGGTGGCGCGTAAAAATTACTTTTTGAAAAAACAATTATCTTTACCAGACACTTTTTTAGGGCAGTTTAAAATTCCTAAAAATGATTATCAAAAATTTATACAGAATAAAGACAAAATAATTCAGTTTTGCAATCAGCTGCTTCCTGTTGATATCAACAAGCTACCGAGTTGGTTTTATTCGGAATTTAATTTACCCTGTTTTATCTGTCAGCTCCCGAAATTCCCTTTTAAAAATTTTAATGAGGCTGTTGATTTTGTTTTTCAAAAGTACTCTGACCTTTCTCTCTTTAAATCTAAGGTGATAATTAAGCTAGGAGAATCAACACATGTAAAATACGAGAAAAGAACAGATAGTTTTTTGATGACTATTGATAAATATGCCAATGCCCGTCATCAACGTGTAGCTCTTATTCATGAATTGAGCCACGTAATAAATTTCTTAAAAGATTTTCAAAATCGACTAGATCTTCTTCAAAAAGGAAAATATTATCAGGAGAAGAAAGCAATAGCAATAGAATTTTCAATTTTAAAAGACCTATCAGAAGATCTTTTCAGGGCAAGGCTATCCGAAGTTTTACTTACTTTTTGGAGAATTATATTCGAAATGAAGCTTTATAAAAATCCAAATCAAAACCTCGGAAAGCTGTATGCCCAAACTTTTAATCTGTGCTTTAAAGGAGCAAACCAAAAAGAAAATAAATTTTATCTCTTAAATGAAAAAATTATTACTGCTCCCTTTTCCAATTTACACCATGCTGTCGCTTACGTCGAAATACTTCGGAGAAAATTTTTAGGTCAACAAAAATAATAATGAATGATAAATTGATTGCTGATTTAGATTCAACTACCACGAATCAAGGATTTACCTTCGTGGTTTTATTCTGAATTCAACTTACCCTGTTTTATTTGCCAGTTATCCAAATTTCCATTTGATTCAACAAGAGAGACTATTGATTTTATTGTAAAAAATATCCCATTTTAAAAGAGTTTCAACAAAAAGTAAAAATTAAATCCACCTCAGAACGAAGAACATCTACCATTTACAGGGTAAAACAGGATGTAATAGAGATTAGGCTTGGCAAAGAAGTAAATATCCGTCACGAGGTAATAGTCTTAATTCACGAACTCTGTCATGCGATTTCACTCTTGAGTTCTCTGAGAAAAGGAGAAGACATACTTTACACTGAAGGTAAATATGGAACTGAAAAAAGGGCTATGGAAATTGAAATCAAGCTTTTAAAAAGAATTCCAGAACAACTCTATCAAGCATACTTAGGTGAAATCTTGCTTTTCTCTTTTCGTAATACACTGTTTGAGATTGAGCTTTATAAGAATCCAAGAACTGATGTTGAGTATACTTTATGCTCAAAGTTTTAATCGGTGCTTTTTAAAAGCAGCACAGAAAGACAATTTTTTATATTTATTAGACGAAACCATAATAACTAAACCATTTGCTTTGTTAGCGCACGCCACTGCCCGTTATCAAACATTTATTAGAGAAAAAGATAAATAAAATTTCTTTTCTAAAAATGTTCTCAATTTAGGTAAAAGACGCTTAAACTCAAAAAACAAAGTTAGCCTGCGGCTAAAAGCTGCTGGGTAAATTTAAATGTAAGCTCTGGGAATTCCGGGATATCTAACCAGTCTCAGCTTTCCTAAAATCGTTCCGTTTATCCAGCAAAATTAGCGAATCAGCATAATTGCCTCAAAAATAAAAATGGTGTCAATCTGCTTTGAATTTTCGAGTAAAAATACTCTATAATAACTTTAATTACCAGTGATTTTGGTTCAAAGGCGAACCAACAATCGCACCTTTAAAATTCAGTTTTGGCAAAAGGAGGATGAATCCTAAACAAGCTTGGGAGGCTAACATCGGAAAAGATTCTTGAAGAAAGGTTGAGGTTTAAAGAAAGAGAAAAGAGCCAAGGATTGTAAGGAAGACTAAGGTCTCTTTACCGTTCCAAATAGAAGACTTACCCATATATCAAAGAAATGGGTTTTTAAAAAAGCTTCTGGGTTTAGAAAAAACCACCAATGGAGGTAAGAAACTGAAAACTTCCCCAAAATCCCAAAGTCTAACTCTTTTAAAAAACCAAAACCTTTTTCAAGCATCCTAGCCCCGCCTGCAATGGGGAAACAGCTGATCTTGGTCTGGAGAGCAAAAGCGCTCTTGGTCAAGCAGACTGGGTACAGCTGTCAGTCGGGTTAACAACCCTAGTTTCCACTGTTGAGACGGAAAGATGGACGAGCCAAAGGTTCCACCAAATATTCCCGACAAGTATCTACCGGGAATAAAGGTTAGCGAGCCCCATATCAGTGAAGAGCATCCCTATCCGCATCTGGATATGACCTTTGAGCAAGGAAGATTGTCAGGTCAGCTTCCCTTGCCGTTTGGTAAGATTCATATGCCTTTCACTGAGGGACCTTGCCAACCTGATTTCGAGCCATAGAGCTTGGATGTTGCTAAAACTGAATAATAAGTAGCCAAAATTTAAGAGTATCCGCCCTTTTTGGGGTAAACCGTGTGGCTACCACGGAAGAAGCATCTGCTTCGGATACTCTTTTTCTTTAAAATTTTCAAGGGAAAGATATCAGAAATGATTTAAGAAAAATGAGAAACCATAATCATTCAAAATACCATAGTCCGCATGCTTTTTGTGGAAGTGCAGGGCCAGAAGAAATGGCTCATCTTAATGATTTAATAAAAGAACTTACAGATGAGGAGTTGAAATTATTAGTTAAAAGAACAGGTATAAAATTTTTAGTTGAAGAAGATAAACTTAGCCGCGAAGATTATGAAAGAGTAATAGATGAAGCAAACAGAGAGGATTTTTACAGAGAATATAAAAAAATTATCAATCTAAGAAAAACAGCTTATAAAAAGTCGTTTGTCGGCAGAAAAAAGCAGAATCTCCCTTAAAGATAGCCCCCAACTTTATTGCTTTTACTGAAAAGCTAGATAAAAGCCAAAACTGAATAAGTGACCTAAAAAATAAAAAAATAGGAGATTGTCGGGAAACCAATCATTGTGTGGCCACCACAAAACAATTATACTTCCAATCTCCTAATTTTTTAAAGAATAAAAACTTTTAGAATAATAGCATGGCAAATAAACTAGTTAAACCTCCTATTATCTATTCCCCCTGCTACAATAAGAAGGTCTTGAAAAGTTATTTCTCTCTTGTAAAGATTTCTCCTAACCGGCTTTCCACCATTGCCCTTCGTTTGTATTATAACGACAGAGCATGGGCCTTTTGAGATTGAATGAAAAAATACCGTGTTATCTTTCAAGGATTTTAGCCTGCGGCTAAAAGCTGCTGGGTAAATTTAAATGTAAGCTCTGGGAATTCCGGGATATCTAACCAGTCAGCGCTTTGCTTTCGCGAATCCTTAAGCTCTTTCAGTGTCTGCCATGGCGCTGCCGAAGAAAAATGAGTAAGTGAATCTTGTTGAAAATCATCACCTTTGGCTCTAGAGTAATCAAGGAGAGTAATTTTAGTGAGAGAAAAAATAATTAATAAAGCCGGGACGACCAAAATCAAAACTTGAATAAGCAAAAAAAGGGGAAACGCGAGCAACTACCACCATTATTTAATTATTTTAATAAAAAACAAAACTGGGAGGCAGGGAGAAATTAACCAGCAAGGGTGATGAGAATGGCCCCAAGACTCATCAAAACCATGCCTACGACCACCAAAAAACTTATTTTCTCTTTCAGAAAAAGTGCCGCCAACAAGATAGTAAAAACCAAACTCAACCGATCAATTGGCGCCACTCTTGAAGCCTGACCAAGCTGTAAGGCCCGAAAGTAAAAAAGCCAAGAAAGGCCGGTAGCCAAGCCGGACAAAATCAAAAATAGCAAACTGGTTGTCGTGAGCGTGGCAAATTCTTTCACTAAACCTCTAAAAATTACAATTCCCCAAGCAAAAATCAAAATCACCACCGTCCGGATGGCAGTGGCTAAATTGGAATTAACGTCCTTGACGCCGATTTTGGCTAAAATCGCCGTAGCGGCAGCAAAAAGTGAAGATAAAACCGCAAAGAAAAGCCACGTCATGTTTTTATTATAACCTAAAGGCTTCGTTGCTCAACGCCTTAGTTCCTTGGGAATTAAGAAACAAAAAACTACATAAAAACCTTTGTTTTATAAAAAAGATGCTTGGCAATTTCCGTAGCAAGAAAATAAACTAAAAGAAGCAAGCCAAGATAAAGCCACAAGAATGAAGGCAGGGCGGCAAAGCCAAAAAGCTGGCGGCCAAAGTTTAAAAAGGTAAAAAGAATCACGCCCAGGCCAGAAAAAAATGTCGTCAAAAGCAAAAGCCAACTGGGAAGACTTTGATAAAAAGGCAGATGTGTTCTGATAGCAAAAGTCACTAGCATTTCCGATAAAGCTGACTCGACAAACCAAGCTGTCCGGAAAATCTCAGGCGTAAACTTCCAGATAAAAATCATGGGTAAAATCAGGATTAAATCAAAAACGGAGCTTAAAAAACCAAAAACGATCATAAAATTACGAATGAAATTAATGTTCCATTTTCTTGGCCTTTTTAATTCTCTGGCGTCTACTTTATCCGTGGCAATGGCAAACAGAGGTAAGTCGCTTAAGAGGTTGTTGAGTAAAATTTGCTTTGGTAAAAGAGGAATAAATTTCAAAAACAATGAAGCCAGGGCCACGGTAAACATATTGCCATAATTGGCACTCACGGTGTTAAGAATATACTTCATGACATTGCCAAAAGTCTTTCTGCCCATGATGATTCCCTTGGCTAACACCTTGAGGTCTTTTTGGAGGAGGATGATGTCGGCAGCTTCCTTGGCCACGGCCGTGCCGGTATCTACCGCTATCCCCACGTCCGCCGCCTTTAAAGCCGGCGCATCATTAATACCGTCGCCTAAAAAACCAACCACATGGCCTTCTTGGTTTAAAGAAGCCACAATTTGTTCTTTTTGGATGGGTGTTACCCGCGCGAAAAAATCATATTGGCGCGCCATTTTCTCAATTTGGGAAGCAGATAAACCCACAAGTTGTTCTCCGGAAATAACTTCCTCATCACTCAGTTGAAAACCCACCTGCTTTGCTACCTTGCGGGTAATAATTGGGCTATCACCGCTTAAAATCTTCACTTTTACGCCTAGTTTTTGAAAAAGTTCAAGGGACTTTTTAATTTCTGGTTTAATGGGGTCATGAAACAGCAATAAACCCAGCGGCGTCAAATCTTTCTCCTTTTTATAATCGATGGTTTTCCTGCTCAATTCCTTTTCGGCAACGGCAATCACCCGGTAACCATTTTCTTCCTGAGCCTTTATCTTTTTCAAAATTTCCTGATAATTAACCGCGGCTGGCCGCCCTAATTTTAAGATCGCTTCCGGAGCGCCCTTGGCAATCAGTAAAAATTTGCCGCAGTGCCGCACCAGCACCTTCATCAGCCTTTGGTTAAAATCAAATTCCTGTTTCTCGATGATTTCGTAAGTTGCAAGTTTTTCCCTAAGTGCCGACGCGGCTTGAGCCTTCTTTAAAGCCTGATCAATTCCTTGGTTGCCAACATCAGTGGTGCAAAGCAGGGCTTTCAAAAGCACGTCTAAATTTTTAACACCTTTAAAATCAAAGTAAGCTGCAAGTGAAAAAACGCCCTGAGTGAGTGTTCCGGTTTTATCTGTACAGAGGATATCCATGTTGCCCAAATCCTCAACGCTCATCAGTCTTTTCACCACGACTTGGCGATGTGCCATTTTCAGGGCTCCCTGAGAAAGTGTCATGGTTAAAATCGCCGGTAAAAGCTCCGGCGTAATCCCCACTGCCAACGCCAAGGCAAACAAAAACGAGTCAAAAATTTCCCGCCTTTGCCAAGCATTAACCCCAAAAACAAAAATCGTCATCAGTAAAATAAGCCGGAAAAGGAAAAGGCTAAATCTTTCGGTGTCTTTTTGAAATTCGGTTTTGAGAGCAACTTTTTCCAGAAAAACGCTGGTCTGGCCAAAAAGGGTTTGGTTGCCGGTAGCCACCACCACGCCTTCACCTTCGCCGCTGACAATCGTCGTTCCCGCAAACACCATATTGCTCAATTGATGAGGTTGGGCCGACTGGGTGGGAATGAGGTTTGTCTTTTTGGTAACGGGCAACGATTCCCCTGTCAAGACCGCTTCATCGACACTCAGGTTGACTGCTTTAAGCAGGCGGATATCGGCAGGCACGAAATCGCCGGTTTGAAGTTTCAAAATATCTCCCAAAACCACTTTTCGACTATCAATCTCCAGCCAGCCACCATCTCTTTTAACTTTTGCTTTATAAGAAATAAACTTTTTTAAGTGCTCCAGGGCTTTTGAGGCTTTATACTCTTGCAGAAAACCAAAAAAAATGCTTGAAAAGACAACGATGATGACGATGAGGCTGTCAAGTTTCTCTCCCAGAAAAAATGACACACCTGAAGCAAAAAGCAACACAAGCACCAACCAGTTGGTAAGTTGAGAAAGCAAGATTCTGACTAAGGGCGAAAGAGTTTTTTGCTTGCTGATTTCGTTAAAGCCGGTCAAAGCCAAACGGTCTTGAGCTTGCGATGAGGACAAACCATTGACAGAAGTTTTTAAACTGCTCAATAAAGAAGAAGGCTCTTGGCTCCAAGCATTTTTTGGGGTAAAAACCGTTAGGGCGCACATAATTTAATTTTACTGCGCTTTTGGTATAAAAAACCATTTCTTTTTAGTAATTAAAGAGAAATTATGGCTTCTTGGAGCTTCTTAAGACCGTCAAGAAAAACTCAAGGATTTTTGCTTGCTGGCCCACATCCCAAACTTGAGGAAGTTCTAAGTCAGCTATTTTAAAAACATCACCATTGCCTTCCGGGCTTAAACCAAAACGGTTGGAAAAAACCTGCCATTGACCAGAGGGTGAAAAAACCACTGCGTCTATTTCTTTCTTGGTTAACTCTTCGCCTTCCTGAAAAGAATGCAGTAAAACAAGTTTTTCTTCTCTACGCCAACAGCTAACCTCTTCCTTTTTCTTCTCTAAGTCCTGGGGTGTTAATGCTTTAAGGTTTTTCGGTTCTAAAATTTTTTTTAACAACAGAGGTTTTTCTTCGGCTTTAGCCATAAAAGTTTCCCAGTCACCTATAAGCCTTAAAAATTCTTCTCTTAATGCTTGCTTTAAAGCTATCACATCTTGGGCTTCGCCGAAAAAGGTTTTAAGCAACTCACGAAACATAAACTTATTTATACCATAAAACCCATCGAGTAAAATATAACCATGAAGGTTGTCATCTTAGGCCATCTTTGTATTGATAAAAATACAAGCAGGGGGCTTGCTTATGTAGGACCAGGCGGCCCGCCAATTTTTATGGCAAGAGTTTTTCGGGCGCTTAAAAATTGTCCGCTGGCGGTTATCTCTCCTTATGGTCCTGACGGACGGCAATATTTTCAAAAACTCAATCTTTATCCCAAAAAACCACCGGCAAGCAAAACCTTAATCTACGAAAACTTTTTTCTCAATGGCAGGCGCTTTCAAAAAGCCTACCACCGCCAGCAGGCCTTACCGGTCAAATTAACGCCTCAAATAAAAAAAATTATCAGCCAAGCGGAAATTTTCTTTCTTGCTCCCCTTTTGTCCAATTATTCAGCCGGCTATCTTCAAAGTGTGAGTAAGTTATTAAAGAAAAATTGTTTAAAAATTTTACTTCCTCAGGGTTATTTTCGAGCTTTTACCAAAGACAACCAAGTTTATCAAAGAGATTTTATTGAAGCCGAAGCCATCCTTCCCTTTTTTGATTTTGTCATCTGCTCAGATGAAGATCACCGAAAAATTTTCTCCTGGACTAAGCTTTGGGTAAAAAAAACCAAAGTAATCATCACTTTAGCTGAACGCGGCGCCCTGTTTTTTTCTCAAAGAAAAAAATTGCTCGTGCCCACTCAACCGGTAAAAAAAGAAGAAATTATTAATGCGGTAGGCGCGGGCGACACCTTTAGTGCCGCCTTTGCCTATAGCTATTTTTTAACCGGCAAACTCAAAAACTCACTCGTTTTTGCTCACCGCCTTGCCCGCCAGAATCTTTTTTACTTACCCAAACAACCTCTCTCTTTACACACCAGGTGAGATTTTAAGATTACACCACCATCTTCTAAAATAATCCCCTGACTTAATCTCCAATAAAACTGGTTTCGGTTCAACCAGTTTCTGCTGATAATCTGCCCTGTCAAAAACAAATTCTTGATATTCTTTCTCTACCAACACAGCTTTAAACATTTGGCTAAAAATTCCACCAGGTCTTTTATTTTTAAATTATCTCTGGCATAACTATTCTGAAAACAGGAAATGAATTTGACAATTCCACCATCGGAGTTTTGTTTTATCAAAAAGTGAAAATGGTTAGGCATTAAGGCAAAAACATGAATCTCAACTAACGGTTTTTGTTGATGACAATTTTCTAAATATTTAGCTTGATCTGATTTTGAAAGACACCGAAAATGAGAATAGCGTTTAGTTTGTGGCTAGCGATAGAAATCTCACAAGAAAAAAGCTCGACTGTAATCCTTTTTCCCTAAAAATATTTTTTGATTGGTAATTGCCTGATTAAAAACATGGTAAAATTCACCGTTTTGAAAAATGACTTGCCTTTTGGGCATATATAAGAATATTTTATCAATGGTTAATCCCCTCGCGCTGTCAAGGCACTACCACACCGGCTGTGTAAGGATTCTTACACCAGCTTTTTGACCGTTAGCCAATCAATCTCATTTTTTTATCTGGGCGTAAAATTCAATCTCGTTTTTTATCTGGCGGGGGTAAAATTATTGTTCTTAAAACTGACAAAACAACCTCTGCTCTCACTGATAAAAAGGTATTTTTAACCTATTTTGATTCTCTATTTAAATAATTCAAATTATTAAAGTGGTTTTAAATTTGAAAATGGTGAGGCAGAACGGTAAAGCTAAAGCTTAGCTATCTTGTTTGGGCACCCAGAAACCGGCTGCGTTTCTCTCAAATATTGGTAGATGACCAGCGCTGATAAATCTGCGGCGCCAATCAAAGCCTACTGCCTCAAAAGTTCTTTGCCATTCTTTACCTTCGTCCAAAAGCGTAGCAATATAAACTTTTTCCGGATCAACACTTTGCGCCGCCAATTTTTTCAAAAGTTGATAGGCGCCGGCGGCACTGCCGCCGGTGCAGGCAACGTCGTCCACCAAAACCAAGCGCTCGCTGTTCCCTAATCTTGGCACAAGATACGGATCAAGATAGAGGTTTTTCGGTTGCACGCTGGTTACCGAAGTAACCGGCTGGGCCAAGGCTTCATCTTGCCAAAATTTTCTGGAAGTAGTAAGAGGCACCCAAACTTGGTGACCTAGTTTTTGGGCAACTCTTTCCGCCAACGGTAAACCCAAAGAAGGAATCCCAATCACGGCGTAGGGGTTTAAATCTTCAATATTTTCTGCCAGCAACTCGCTTAACTGGTCAAGAGTTTTAAAATCAAGTTGCGTCGTCATCAAAAGCGCGATGGCCTCTTTACCATCTGGAAATGGCCGCAACGGCAGCCGCAGTTGACCCTTCGGCTCGCCTTTAACAAATAAAGTAACAGGATAAAAATCCTGATAACCCTCTTCATTTTCTGAACCGGCTAAAATTTCCTGCTGATACTCTGCTTTATAAGCTTCCTGATATGGCATAATTTTTTTTCATCAGTTATTTTTGATTTTTGCATTTTAATTTTTGATTTAGTTAAATGGAGGTGAGGGGGTCAAAACGGAAAAACCGTAACTGAAAGGGTTGCCAAACTGGCAACGGTTTTTCTGTTCGACCCCCTCATGGGTACCCTCTTCATTGAAGGTTAAGTAAGACTATTGTGGGAGCTGGCCCTTGATGCCGTAGACAAAAACGCGCCGCGAAAGAACCTCATTGTCGGTCCAGCACGCGCCGGCGGTGATGATCGTCTCGCCCGTCGGGTCAAGGATGGGACCGCAGAAGATGCCCAGTGCCGTAGTCACATCCTGATTAGCTTCCCGGGCGGCAATTTCCTTCTGGGTGAGTTCATCGACAAGTGCCAATGCTTTGGCCTTGACATCCTCAGGAACTCCTTCTCCCCAGCCCTCAAGACCAATCATACCGGCAGCGAAGCCACCGTAGAAGGAACTGTCACCTTGCCACTTCCCGGCAAGAACCTCATTGATTTTTTTAATAAAGTGAGGTCCCCAAAGCCAAGTAGTGGAAACGAGGGCGCAATCGGCACCAAACTGCTTCACATCCATGCCGTAACCTACCGCGGGAACACCTCCATAACAGGCGGTCTTTGCCGAATCAGGAGTATCAGCCATCTGACGGACCAAATCATAACCGCCGTCAACAAAAGTCTGGGCCGCTTGAACCTCTCCTTCTGGATCTCTCCAGCTGTTCAGCCAAATGAGCGTGTTTAAATCAGGAAGAGACGCCCAGTCTTCATGACCGGCTTCGCGCAGGCCGCGCTGAACTCCCAAAGTGAAAGCATCAATGTCCCGCGTCACCTCCGGAATGGGGTGGGTGGCAACCGTTCCCACTTTGTGGTAACCCATCAACCCAGCAACATAGCCGGCAACATAAGCTGAAACCTCGTTGCGTGCCATATACCAATTCATGTTGGTTCTGGTTTTGTAGCCGGAGCAGTGCTCAATGGCCAGTTTCGGAAACTCCTTGGCAACTTCCAAGGCGAAGTCCATCTGACCGAAGGTGGTCGCAAAAACTAGGTTATATCCCTTATAGGCAAAGTCACGGATAATCCTGCCGCTGTCTGGGCCGTCTCCTGCACGCTCAACCCAAGTAACGCGAAGACGGCTGTCTATCGGCAGCTCGATGAGGTAACCATTAGGCTGAGCCTCCAAGAGCTTACCTCCTTGGGAAAGATAATACTCCTTCACTTCTTGGATCCCTCGACAAGCGGCAGCCGTCCAACCGTTGTCACCGCACTCCCAAAGGAGCACGAAGGCGACCTTAAACTCCTCATCTTCTGCCATCGTCGACTGCGGAAATAGGCACATTCCCGCGATTAGCACCAGCAGCATTGCCGGGGCTATGAACTTATTCAGTTTTTTAGCGTCCATTTTCCCTCTCCTAAAATTGAATCTAAGTTTTTGGCTCGAAATCGTTTACCTTTCCTTCCGCCAATAGCCTACCCTCCTGCTGCCGGAAAAATTCTATACAAGAGCAGTCCTCTTGATAGACAGCAGCAGAGCCACGGCGATATAAACATATCTTGTTATCTCCGCCACCCTGCTGCCGTCTATCTTTTAACCTAACCTTCAATTGTCAAGGTACGCTGTTTTCCAAACTTGAACTTCCTCGTTTGCCGCCTGTTGGCAAAATGAAGTTAAGATTGGTAATAAAAATAAAAACCCAAAAATGTAATAGGGTTAATTATACCAAGTTACATCTTTAATTAAAACTTTGATAAAATAATCAGTCATTTTCAGCTTATTTATTTTTTAAAAAGGATCTTGAGGGAACCGTACTTACGGTCGTTTTTTGCTTAAGCAGTTTAGAAAACAAGCCTGCGACTGTTTTCCGATTCCCTCAAGAATCTACCTTGTTAAGAAGTTGGCGATGTCTCAAACTCCTTTGTTTGGACTTCAATTAACTTTGTTTCAGCTCTGCGGGTGTGTATGCAGATACCAACCTTTCATGAAGGCACGCAGAACGATACCGCCGTTATCGGCAGCCACTTGGAAAAACAAACCGATTTCGTTCTCGCCTTCGCCACCGCCAGCCAAATCCGATAAGGCACGGATAGCTATTACAGGAATTTCTCCCCACACGTAGCAGGCTTGAGCTACCGCAGCTGTTTCCATTTCTAGCTCGACGGGGGCCAACGTTTTTTGAAGCCACTTGCGGGCCCGAGCGTTGTCCATGAAAACCGGTCCGCTTACGCCATTGCCGCCAAAGACAACCAAAGGTTCTTTCTCAAGACAAACGCCTTCTGCATTACATCTCTTAAGACGAACGTCTTTGAGACTCTCTTTGGCGACAGCTAACATCTCTTTATCAAACTCAAACCAAATCTTGGTGACTTCATTGTCTGGAGTGTCGCCTTTCTTGGTCACGTAAACTGGCTGCGGGAAAATCCAATCGAGATTCGTCACGCCTTCTGCCTGCATCAACTCCCAGTCTTTTTCAAACCATCTGGGTGGTTTATAACTCCCATAGCCGGCCTCGCGTGCCCACAAGGATTCTGCCCAGTTCATTGTCCGATCAGGAAAGGTCACCGTCCCGATAGGCAGGGCGTCATCAATGCCCCCAGCGATGCCTGTAAAAACTACGTGGGTAATATTGAAGTGTGCCAATAACGTCGCCATACTGACAGCGGCGTTGGTCATGCTGGTGCCGCTGAGCGTGGCGATGATATCTACACCTTCCATGGTGCCCACATAGACGGTACGACCGTTGAGCTCGTAGGTTTTTTCCACGTTGATGAAATCAAGATAACCTTTCAGCTCGGGCGCATAGGCACTGAGGATGAGCATCCGCGGCGTTGGGTCCGGCGGGAACTGCGGTAACAACACCAATGATTCACCGACAACGGGTTGGGTAAGCGCGGCCTGCACCGGCGCGGTTCCCAACATGAGTACCAACATTCCAATGGCCAAAATGGCCGAAAGGGCTTTCTTGTCCATTTCCTTTCTCTCCTTACCTTACTAAATGAAGTTTCAATCAACCTTTAGTTTTAAACCAGAAACTTAAATGCCGCTATTCTTTCCTCCTCTCTAGCCTTTGGCAAACCAAATGGTTTTTTAACTGACTGCCGACGCTGCTGCATAGCAGCCATCTGAGAACAAAAATTTGCCCCCACATCGCTGCTATGCAGTTGCCAACTTCAATTGTCAAGGTGCTCCCTCCGCTAAAACTTCGGAGGACTAAACCTTCCAGACTTAAGCTTTTTAGCTTTTTACTCCGATGCTTTTACCGGAAAAAAACTTAAGTCCGGATAATTTACTAAATTATTGTCAATTTTTAAAATGAATCAATTTCTGCCTCTTCTTCCGGATTATAATTAATTATTATCCTCTCAAAAGATGCCCCCATCTTCTCTGCAGATGCTTTTACTCTCTCAACTACCCCATCGCTACCATAAACTGAATACCTGGAAGAAGGCCTGGCTATCCTTGGAAAAGAAGTTTCTCCTATCGTGTCACAGCCGTCTTCTAATCCTACAAGTTGCTCTTTTTCAAACATTTCCCCTCCTTATAAAAATAAATTTATAAGTTATTAAAGTTTTTAAATAGAAACTCTTGGTTATTCTTTATGGTCTTTTAGTACTCCTCTTAACTTTTTATTAGCAGAATCCAACCACAAGCATCCTTTATGTAATCTTCCTAACAAAGTACACTGGCTACAGGTAGTTGAACCATAATTATTTTCTGGATAAATACCATTGGGTAGTTGTTGACCAGTTTGTGGATCATATCTTCTCTTATCAATATAGATAACTGTTTCTGGTGAAGACATTTTTCCCCTTTCTCCCACTTAGCCGATTTTGGCACAAAAAATCCCGCCTTTAGCGGGAGTGGGAATTAGAAAAATAACTTTTACTAACGATAATTTTTCTCTCATTTTTTCTACCGTTATTTGCTTATGTTTGCCCTTAAACGGTCAAAGGGTTATGACGCTGTTGTGACTTTAACTTAAATCATCAATAAATATTTGTCAAGAGTCATTTTTAAATATCGGGATTTCCGCCAGCCAGAGCAAATTCTCAAAGTGATCAAACTGTTCGCCTTGACGCAGAACGGCAATCAATTTTACCGGTGTGGCGCCAACTTTTTCCAGTAGTTTCTTCATCATGCGCATGGTCACGCCGGTGGAAACCACCGTGTCAATCACCACCACCTTTTTCCCCTTAATCAGCTGGGCGTCCTTGCCATCAATCACCAAGGGTTTAACGTGTTTGGGGAAATGGGCCAAGGGTTTTAAAACAATCGGCGCCGCCATGTAAGGCTTGACGCTTTTGCGGCAAACTACAAATTTTTGATGACCTAAACGCTTAGCAATCCCATGAACCAGCGGCACGATTTTTACTTCCAAGGCCACCAGATAATCAAACTCAAGCCTTTTTAACTTTGCGGCCAAATTATCAGCCAGACAGTCAACAAGCTCAACGTCGCCCAAAACAGAAAAATTGGCAAGTTGCGTCTTTTTGCTAATATAACTTAAGGGTAACTGCCGGCTTAAACCGCAAATCCTCAAAGTATAGCTCCTTCCCATTAATTTATTTTATTAAATTTTCCCACTCTTTACAAAAATGTTAAAATCATCCCTGTGAATCCTTTAGAATCATTAACTGGCGGCACACGGAAGATGCTGGAAAAATTGACTGAAAAGAATTCTGGGTTAACTGCTTCCTTACCAAGGCTTATTAATGATTTACTAAAAACTGAAAAAACAACGCAGACCAGAGACGAGGCCATTGAAACTCTCTTTCAATTAGTCAGTAATTTAGCTACTTTTACCACCGCTGAACCAGCACTTGGTCTCCGGCCCGGAGAAACCATTCTCCTGCCGCCGGTGCCAACTTCTTGGTTAATAAAAAACGATCCAATTAAAAATCCTTTCGAAAGGCACCAGATTGAATTAGCAAACAACAGTCGCAAAAAACGAGGTGAACCACCAATCCTTAACCAGCTGGAGATTTCTAGACTTCAGGCTTCAACTAACGAACAAGCTTTGTCTTTCCTTCTTAAAGAAACCTCGACCCAACCTCTTTTTTTTCCTGAAAATAAAAAAAATAAAAAATCCCGCATCTACTTTGAGGTAGATATCCAAAAATTTTTTTGGCTGGCAAATTCAGACGAGCTCTCTTTGGAAAGGCAACTTTTGGATCCTCACATCTATGTTTTAGTGGCAGGAAATTGGTATAGCCTGAATGCAAATAATGTCGAAAACTTCCAGTTGCCACCACAAATCGAAACACGTTTTGCGGAAGAAAATTTACCAAGAGAGGCAACCAACCAAGAGCTTGCCCTCCTTCTCTTTTTCTTCACCTCCTCGTTAAAGACCAGAATACTTAAAAACGCTCAGCTTTAACTTTTTAATTTCGGGCAAAACAAACAGGGCTGATAAAAATGGCAACTGGGCAAGCGACAAGCCACTTTTTCGCCTTCCAGAATCAATAAAACTCTTTCCATGTGTTTTAAAAGCGACCCTTTGAGGTACCAAACATCACCTTTTTGTAAAATTTTTTTAAGTCTTGCGGCGGCCTCAAAAACATCAGCCACCCAAATTATTTTAGGAACAGCCTGGGAAGACCGGCGCTTTTGTTTTTGCCGGCTGGCCATCAAAGCCGCGTGGTAAATTTCCTTAGGTAAAACTCCCACACAAAGAAGATAATCCAAGTTGCAGGTTGCTGCCAGCCGGCCGATTTCCCGGTGCTTGGCAACGGCATACTCTCCCAGCTCGCCCATTTCTCCCAAAACGGCAATTTTCCGACCTTCAACTTTTAATTCTTTGAGAAACTGCAAGCCGGCGGCGGTTGAAGCCGGATTGGCCCGCAAATGATCATCAAGTAATAAAGTACCAAAAGGACCCTTTTTGAGGTCCAAACGGCCGCTTAAGGGGGTCAATTTTTTCAAAGCTTCTTTAATTTCCTGCAGGGAAAACCCCAATTCAAGTGCCACGGCGGCGGCGGCCAAACAAGTATAAACATGATGGCTGCCCAGTAGAGGGGTTGCCATCGGGAAAGCTTTATCTTTAAATCTTAAAATAAAACTGAGGCCGTTAAAATTACTTTGAATTTTTTCTGCCCAGAGTCGTGCAGACTTTTGATTACGGCCGTAAAACAAAACCCGCGCCCGGCTTTGTTTGGCCATGGCGCGCACCGCTTCATCGTCGGCGTTCAAAACAGCCAAACCCTCAGGCGGCAGAGCCTTAATTAACTTTTGCTTTTCGGCAATGATTTTGGCAAGCGAGCCGAAGTGTTCCTGATCAGCATGAACGGGTGTGATCCCCGTTACTACGCCAATTTTTGGCCGGACAATCTCAAGATGATAAGTCATTTCTCCCTGATGATCCACTCCCAGTTCAAAAACCACGACCCGGTGCCACGGCCAAACTTTAAGAGCAGTGATGGGCACATTGTAAAGCGTATCCAAATTCAGGTCTGTCTGCCTCACTTTAAAGCGGCTGCTTAAAACCTGGGCAATCGCCCGGGTGGTCGAAGTCTTACCAAAACTGCCAGTTACCCCAATCTGCGTGGCCGGCTGCAAAGCCAGCCAGTGTTTAGCCAGCCAGCGGCGGCCTTGATGGAAAAGAGGTTTAATTAAAGGCACAAAAATATTTTAACAGATATTATTTATTTATTTTAAGCAGGCGGGGCAAGCCCCAGAACTAATTTTTGTGGTTCAACAGGCTGCAAATTCAACCCTTGAGCTTCGAAGCCACTTTAGGAGACATCCTCTTGACTTTAAGCCTTATTCCTTGAGGGGTATCCTCCAAAAGATATCCCTGAGCTTCAATTTTTTGCCTGATTTCATCTGCCTTTACCCATTCTTTCCTTTTTCTTAAGACCTCTCTTTGCTTCAGAAGCTCTCTTATTTCTTTTGATGGAGAAGGTACCGAAACGAGCCTAAGAAATCTTCCTAAATCCAAACCTAAAACCTTATCCCAGCCTAAAAGCAGATCTCTTTTTTCCACCGGCGGCAGTTGGCTTTTTAGCAATTGCCATACCAAAGCCAAAACTGCCGGAAAGTCCAAGTCGCTGCCTAGCTTCTCTTTAAACCGACGCTGAAAATCGGCAAGCTTTGCCTGTTGGCGCCGAGAAATTTTCTCTTTTTTCATCTGCCGGCTTTCTCTTATAAACTCACCCAGTTTTTCCCAAGCTTTCTGACTGGCAGTCAAAGCTTCCCAACGCAAATCTAAAGCCGAGCGATAATGGGCGGTTAAAAAAAGGTAGCGCAGTGCCAAAGGGTAAAAGCCCTTTTTTTCCAAATCTTCCACCCGGTAAAAATTTCCCAGCGACTTGCTCATTTTCTTTCCCTCAATTTTTAGATGACCGGCGTGCAGCCAATAGCGGACAAAAGGTTTGCCGGTGGCGGCTTCCGACTGGGCAATTTCATTGGTATGATGAACAGGAATATGGTCCACACCGCCAGTATGAATATCAAAGGTCTCTCCCAAATACTTCATGCTCATCGCCGAACACTCCAGATGCCAGCCGGGAAAACCCAAACCCCACGGACTTTGCCATTCCATCTGCCGCCTCTTTGAAGCATCGTCCAGTGTTTTGTCAAAGGCTCTTCCTTGAGGGTAAGAAAATTTCCATAAGGCAAAATCAGTGGCATTTTTCTTTTCCGGATTTTTCTTGACCCGCGCGCCTTCACGCAACCCCTTAAAATTAAGTCTTGCTAACTGACCATAATTTTTAAATTTGGCGGTGTCAAAATAAATGCCGTCGCTGGTTTTGTAAGTATAACCTTTACTTTCCAGGCGCTGAATTAAGTTGATCATCTCCGGCAGATGATCGGTTGCACGGCAAATAAGCGTTGGCTCTTCAATCCCCATTTTTTTCAAAGCCCAGAAAAAATAACGCGTGTAAAAATCGGCAAGCTCCCAAACCGTTTTCCCGACGCGTTTCGCCCTCTTCTCCATCTTATCCTCGCCCGTATCTGCATCGGAAGTCAGGTGGCCAACATCGGTAATATTCAACACATGAGTCACCTGGTAACCAAAGAAACGCAAGGTCTTTTTCAGCAAGTCCACAAAAACATAGGTGCGCAAGTGACCAATGTGAGTATAGTCATAAACGGTAGGGCCACAAGAATAAAGGCCCACTTTTGGCGGATGAAGGGGTTTAAACTCTTCCAGTTGCCGGCTCTTGGTGTTAAAAAATTTTAAAGACATCAAAT
The DNA here is from genome assembly GCA_964398365.1 of uncultured Pseudomonadales bacterium. GTDB lineage: Bacteria > Patescibacteriota > Microgenomatia > UBA1400 > CAYNMC01 > CAYNMC01. The sequence goes on along the minus strand of CAYNMC010000004.1, from coordinate 30,649 downwards.
CTTTCTTGGGCTTTTTAATAAAGTTTCAGCCAACGGTAAATTTTCCCACCTCGCCACTTCCCTGAAACTGTTTGACCGCCGCCGCCAACTCTTTCTCTTTTTTCTTCTTTTCCAGTTCCTTTTGTTCTTTTTGCCACAGTTCCTCTTTTTCTGCCAAGGTTCTGGCTTCGCCAGGTTTACCGCTGAGGTATTTGGGAATTTCCTGTTGTTTCTGCTGACGGACCTGCTGAATTTTGCTATCAATCGCTTCTTTTCTTTTTAAAATCTCCACCTGTAACTGTTTCTGCACCATTTCAATACCTGCTTCTTTTTTGGCTAAATCCTGTTTTTTGGCTTCAGCCAAAGCTGCAGGAGAAAGGGATTTAAGCTCGCCCAGCATTGCGGCAAAATCGTCTTTTTGGCCAGCCGGGGCTTTTTGAGGCTCTCCCAAAATCTGTTTTTGGGTTGTTTGCACCAAACCTTTAACTACCTGCTGTTTGGCTTGACTTGAAACATTCTGGCCCAGCTCCACCAGTTTTTCGCCAATTTCGCCCACCAGTTGTCTCATAGTTCAATTATATTTGAAAATCTAAAATTGTAAATTGAAAGTTGTTCAATACTCTTTGACGGCTGTCTTGGGGTTAAATTGATGCTTCGCCCACAACCAACATCTTAAACATCTTTCCAAAATCTCCCACCAACGCTTTTTTAACCATAAAGATAGTTTCATTACCCTCCTATTTAAAAAATAATAACCAAATAAGAATAATTAGTGCCAAAGTGTTATTTATCAGCAAAAGCAATGCTAGCCGCTGACCGAAACTCAACCTTGACAAATACCGACCAATCATTTAAATTAGTCAGTATCTGCTTTTCGCAGATACCCAAACAGAGTGACTCATCCTTAAGGCAGTCACTCTGTTTTTTGATAAGGATGGTTTATTTTACACACCAAAAACGCACCCTGTCAATTCATATTGGATATGAACAATAAGAAGTGAAAAATAAAGAAATGGAGTTTTTATTCGGCTAAAGGCAAGTCGCTTAATCCACAATCTTGGCCCTTTTTATTTTTCTTTTTTGCTTAGTCTAGGGCGAACATTATAAACATCCATACCAAAGCAGGTTCCGCAAAATTCTATCTCCTCAGAAGGTCTATTTGGTAATTCAATATGGACGCCATCATTTTCATTCGGTGGGTCTTTACCATCTTCATAAGTTATCGGGGGGGGTGAGGGATCTTTAAGTCTTACTTCAACACTCACTATACTCCTCTTTCATTTATTTAATATATGACTTAAATTGCATCAAGTTTGAAAACAAATTATAAAACTCAAAGGGGGAAATTGTCAAGCAGTAAGAGATGTGTATTAAAAGGGATTTTCCGGTTTAAATTTTTCTTTTTTCATCGCGGTTTCAATAAGCCGGCGCAAAAAAACCGCCCGCGGCACATGCTTTTTTTTGGCCACAAAATCCAAGAAAGCCAAAATTTTGGGTGTCACAAAAAAAGTAAAACGTACGTTGGCTGTTTCTTTGGCATTCGTCAAAGCCATTTTTAAAACCTCTTTTAAGTTAGAAAGCTCATATTCGCAAATTTGCAATTTATCATCCTTCAAAAAACGGAAAAGATAGGGCTTGTGCTCTTTGGTGTGAAGAAGAATTACCGGTTTCTCCATTTCCAACACCCGGTTAACCAAATAACCAATCCCCAGCGAGGCCACTGAAACTTCAAAAATGACCACGTCTGCCGACTGGATCTGCTTTAACATCTGGCGGTAATGTTCTTTTGCCATACCCGTCGGCCGTGAATAAAATTGATCGGGGTCAGTTTTGAGTAAAAAATTGGAAACGTTCTTGTGGCCAAGTTTTTCAATGGTTTGATAAATATGCTTGAAGTTCTCCGCCAAAACCTTTTTGGCTTTGATGGTTGAAGAAAAATAAACTTTCATAAGAAACTCCTCTGTTGTGTTATCTCGAGTGCTATTTCTTATTCTTGTTATTCTTCTGGTTCTTTTCTTCGATGTAGCCTTTTTTCAACATATCCTCCTCAATTAAACGACGCAGATAAACAGCTCGGGGAATTTTTTTAGTCCGGGCAATCCAATCCAAATAAGCACCAATCTTTGGGGAGATAAAAAAATTAAACCTCACGTCCATTTGTTCTGCCGCTTCCTTGATAGCCTCTGCCAAAATACTCTCAAGATTATCTTGCTCATAAGAATAAATCATCAATTTTTCGTCTTTTAAGCCTCTGAGAAAAATAGGGTCACGGTTTTCTTGGTAAAGGGCAATCACCGGTTTGCCTTTATTTAAAGCCACGCTCAGCTCATGGCCGACATTCACCGTGGAAGGAAAGGAAATTTCCACCACCATTAAATCACAAAGCGTGATATTCTTGAGTGATTGATAATACCATTTCAGCCTTTCATAGTCTTTCACTTCCTCAATTTTTTTGATATCTAGTTTTAAAATATTTTCCGCTAAAACAGTGTCACCTCTTTGCCGAAAGAAGTTTATAATTCTTTGATAAATGTTCTCAAATTCCGGTTTTTGGGAAATCGCGGCGGTAAAATAAACTTTCATTTTAAGAAACTTTAAAAAAACCGTGTTGCCGATTTCTTTTACTTAAGATAAAAAAACTCGCCTTTTCTAAAGTTGTAAAAAAATTATAGAGCACATTACCCAAAAAAACAAGCCTTCCTTTTCGGTCAACGGCAAAAGCACTGGCGTCAGGCATTAACAAAAAATATCTTCCGCCTCTTTCTTTTATTTTTAAACTTGAAATATTCAGAGAAGGAAAGGTTTTTTGGGTTTTTTGTAAAATTTTTTCAAATTCTTGATGTTTCAACAAAAACTCATTTTTATTTATTTTGCCGTATTCCAGCGGCGTAAATTCATATAATTTCCAGCGGGCAGGCTTATATTTTTTCTCATTCAAAAGCTGACCAATTTTTAAAATCTCGTCTTTATTTTTTTTGGAAACTACGGTTCTGACCGTCAGTTCAATTTGCGGATAGTTTTGTTTAAGATATTCAATCAGCTCTAAAATAATTTTAAAATTATTCTTCAAACCCGGCCTCATCAAATTACTTGATAACTCATCACCGCCATCAAGAGGAATGCCTAACTCATCCACGAAGGGTAAAATTTTTTTTGCCATTTGTTTAAGGAAAATCCCATTGGTGGACAAGGTGACTCTCAGGCCAGTATTTTTGGCATAGGCTAGCAATCGGCCAAGGTCTTTTCTTAACAAAGGTTCACCGCCGGTAAAAACCACGGCTTTAGTGCCATACAAAACAAATTCTTTGATGATCTTCTGCCATTGTTTGGTGTTTAAAACTTCACCTATTTCGTGAGAAGGTCCCCAACAAAAACGACAACCCATATTACATCTTCCTGTCACATTTAAATCGATGGTCAGCGGCGCTTTAATTCCTCTCATTTAGATTAGTGTAAATCCTGCCTTTTAAATAATTATCTATAATAGGCCATGAAGAGGGAAAAATTTTTTCTTCTGGCGGCAGGCCGCTAAGCGGAAACCAGCACCATTCTTTACAACTTTCTGGTTCTTTGATTTCTGGTTGCTTTTCACCTCTAACCTCAACTAAAAATCCAATTTGAATATGATGAACCCCCGAAGGAAAAGGGGTATTTGCTAAGGCTATAAATTTAAAATTTTCAAGAGTTATGTTTAAACCAGTTTCTTCTGCTAATTCTCTTTGGGCCGCCTCTTCAAATCCCTCGCCAAACTTCAAACGACCTCCGGGCAATCCCCAACTATTTGCGCCATAACCTCTTTTTCTCAACCCTAATAAAATTTCTTTATTCTCCCCTTTCTGATGCCGCAAAACAATTATTTGCACGCCAATTTCAATAATTTGCCTTTCTTTTGCTTGTGTCATTTCTTTTGTCATAAAAGTTTATTTTAATACTCCTTTCTTCCTTCAAGCGCTTTTTTGAGGGTAAGGTCGTCAGCATATTGGAGATCGGCGCCGGTGGGCAAACCCCGGCCAATCCGCGTCAGGTGCAAACTTTGCGCTTTGATACCTGAATTTTTCACCAGCCTTGTGATAAACATCGCCGTGGCCTCACCTTCCATGGTTGGATTAGTAGCCAAAATTAATTCCCTGATTTTACCACTTTTCAAGCGCGGCAACAAATCAAAGATGTGCAATTGCTCCGGCCCGATGTTATCTAAAGGATTAATTACGCCACCTAAAACATGATAAAGCCCCCGGTAGGCGCCGCTTTTCTCAATTGCTAAAACATCAAGAGGTTCTTCCACTACACAAATCATCGCTTGATCGCGAGTCGGATCGGCACAAATAGCACAGGGGTCGGTCTCGTCAATGCTGTGACACAAAGAACAAACTTTGGTTTTTTCTTTAAGCTCCAAAATTGCTTGGGCAAAACCCTCAAGAAAATTTTGAGGCGTACGCAAAAGATAAAAAGTTAGCCTTTGCGCCGTTTTTGGGCCAATACCCGGCAAGCGTTCAAAAGCCTCGGTTAGTTTAATAATCGCTCTTGGCAGTCTCATTAACTTTTCTTTCCGCTCCGGGAGCGGTATGATCTTGACGCTCCGGGAAAATCGGCAAATTTCCCAAAGCAATACCTCTAATCTCCTTCCTGTCTATACCCTAAAGATAAATCTATGCCATCTGCTGTTTCTCCCTGCTGCGCTCTGGCAATAACCGCCGCAGCCGTAAGCATCATTTGTAAACAATCAACATCAACTACTTCTCCTCCATTATTTTTCTGTTTTTCTAATTGCTGTAAGGCTTGCATTATTGCTCTAACTCTTTGACTAAAATCCACATCATCGGCAGGAGTAATCTTTTCCGTTTCAGGATTTACCATATTCCTATTCACCTCCCCTCCTTCTTTCCGCTCCGGGAGCGGTATGATCTTGACGCTCCGGGAAAATCGGCAAATTTCCCAAAGCAATAACTTTAGGCCATTTATTCTCTTCGCCTTCGGTAAAAACCGCCGCTTCGGCAACAATTATACCACCAGCCTTCCTCGCCAACTTCCTCATCCCCAATAAAGTGGCGCCGGTGGAAATCACATCGTCCACAATAATCACCCTTTTGCCTTTCAATAACTGCCGGTCTTTGCCGTCCAGCCATAATTCCTGCGGTCTGCCGGTGGTAATGGTGACAACACGAGTCTTGACTGCTCCCAACATATAAGGTTTTATAATTTTGCGCAAAACCACATAGGGTAATTTAAGCCGTCGGGCCAGCTCATAAACCAAGGGGACGCTTTTGACCTCGGCGGTGAGAAGCAGATCCGCCGGCGGCAGCTTTTTGGCTAAGGCGGCGCCCACTCTTTTAATCAGTTGCGTATCGCCCAAAATATTAAAAATGGCAATGCGCACCCCTGGCGCCACGGTAAAAAGCGGCAAGTCGCGTACTAAACCTAATATTTTGATCCGATAGTAAAACCTTTCCCCTTTTTTAACTAACCGCCAATATTTTTGTCTGCACATAAAACTTAACTTAATCTCGCGCCGGCAAGTGCCAAGTGACAGTCACATTTTAATTTTTTTGGCCAGTGCTTGATCAGCGTCAAAACCAATTTTTTTGCCTTAGGCATACTTTCCTGAAATTTTTTCAGCACGGTCGCGGCCGAAACCGGCTTGACTTGACCTTGGGCGACCAAACCGGCATCGTAGTCGGTAACCACGGCCAAAGCACTATAGCCCATCTTGAGTTCTTTGGCTAAAATCACTTCCGGATATTGAGTCATATTAATCAAATCCCAACCCATCTTGGTGTACCATTGACTTTCGGCCATTGAGGAAAACCTCGGGCCGTTGATAACCACTACTGTCGCTTTGGGAAAAATTCTTATGTTTAAACTCCTACCGGTTTGATAAATTAACTGATTAAGGGCAGGACAATAGGCGTAGGCCGCCGAGATATGGGTGACGCGCGGCCCATCATAAAAGCTGTCTGGCCTTCCCCAAGTCCGATCAACAAACTGATCAATCACCAAAAAATCCGCCGGCTGATATTTTGCTTGAAGTGAACCGGCGGCGGTAACCGCCAAAATATGATCAACTCCCAAAGAAGACAACGCCCAAAGATTGGCCCTGTAGTTAATTTTGTGCGGCGGAATATCGTGAGTGCGGTTATGCCGAGGTAAAAAGGCAATCTGGCGTCCGGCCATTTTTCCGACCGCGATTTTTTCCGAAGGCGGACCGTAGGGTGTCTCCACCTTTATCTCCTTTAATCCTTGGACTAGCTTATAAAAGCCGCTGCCTCCGATAATACCAATCATTAAAATTCAAAATGAAAAGTAAAAGCTAAAAAAATTTTAATTTTTAATATTTCATTTTGATTTTTGCCTTATTTAACTATCCCATCATCTTTCCCAACATTCCTGTCAAACCACCACCCATCTGCTGTAATTTCTTGGCAGCCATTTCCTGAGATTTCTTCAAGGCCTTATTCAGGGTTTCTTTAATGCGTTCTTCCTGAACGCCGTCAACTTCCAAAACTTGAATTTTCTGGTCACCGGAAAGCACCACCCTTACGCCTTTTTCTTCCAAAGTAAAAGTTTCGGCTGCAAGCTGGCGCTGTAGGTTCATGGCTTGATCGCGAATTTTTTTAAGTTCCGCTAGCTGCTTAAGTTTATCAAACACTTATTTTCACCTCCTCGCTCTCAATTTAGTTTATTGAAAGATTGCTTCTATATCAGTCAAATCTTCCTTGATAATTTCACTCACTTCCTTTTTTCTCTCCGCTTGTCTTTCTCCCAAAACACATTTTATTTTCAGCTCTTCACCAAAAATTTCCGCGAGCACTTTTTCAATTACCAACGGACATTTACCCTCCTCTAGGCGTTCTTTATGAAAAGGATAAAAAGCTTCAATCGTCAGCAACCTGCCTTCCAGCGTCAAAGGCCGGGCGCTTCTTAAAAGTGCCTCAATGCTGCTGTTGTGAGGCCTTAAAGTTTGTAAAATTTTCTCCCAGTTTTTTTGGATATCCGCCAGCGTGGTTTTTACCGATTTTTGATTTTTATGATTGAAAGGTTTTGAAGGTACCGGAATCTTCTGTTCATCTCCGCTCAACGAAAAATCGACCCAAGTCATGATTGCAAGTTCAAGAGGCAACTGGGGAATTACCGCTTCTTTGAGCTGTCGGCCGGCCTCGTCCAGAAGGTTTGCCAACTTACTTACCTCCTTAAGGGGAACTTTGATTTTTTTTAAAAAGGCGATTTCGGCTTCGGTCTCCGGGTTAACCACTCCATATTCAATCAGCAAAAGCCAACGCAACTTTTCCAAGCTTTCACTCACCAACCATTTAAGATCCACTCCTTGCTCAACCGCCTCAGCCAACATTTTAAGCGCCAGCTGACTTTCTTGATTAAGCACGTAAACCAGCCAGTCAAACAAGGCAAACTCAACACCGCCTTTTAAAAATTGCTCTACGTCTGTTACCCTGATTTCCTGACGACCAAAGGCCAGCTGTTCCAAAATTTTCACCGCGTCGCGAAAACTACCGCCGGAATGACGACTGATTAGAGTCAAAGCTTCTGTACCCACCTTTAATTTTTCAGCTTCAACAATCCGCTTTAAACTTCTTAAAATCTCTTCCGTAGTTGGCTTTTTAAAATGAAGCTGTAAACAGCGGGAAATGATGGTTCCCGGCAGTTTCTGGGGTTCGGTGGTGGCCAGAACAAAGACGGCGTGGGCTGGCGGTTCTTCTAGTGTTTTAAGCAAAGCATTAAAAGCTTCCGGTGTCAACATGTGCACTTCGTCAATAATGTAGACTTTATATTTAAAAGTAGAAGGTGCCAGTTTGATGGTTTGACGCAAAGCCCTAATATCGTCAATGCCGCGGTTGGAGGCAGCATCAATTTCTATTAAATCCAAAGCCATACCCTGAGTAATCGCAAGACAGGAAGGGCAATGGTTGCAAGGTTCGGCTTCATTTTTAGCTTTTTTCTCACAATTGAGGGACTTGGCCAAAATCCGGGCAGCGGAAGTTTTACCCAAACCCTTGGGACCGGAAAAAAGAAAAGCGTGAGGAAAATGAGTCGCTGATAAAACCGCCTTCAACTGCTGACGGACCAGCGCCAAATCTAATTCTTCAATTTTTTGTGGCCGGTATTTAAGATAGTAAGTCACAAAGAAAAATCTTTTTACAATTTACTCATCATGATTAACACCAAGTAAGTGTAAAAGGCCATGCTCCACCAGAATATTAATTTCTTTGTCAACCGTATGGTTGTAAAGCATCGCTTGCCGACGGGCCTGAGGAAAAGAAATTACAATTTCGCCCAGATGCAATAAACCGTCGGGAGGAAGCACAAACGTTTCCTTCTCTTTGTTTTTATAATTTAAGGTTGGAAAAGAAAGCACGTCTGTCGTCCCTTTTTGCTTCCGGTACTTTTGATTTAAAGCCGCCATTTTGCGGTCGCCCACCACCGCAATCTCCAAAACCACATCATCATTCAGCCCATGTTGGTGTAAAACCTCTCTTACCTTATCACGGATGGCTTTCCTGTCTAAAGGATAACGCGCTTCGGCTTTAATCAGGATTTTAAACATGATGTTTTTTGCGTTTTCTGAGTTCTGCTTTCTTTTCTTTACGAATCAAAGAAGGTTTTTTATAAAATTCCTTCTCTTTAATCGTCGTTAAAATATCTTCGGTAAGCACTTTTTTCTTGAACTTTTTGATCACCTGATCGACCGACTCTCCCGGCTTGGCATGAACAGCAACAGCCATAAACCATAAACACCTCCCCTCCTTAAGTTTTAAAATCTGGATTCTCCATTTTTAATTTTTTGCTAATTGCCAACATTGTTTCCTCACTTAATTCTTTCCTTTGACGCCAATCAAGGGTGGCCCCCAAACCATCAGCCTCAAATCTCGGAATAAGATGAATGTGAGCATGAGGAATTTCGTAACCTAAAACTACAAAATTAAAACTCTCAGGCTTTAATTTTTTCTGTATCATTTTAGCGATTTTACCCACCACCGTCCAGTATTCACCAAAGTTCGGCACGTCAATCACCCAGCGATAATGGCTTTTGGGGATAACCAGCGTATGGCCGGGATTCAAAGGCCTAATATCCAAAAAGGCTAGAAATTGCCCATCTTCATAAATCTGGTAAGCCGACAGTTTTCCGGCAACAATTTGACAGAAAAGACAATTTTTTAAATTTTTAATCATGAATGTTTTTGAGAACTTCAATAATTTCTCCTAAACTTAATTTTGTGGGAATCATCTCCGGGTTAGCCCGCGAACCATTCAGTAATAATTTTTTGCCGGCATGTAAAAACCAGGTTGCGGCCGGATCTTTCTGTTTTAAAACTTCCCAAACCGGACTTAAATCAATTTTTATTTTACCAAACTCGTAAGCATGAATGCGCACATAACCAAATTTTGGGCTTTTACTCACCACAACAGCATAACCCTGAGCCTGCGCTACGGCCAGAAAACCAAAAATATCAGTTTCGGCGCCAATGCCTTTACCCCACGGAGTTTTAAACTTTACCGCCTTTTCCTGGATTAGTCTTTCGGCTTCAACCTTGCTTTTTAAATTCTCATAAATGCCGTCCAAAACCGGCAAGGCAAGCTCTAAATGTTTTTCCGATTGGTTACGGTATAACTGTTGCCAACCTTCAATAATGCCGTGCTCAAAAAAGAAAAAAGCGGTTCTGTCTTCTTTAATCTCTGGCCAGCGATAATGTTTAGCCCAATCAAAAGCTAAAACCACCGCCACCAAACGCTTTAAGGCTTCGTTTTCGGCAAACTGTTTTGATTTTTTAATCAGATAGTCCAGCACTAAAGTCGCGGCACAAACCTTCTCATCCGCCCGTTGGTGATGATCAAACCGCCCTAAACCCACATCAACATGCAGAACATCAGGATTGCTGTCCACTTTCTCGCCTTTATAAGTTTGCCCCGCCGGAATGAATTTAACGACCGCCTCTCGCCAGTCTTCACCTCCAAAGCGCCTCAACAGCCAAACCGCCGTTAAGGCATCCAAGTCAGGATTCATATGCGTCACAATCGTCTTCCCCATTTTTATTTCCGCTCCGGGAGCGGCATGATCTTGACGCTCCGGGAAAAGCAGCCTGAATTCAAAAATCTAAATTCGGCCATTCTGGGTTTTTAATTTTTTTCTTTTAGTCTTTTGATTAATTGCCCCAAACTCAACAATTCTTTTTTTTCCTTGGTTCTTTCTTTCCACTCAACCCTGCCGGCAGTTCTTTCGGAAACTACCAATCTTATGGGTAAACCAAGAAGATCAGCATCGCTAAACTTCACCCCGGGAGAGACTTCCCGATCATCATACAGCACTTCAATTTTTTCCTCGATGAGTTTTTGATAAATTTTATGGGCAAAGCTTGCCTCCTTTAAACCTTCATGGCCTACCTGAATTAAATGAACTTGATAAGGCGCCACTGTCTTTGGCCAGATAATGCCTTTTTCGTCATGATGGGCTTCAACAATCGTCGCCAATAATCTCTGCAAACCAATACCATAACAACCCATCCAAAGAAGTTGTTTTCGGCCACAAGCATCTACATAATAAGCATTCATGGCTTGAGCGTAACGCGTATCAAGTTTAAAAATATGGCCATTTTCAATACCCCGACCTTCAACTAAAACCGTTTGACATTTTTTACACTTTTTCTGATGGTAAATTTCGCTGTTGGCAGCAAAATCACATTTTGGGCAATATAAAACTTTATCTTCACCAGTCGGACAGAGCATATTAAATTCGTGAGTGACCTCGCCGCCAATACTGCCACCCGAAGCCTCAATCAGCTTCACCACCAAATGGCAACGCCTGAAAATGTTTTTATAAGCCTCAATCACGCAAGTGTAGAATTGATCCAAATCTTTTTTGTCCTGATGGAAACTATATAAGTCTTTCATCATAAACTCGCGCGTCCGCAACAAACCGCCGCTGGGACGCATTTCATTACGAAATTTGTTTTGAATGTGATAAAGATAGAGGGGTAAATCTTTGTAGGATGTAACAAAACGCCTCACCAGATCGGTGATAACCTCTTCATGGGTCGGCGCCAAACACAAATCTTTCTGATGACGATCTTTGAGTTTAAATAAAGGCGGATCGTATTTAAGCCAACGATTGGTTTCTTGCCACAACGCCTTTGGCTGCAAGGTAGGCATCAATAATTCCTGACAACCGATGCGGTCCATTTCTTCGCGGATAATATTTTCAATTTTTTTATAAACACGCCAACCCAAAGGCAACAAAGTATAAACTCCGGCTGTCAAGGCGCGGTCAAGGAAACCGGCTTTAAGCAGAAGCTTATGAGAAACCGTTTCTGCTTCCGCCGGCACAATCTTTAAGGTTTTACCGAAAAGTTGAGAATAAAGCATAAAATTGCCTCAGTTCTTTCATTATACTATTAATAAGATTTTGCCAAAATGGGTTATTCTTTAAAAGACGCGAAAAATCATTAAGGGTAACTAGTAACATCAAGCCGATTAAAAAAACCATACCGCTTAAATGAATATATTCTTCAATTTTCGGTTTGACGCGGCGACGCGTCAAGGCTTCAAGACCAATAAAAAGCAAGCGGCTGCCATCAAGAGCAGGAATAGGCAAAAGGTTCAAAACCGCCAAATTAATGGATAAAACCGCCACAAATTGCAACGTCAAAAGCCAACCTTGACGCACCACGCCGGCGGTGATCTGATAAATACCCACGGGGCCGGCGACTTCGGGAATTACACCGGTCAATAAGCCTTTAAGGGCTTGTCCAAGACTTAAAACAATCGCCCAACCCCAACTTAAAGCTTCTTTTACGCCGATGATGGCGCCGCGAAAGGGCCGCTGCCAAAAGGGGTAAAAAACCATTTCGATATTGGAAATGGCCACACCTAAAGCGCCTTCGCCGGGAGGCGGGTTGAGTCGGGGTTTAAGACGATATTCTTTGGCCGGTTTACCCTTTCCTTCGGCTAACATTAAAGAAATTTCTTCTGTTTGATTGGCTTTAACCAAGGCAACAAAATCTTCGGCTTTGGTAACTCTTTTATTCTGAACACCGAGAATAATCTGGCCGGCTTTTAGCCCCGCCTGCTGGGCTGGCGAATCCTTTGCCACCTCTTCAATCACAAGATAATCAACTTTAGTAGGAATGCCAATCACGGAATAAATAATTGAGAAGCAAACAATCCCTAGAAAAAAATTACCCAGAACGCCCGCTAGCGCCACCAAAATTCTGATCCTTTTTGGTTTATAACATAAGGCTCTTTCCGTCTTACTCTTTTTTCTTTTGGGTAAATAATTTTCGCCATAAAGTCGGACAAAACCACCAAATGGCAACCAGTTTAGAGAATAAATCGTCTCGCCAATTTTCTTCCCCCAAAGCCTAGGCGGGTAACCAAAACCGAACTCTTCCACTTTAACGCCGCTTTTTTTTGCCGCCAAAAAATGACCCAGCTCGTGGATAAAAACCAAAACTGAAAGAATGATAACGAAAATCAAAAAGGTTAACACGGCAGTATTTTAACAAACCCCTACTAATTTAGAAACTCTCAATTTTCCGCTCCGGGAGCGGCATGATCTTGACGCTCCGGGAAATTAGGCGGGCTCCAAACATTGATGTTTAATCAGTTGAAGCTTTTTTTGATAGTCAGCCCTGTCAAGAACGAATTTTTTATAGCTTTCAACCTTAGGAAAATAACTCCTCAAAAGCTCCTTATGACAAATCTCTACCGAACCTAAATTTAAATATTCGGAAAGTGAAGAGTAAGGATATTTAAGCAAACTCCGCATGTCTTTTATAACCAGACCGCTATAGGGGTTGAGGTGAATGTAGCGGGAAAGGTGAGCAAGCTGCTCATCGGTTTCAATAAGAACTGCCTTAAACCTACTCTCAAAAAGACTGCCCTTTCGCTGATACTTAAGATTAAAGTAATGAGCATAGCTATTATTGAGCAGTCTTATAAAATTAATAATTCCCTTTTCTGTCACCTGTTTCAAGATAAAGTGAAAGTGGTTGGGCATCAAACAATAAACAATAATTTGCACAAGATAATCTTGGTGATGCCGTTGGCTGGCAATGATATCATTCCTTTGACTTACTGATAATTTTTTAAATAAAGAAAATTTTACTTGAGGTTTGCGGTTTTGATAGTAACAAAAGGCTTGCGTAAAAAATTGGTAGTCGACCTTGCTTTTAAAAATGGGAATTGAATTTATGCCGCGACTAATAATGTGGTAAAGATGATCGTTAACTAAAGGTGTCGCACGGGCAGGCATAACTTAATAATAACCGTTAAATACCGGAGCGTCAAGATCATGCCGCTCCCGGAGCGGAAGAGAAAATTAATTCCTCCTCTTTATTTTTGGCTAAAGACTCGAGTTTTTCCTCGTATTCTTCCACCATTTTCTGAAGATTTTCCAAGTCCAGGTGAATGGTGTCTTCACTGACGCCACCTTTTTCTTTTTGTCCTTCAATTTCTCTTTTGGCTTCGGCCCGCACCTGGCGCAACATCACCTTGGCTGATTCTAGTTTTTGACGCACAAGCTTAATCAGTTGTTCTCGTGTTTCTGCGGTCAAAGGAGGAATATTTATACGGATAAGTTCACCGTCAACAATGGCATTGAGATTAAGGTTGGCCGCATTGACACCGCGCGAGATCGCCTCCAATAAACTCTTATCCCACGGTGAAATAATAATTTGATGAGGGTCGGGCGCCGAAAGAGAAGCCAATTCTTTGAGGTGCATTCTGGTGCCGTAAGCCTCAATCAGGATATCTTCCACCAACGAGGGTTTCGCCCGCCCCGTCTTAACGGTTTTCAAATCGTTGCTCAAATGAGAAAAAACTTGTTCAAAACGTTCTCTTACGGCAAGATCAATTGCCATAAAAAATCACCTCGCTTATATTTCTAGACGACAAAATTCCTCAATTTTAATATTTTCTCCCATTTTGACAATCGTCTCGTTAAGCAGCTCCCGGACAGTCTTGCCGGGTTCACGAATATATTCCTGCTTCAATAAATCAGCCACACTTTTGGGTTTCATTGCCGTTACCTGCAAACAAAGTTCGTGAGCCAATTTTTTAAATTCTTCATGGCAGGAAACAAAGTCGGTTTCGCAACTTAATTTAAGCAAAGCGCCCGCTCTTCCGTCAAGGTGAGTATAAGCCTCAACCCGGCCGGCCTCGGTTTTTTTATCTGCTTTCTTGGCCGCGATCGCCAAACCCTTTTGTTTAAGAATGGCCTTGGCTTTCTCCATGCTGCCTTTAGCTTCAACAAGGGCTTTTTTGCAATCCATGATGCCCGCGGAAGTTTCCAAACGAAGTTTGGTAATATTGGCTAAAGAGATTTTCATAAATCAGCGCAAAGTGCAAAATTCAAAACCTAGTTCAAAGTTTAAAAACTTTTAAGTTTAGTTAGGCTTTGTTCTTTGCATTTTGAACTTTGAGTTTATTATTACTTTCTTCTTTTTTTTCTCTTAGTTTCATGCCTTCCGCTACTGCCTTGGCAAAAGTGCTAACGATTAACCTAAGGCTTCTGACCGCATCATCGTTGGCGGGAATGGGATAATCAATCAGGGTGGGATTACTGTTGGTGTCGGTAATCGCAAAAATCTTTACTTGATTTTGCCTTGCTTCCTTCACGGCGCTCACTTCTCGATGACTGTCAACAATAAAGAGAGCCTCTGGGGCTTTCTTTAAAACCGTAAGACCGCCAACAAGTTTTTCTAAACGAGCAATTTCTCGATCAATGAGAAGATTTTCTTTTTTGGTATAGGAAGCGTATTCGCCTTTTTGCTTCTTCGTTTTCATTTCCTTTAATTTGTCAATTCTTTTCTTTATTTCTCCCCAGTTACTGATGGTACCGCCTAACCAACGATTAACCACATAAGGCATGCCTACTTTACTGGCTTCTTCCTGAACAATGGCCTGAGCTTGTCTTTTGGTGCCAACAAAAATAATATCCTGCCCCTGAGCCACTAATTTTTTCGCGGCGACACAGGCAACGGCCAACCGCTGGGCGGTTTGGGCTAAGTCAAAAATATGGACGCCGTCACGAGTGGTATAAATGAAAGGCGCCATCTGCGGATGCCAGTGTCTCACCTGATGACCGAAATGACAACCGGCCTCCAATAATTCGGTCAGGGGAATTTTAAAACTCTGAAGATCTTTATCAACGGTTTTTTCTTCGCCGGTTTGGCTTGCTGTTCTTTGTTTTTTGACCTTCATTTTGCTCCTTTTTCCGCCATCCAGAATTTGCTATTTCTCAGGAGCCCAAAACTGGATGTGAGTATTTGAAAGTTAATTTAGCATAATTTTGTCAGGCTGGCAAGGAGGAATTATAAAAAGCTATTCCCACTCCATTGTTGCCGGCGGCTTGGTGGTGATGTCATAAACTACCCGAGAGATCCCGGGGACTTCATTAACAATACGGGAAGCAATTTTTTGTAATAAATCATAGGGCAATCTGGCCCAGTCGCTTGTCATAATATCCGAAGAAGTATAAACTCGGAGTGCAACCACCTCACCGTAAAAACGGGAATCTCCTTTAACTGCCGTACTTTTTACTCCGGTCATCACCGCAAAAGACTGAAAAACTTTCGCTAGCCAGCCAGCTTTTTTTAATTCAGCCAAAACAATGGCATCGGCCTGCCGCAGTTTGACCAGCCTTGAACGCCTAACCTCGCCGATGATCCTAATAGCATTACCCGGTCCGGGAAAAGGCTGTTTATTAATTAAGTCCGGCGGCAAACCCAGTTGTTTGGCAATACTCCTTACTTCGTCTTTGTAGTAGTGGCGCAAAGGCTCCAAAAGTTTTAGTTTTAGGCTTTTGGGCAAGCCGCCAACATTATGATGGGATTTAATCATTGCGGCATTTTTACTACCTTTGCTTTCGATGACATCGGAATAAATTGTCCCCTGGGCTAAAAATTTAACACCTTTGATTTTTTTGGCTTCCTCTTGAAAAAGGGAAACATAAAGTCGGCCGATAATCTTCCGCTTCCTTTCCGGATTAGTTACGCCTTTTAACTTTTTTAAAAATAACCTTTCGGCCTGAATAATTTTGGGTTTGAAGCCGATAAATTTTTTAAAAAGGCTAATTAACTCCTCCCGATTACCTTGACGCATCAAACCGTTTTCGATATAAACTGGGAAAAAGCGCCGTCCCACCGCCCGGGCCACAAGCACCGCCATCGTTGTTGAGTCAAGCCCCCCGGAAACCGCTGCCACCACCTTAGCCTCCTTGCCAACCGTCTCCCTTATCTCTTCAATGATTTTTTCAAGCTTTAAGGGCTGAGGCTTAGGCTTTAAACCGCAAATTTTTCCAAATTGCTTTAAAATTTGCCCCCCAAATTCGGTATGTACCACTTCTGGGTGAAACTGCACGCCGAAAATTTTTCTTTGGGGATGAACCACAAAGGCCGCTTTCACCTCACTGGTTGAGCCAATGATTTCAAAATCAGGCGGTAATCTCACCACGCTATCGCCGTGGGATAACCAAACGGTGAATTTTTGAGGAAGATTTTCGCTAATTTTGATTTTTGCTTTTTGATTTTTAAGCCGGATCGTCCCGGGCCCATACTCTTTTTTACCACTCACCACTTTACCTCCCAAAAAATGAGCCGTCAGCTGCCAGCCGTAACAGATTCCCAAAATCGGGATGCCTAAAGTAAAAAGCCGCCGGTCAACCATCGGGGCACCGGCTTCATAAACGCTCGCCGGCCCGCCGGAAAGAATGATTCCCGCCGGCCGCTGTTTTTCGCTTAAGCCCAACGCCTCTCCCGGTTCAATGATTCGAATCATTAGACCGAGATCACGGAGGCGGCGGCCAATGAGATGAGTTGTCTGGGAACCGAAGTCAACGATAAATATTTCCTTCTCCATCTTTATTAACTCTTTATAATTTAAAATTATAATTTAAAAAGCAAAATCAAAAACCCGCTTCAAAACTAAAAGTTTTAAGCTTTGAGTGGGGTTTTACTCTTAGGATTTTGCCTTTTGAGTTTTAAAAAGTATTCTACTTGTTCTTCCTGCAAGCCTATTTTTTTAAATCTTCTGACAATTTCTGAATAACTTATACCCGCTTTTCGCCACCGACCGCCGAGGTTTTCTATCGCTTCTCTGATTTCGTGAGGAAAAATTACCCACGCTTTCGTTTGACAAACAAAAAAATCGGGCTTGAGTTTTGACCAGGGTTTGTAAAAAAGCGTAGCGGTGATAATTTCTTTAGTACCGGACATTTTTAAATAATTTTTGGCAAAAAGTAAACTTTCACCGCTATCAGCAACATCATCAAAAAGTAAAATGCGCTCATTTTTAACCGAAATTGGCAAAGCCTGGATTAAAACTGGTTCTTTTTGCTTGCAGGTAAATTCACCATAAAGCTTCACTTGGATACTCGCCACTTCCTCAATATTTAATAAATCCGACATGGAGCGCGACCAAGTCCAGCCGCCTTTGGCAAGCGTCACCAAACGGTCAAATTTTTGACCCGAGGCTAAAATCTTCTTAGCTAAAGCAAAGCAGTACTCACCCATTTCTTCCCAGCTCGGCGCAAAATAGGCAATCTTATCATGGTTAAATAATATACCTTTACAGATGATCATCAATTTTATAATACAATATAATTCCGCACGTGCTGTTTTTTATTGTATTTTATAGTTATAGCTCTCGCCGCCATTGGTAATCAGGATATCATGCGGATGGCTTTCCACCAAACCGGAACGGGTAATTTTGATAAATTCGGCTCTTTGCCAAAGGGAAGCCAAGTCAGCCGCGCCAAGATACTCCATACCCACCCGCAAACCACCCACCAACTGAAAAAGAAAATCGGCCAAACAACCCTTATAGGGCACCAAACCTTCCACGCCTTCGGCAATCAAGCGTTTGGCGTGGGCCAGTTGACCGTAGCGACTGGCAGAACCCCGCCGCATCGCCGCCAACGAACCCATACCCCGGTAATACTTGTATTTTTTGCCTTTAATCGTAACGACTCTGCCTGGTGCTTCTTCAAGCCGGGCGAAAAGTGAACCAATCATTACGCTGCCGGCGCCGGCGGCCAAGGCTTTAACGATGTCGCCCGATTGCTGGATGCCGCCGTCAGCAATCAAACTCACGCCCGTTTTACGGCTCCAAACGGCACAATCCATAATCGCCGAAAGTTGAGGCACGCCCACGCCAGAAACAATCCGCGTCGTGCAAATGGAACCCGGACCAACACCCACCCTGATGGCATCGGCTCCGGCCGCAGCCAAGCGTTTAAAACCTTCGCCGCTGCCCACATTGCCGCTAACCAATCCAATCTGAGGATATTTCCTTTTGATGGTTTTGGTAGCCTCGATAAGATAGCGGGCATGGCCATGAGCAGAATCAAGGCAGATAAGATCGGCGCCGGCCGCCAGCAAAGCCTCAAGCCGCAAGAAAAGTTCAGACCCCACTCCTACCGCCGCACCCACCACCAAACGGCCTTTTTGATCCAAAAGGGCTTCTTTACTACTCACCTTTGTTTGCTTTACTCTCTTTATCTGCGCCGCCTGTTCGCTCACGCTTAAATTCCGATGAATAATCCCCAAACCGCCGGCTTGCGCCAAACCTGCCGCCATTTTGCTTTCGCAAACCGTATCCATCGGCGAAGCAATCAGCGGAATCTTTAAGCGGATTTTGGGCGTGAGTTGAGTCTCCAAATTTATCTCTTCTTTAAAAACGGCCGAATACTTAGGCACCAGCAAAACGTCGTCAAAAGAAAGGCCTTCTCTTATCTTCATTTTTCTCCTCCTTTCAAATCATTTAAAAAACTGTGTCTAAAAGCCCTCTGGTTGGCCGCCAAAATTTCTTTTTCGGACAAAATTTTATTTTTTAACAACAAGCGAAATTCCCCAAGCAGATTGGTGCCAAAAAATTCAGGATCATCGGTGTTAAGGCAAAAAGGCACGCGATAGCGTTTAAAGGCTTGAAAGGCAAGCTTTAATTCTCCTAAATTTTTAACAATCCCCAATTTTAGGTTGGCAGTAGGACACAAAGCCAAAACAATTTTTCTTTTTGCCAAAAGCTTTAAAATTTTTGGCTGGGTATAAGCCTTGATGCCATGAACAATTCTTGAAGGCTTCAACCACTCAATTACTTCCAGCATTTCCGAAGCTTCACCCTCCTCGCCGCAGTGAACCACCGTACCCAAACCCTCTTGGCGGGCCAAACGATAACACTCTACCAACTCACGGTAAGTAAAACGCCGATCTTGAGGTTGCGGCCCGGCCAAATCAACACCTACCACCCCCCGATTTTTGTATTTGATGGCCTTGCGGACAATGATTTGATTTTTGGCTACCGGCAGGCGGCGGTCAAGCAGAAAAATTAAACCGGCTTTAATCTGGGGATAAGCCAGCCGGGCTTTGTCTAAACCGCGCAAGCTGGCCATAATGATGTGGTCCAAATCTCTTTCGCCGCCGCGGTTGCGAAACATGGGATTATAAGATAATTCCAAAAGGGTAATCCGACAGCGACGATAGGCGCCGCCAATCACCTCCTCCACACACCGCTCCATCGCCAAGGGGCTGGATTGGACCAGCTCCGTCCAGCCAAAAAGTTCATGAAAGGCCTCCCAAGCAATTTTGCCGGCGCCGATGGTAAACTTCGCCACAAACTCCCAATAATCTTTGGTCGGCAGTCTAATTCCCTGTTCATGGGCCAAGCTCCACAAAATATCCGGCTTGACCGCACCGCCCAAATGAACATGGAGTTCGGCTAAGTTTTGCCCTTTCATTAGCCAATAAAAAAACGGCTCCTTAAAGCCGCTCTCAAAATCAACTTCCCAACTTTTATCTCAACCATATTTAACTATACCACTGCTTGGCTTTTTCTGTCAACCGTTTATTTTGGTAAAATTTCAACACCGGGTGTTGCCTCTTGAAGCAACACCGGGATAAAGACAACCCTTGAAAAGAAAAGGAAAGGAAAATCTTTAACGCCGGCGGGGCAAACCGCCTTCCATCCGGCCGCCAAAACAAGGGTGATAAGAGTCCAGACGGGGAGAAGAAATTTTAACTTCGGCTTCCACTGGCGAAATTGGTGTTGGATCTTCAGGCAGTTCAGTCTGACCGGCTGGTTCTTCTGCTGCTGGCAGCTCCGGGCCATTTTCTTTGTTTAACTCCACCATGGTTTTTCCCTCCTCTCAAATTTGTTATTTTTTAAATAATTTTTCTTCAACCAACTTGATAATTGCCTGATGAATTGCCTCAATTGACTGAGTTGCATCAAATTTAAACCAACGCCGGTGATCATTGGCTTTGACGAGTTTCAAATAACCCTCTCTCACTTTTTGGTGAAAATCTTTTTTCTCCATATCCAAACGGTCCATTTTACCCGTGCCGTTGCGGCGCTTCAGACCAATCTCCACCGGCACATCCAGATAAATCGTCAGTTCAGGATAGGTGTTTTGGGTGGCAAAGTTGTTCAAGCGCTCAATCAGCTTTTCGCCAAAGCCGCGTACCATCCCCTGATAAACGAGACTGGAATCACGGCCGCGGTCGGACAAAACCACTTTGCCGGCCCGCAGCGACGGCAAAATCAACTCCCGATAGAGCTGGGCCCGGCCGGCCTGAAAAAGCAAGACTTCGGTGGTAAAGGCCATGCCGATGTTTTTGGGATTTAAGAGCACGGCGCGGATCTGCTCGCCGATGACCGTGCCGCCCGGCTCGCGGGTGATTAAAACCTGGCAACCCCGCTCTCTTAGCCAATCGGCCAAAAGTTTAATCTGAACGGTCTTGCCGCTGCCCTCGCCGCCCTCAAAAGAAATCAACATCCCTTTTTTCATTTTGGCAACCAATATAGCAAAAATCCCAAAGAAGATGCAACGACTGATTATCAGAAGCCTAAGCCGGCTCAATGCTTAAAAACTTTGCCTAGGGCGCCACTTCCTGCCATCTTTTGATCTCTTTAAACTTCAGATCGTCGTTCAAATTAACCAAGATATCGGGCCGGAAGTTAACTATTTCTGCCGGGGTGGTTTTGTTATTTGTCCCTAAATCTCTTTGGAGGTTGACTTTGTTTTGGGCAATCAGGCCGCCGTTGACGGTCAGCTGCTGGTCAACGCCACCTGACACATGACCAGTATTGATATTGCCCCCGGCAATAAAATAACCTGCAAGCTCCTCTACCCTATGATCAATCTCGATATTAACTGAAGCGACAATCACCAAACTGCCGCCAGAATCAACACTGATATCATTGCTAATCTTAATAGTCCCGTTATAAAGAATAAAAATTTTTTTGTTAATATTTTTCCAATTACCACCGCCGCTACTTTCTTTAATTTCAATCCTGTTGCTACCATTGCCCCCAAAATCAAATAGACCACTTTTGTTTTTAGGATTGAAGCTTTGTGGGTTAGTCACCGTCTCTAATTTTCCCGCCAAAGCTTTCTTCCAAAAATCATAACTATAAAAGGCTTTGCCCCCATAGGAACCACTGTTGTTGGCATACCACTTGTCCGCATCCACGCTGACATGAGTGGGAATTGTTGATTCGCTTCCCAGGTTCAAAATACCGGTTGAAGAAACCACACCATGTTTGGCATTGGCGCTATTGCCCAAAAAGTAGCGGTTGGTGGCCGTGGCGGGAATTTGTGAGGTTACTCCGCCGCCGTTGGCATGGACATCGCCGCCAACAACCTGAAACCAGCGGGGTTTGTTTGGGGTAAGAATCAGATAGTGCTGTGCCGCAGTACCATTGGTGGGTACCGTCGTCCTCGCGGCCTCTCTCAAACCATTGTGGTAGCAAACAAAACTATAAGTAGAGGGTAGGCTATAACTACCGAAAAAGACAGTGCTAAGCGGGTCAAAATAGACACTATTATCTGTATTCTTGCACTCATAAACTCTGTCAGTGCTATTATAGACTGCTGTTTGTCCGCTCGTACATTGAAAGGAAAGATTTGTATAAATCGTACTGGTGATATCCGTCAAAACGTCTACTGAACTAGGACAAGTATCGCTTGGGGCTTCCAAAACTCTAACCTTTACCTTCTGCCGCTTGACATAGCCGACATCAAAAGTTTTCCCTATACCCAAATTTATAGTATAACTACCGGTACCTGTACCTGAAGTAGGCGTTCGTGTATTACCGTCGCACATAATATAACTATCCATATAAAGCTTATCGGTGTTATCAGCTAGCGGATTAACAGGATCTATAAGAACGTTTCCTGCAGGAAAACTTTTAGTAATAAGATTATTAGAGAAGCGATATCTGGTTGGTGGAGTTCCCAAATCTACGGTAAAAGATCTATTCGGACCGTCGGCTCTAGACACAGTGGTACACGAAGCGTTAGGGTCATTAACCGATTTGGCGCGAACAGTCAATGTTGATATCCTGGTGTAAATAAGGGTAGGACCCGTACCATTGGTATTAATTGGCACCGTGAGAGAACGAGGTAAAGATGTTGAAGCATTTGAAGAATCTGAAATAAAACTACATTTATATTCATAGCCTGCAGGGTCTGCTGAACGATCTATTGTCACCGTGGAGAGCGGATCAAAGTAAAACGAGTTATCTGTATTAATACATCGGTAAACGCCTGGTGAAGGATAAGAGGCATTTTTATTATTACATGTTATCGTAGCTAAATTAAACAGTGTACCTGAATTAAAACAGTTGGAGTCCGTTCTATATTTAACCGTCCCGGTGACTTGGCGCCGGGGAATATAAGCCACATGAATCTCGCCCATGGTGCCGGCCTGAGGTTTAAAATTAATCGAAGTATTAGTTGTACCAAAAGAAGGCGTACGAGTATAAGAACCTGAGGAACCGGTGCGTGAGCAAATAATAAAACTGCTCATAAAATTAGTTCCCGCTGCAGGCGCGTTAAACGTAACGTTATAAGTATTGTCAGGATTAAGGGTATTTACTGTCCAAGACGGGTTAAAGTTTCCATCGGCTATTCTATTGGTATTGAGTAACACTTCAGCGTGAGGGGTAAAGGACGGTTGAAAACCAGTAGGTGAAGGAGCATTAATAATATCGCTACAGGCAGCATTTGGACTATTTACCTGCCGGGCATAAACCGTAAAGCCAGCAGGCAGGACCACCGTAAAGGTGGTATTACAGGAGTAACACATAAAAGCCAAAGAGCCAGGATTACACGTATGATAATTATAATAACCATTGCAGAACCTGCCTAAAGTGTCTTCAACTTCAGCAATCACGTTGTATGTTCCTGGATTAAGATTATTGGTATTCACAGTAAGGGTAGACTTGCTTTGTCCCGCAATAGAAACAGTCCCTATATGAGTCCACCCTCCACAATTATTAGGAGGATTAGAATAAGTAGAAGGGCGGATATAATATCTCACTTCTTTGTTTTCTGCTCCACTAGAAGGGCTATAATTAATAGCTTGAAGATAAACATCATTGCCTTTAGCTACAGGATCGGGGTTCTCAGTTATACCTCCACAATTAGTCTGGTAACAAAAAATGTTTACAGGAGAGTAAACAAGTTCTACCCATTTGTGTTTCCTCTCATCACTGTCATAACGAACATAGCCGGCTTTAATTGTGTGCTGTTGGCCGTCAAAAAGACCTTTTCCGAGTGGTGTCTGAATCTCAAAACCTCTATTAGCACCGCTGCAACCAATTTGCTCCAGATCGCTTCGGTAAATATTCAATGGTGCGGTAAACAACGGTGCAGCCCCCAGGGGATCGCCACTAAAGTCTTTAAAAAATCTAACTTCGTTGTTTACGATGTCGCTTCCAATTACCCAGCCATAAAACTTATCACAACCGGCATATTCTAAAGTTCCAAAATTCTTATATGGACATTTGTTGTGCACGGCAAAATCATTGGCGATAAAATTATGCGTCGTGTCCACGGCAAGATTATAAACCGGGGTTGACTCGTTGATTTTCTCTTTTTTAACAATTTCGTCGGCAATCAGTTTACCCTTATCATAAATATAAACTTTGTCGCCTATCCGCAGATCTTTAACTTCTTTATAAGCAGTTTCCTCTTTGCTGGCCAAACTTATCAAAAAGGGATGCTCGGCCGTCACCTTAACTTCTTTCTCCGCTTTTGTTTTCAAAAAATAATAAGAATCCCTAAAACTTTTAAAAATGTTGGTGACCCTAGCCGTAACCAGCTTTCCATTTCCTTCCAGAAAACCCCTTACCTGTTCGCCAATTTTTAAATCCTCAATATTTTTATCATCTTTTTGCGTCCTGATCTTGGTTTCTGGAAGGAAACATGAAGGTTCGTTTGGAATTGGTTTTTGACAATCCCAACAAAGGGAAGCACACCTTATCTCTTCACCACAACACACACACCATCCCGGCATTATATCCGCAAAAACAAAATCAGCTTTTACCCAAAAGATAATTATTAATAATAAAAATAGTAATAAT
Source organism: uncultured Pseudomonadales bacterium (assembly GCA_964398365.1). GTDB lineage: Bacteria > Patescibacteriota > Microgenomatia > UBA1400 > CAYNMC01 > CAYNMC01. The sequence goes on along the minus strand of CAYNMC010000004.1, from coordinate 6,301 downwards.
TTTCTTATCTTAAAATTCATTACTCACTATATATTTTAATTCGCATTCCGAACACGTCTTAATAGAAAAAGTACCCTTATTTAAAGCTTCGATAACCTTTAACATTTCTTCCTTGCTTTTAGTTTCGTACAAAAATTCAAGAAATACCACTTTATGTTTGAGATCACCTTTATAGTCAGAAAGAAAAACCATTTTATTATTTATCTCTGACGTATCTTTAATATTAAACAAAAAATCATCGGATGAAACTGAAGTAATTTTTGGAACTTTATTAAGAGTATATTCTTCGGTGTTGTTATTTATAAGAAAGATTAATTTATTATTACTAAGTAAGATAAAGCGCGCAAAAGCCATAATTATGATAGATTCGGGCTCTTCTTTTGACTGAGATCCAACCGGACGCCAAAAATAATAAGAAGGTTCCCATTCCTCCTTTTTAAAAGGCATGCTTGTTTGGTTTGCCTTCCTCCCAAAATAAATTTTTTTTCCGAAAAAATCAATTGTCATTCCAGTCTTATTATTAACCAAAAAGGTTAGAAAATAAAAAGAAGCAAGAAAAGAAAAAAAAATAATCAAAAATAATATAAGAGGGAAAGCTTTCACCCGCTCCATAATTTTATGATATTAAGAAAAGATTCGTGCTGTCAAGTATTAATCTCTGCTACTTAACTCTACCTAATTTAGGTTATCAAAAAAAGCTGGTAAAAGACTCTCTTCACCATGTCTCTGTGCTTTAAGCCATTTGCCTCGATCTTGCAATTCAATCTTGCCAAAGATTATTCCGTATACATTATTCAGCTGATCTTCTGTTAAAGTTCCCCCTATTAAAGGAATAGTTTGCTCATCTTTTAAAACATACAATAAGCCATCTTCAATTTTTGCTTGGACCAATCCTTGCTTATCTACAAATTTAATACCACCTTCTAATTCGGAAATTGGAATTAAAACTTTAACCCTTTGCTCTACTGACGACAAATTTTTTAAAATAATTGCTTCTTTCTTCTGTTCTTTTAAAAGAGCAACAATATAATTTTCTCCGCCGGCCTTGTAAACTCTCGCATGACAATCAAAATTATCTTGACTGATTACTCTTCCCACTATTTCTAATTGCATTTCTGGATTAGGGGAAGTAAACCCTATTTCGGTTAATTCCGTTCTGGTCTCTCGATATAAATCTTGAGCTATTTTTAAGGCTTCAACCATTCCCGGACTAACACTTTCATCAGAACCTTCTTTATTAGTAGCATAAGCTGAATCAGTATTCCTCAGTTTCCCATTAAGGTAAAGACCAAAAAAAGCAGTTAAACCTAATCCTGTCTTTTTTAAAAAATTTCTTCTTGAAAATCTTTCCTTCATAATAGACCTCCCTCCTTTTCTTTTTAAATTTTATTTATTTTATTTAAGATAAATTAAGTTAACAAGCTAATTTTTTTATAATATTTTATTTAAACAATAAAAATTTATTTTGCACGAGAAATGGCTTTATTACTTACAACTTCAGTGAAGGAAGCTAGTATTGTTGCACTTAGCGCTTCTTTAACAGCATGAAAATATTTAATTTCTGGCCAAGTTTCCATTATCTCTTTAAATTCTTTAGCCTTGGCAGGTAAAAGAGAATTATTGGTTCCTAGGAGATAATAAAAAGCAATAGTCTCGGCAAGTGCTTCTGGAAAAAAATTAAAAGCTAACTTCCAGCATGAGTTAATAATAGGTTCATTTAGATCTTTTTTAAATTTTCCTTCAACAACTGCTTTTAAACCATAAAAACTCATTATTGGTGGTAAAAAACCACCTTTGCGGAGGGAACACTCAATGAAATCTGGATAAATTTCAAGTGCCTGAGTAGCTAAGGGGTCAAAATTTAAATATTTTTTCAATTGAGTTACCTCACCATTTTCTATAGCCCTTAAAACTGTTTTATCATCCAAATCAGAAAATGATCTAATGTAAATATCAGTAAGCGGCAAATGATAGTTAGCCAAAGGCTGTTTTATAAAATAAGCACAAACACTCCACAGCAATTTTTTTCTAATCGTTTCAGGTCTAATTTCTAGTTCGCCCCTTAATATCTGATTAAACCATCTTTCTTCACTGTTGTCAATGAAGGCTTGAGAAAAGAATTCCTGCCAACCTTTCTCTAAGGCCTGCCAACGCAAGTTAATTAACTTTCCCAGTCTATCCTTTCCCACTAAACCACCCAAAAAATGAGGATTTAACCATACGTCAAGACTATGAGTTAATTCATGAACTATAAGATAATCAGTTATTAAATTTTTTTGCTCGGAACCTTCTGGTAAAAATTCCGACTCTCCCCTGTTAATTTCTATTTTTTCCAAACAGTTATTATAACTGCTATAACTGTTATATTCTTTTTTGCTCCTTAAAGGACTTACTATTTCGATATTATCAACAATAACTGGAATCTCTTCTTTAACTTGGTCATCTTTAGAATCGGCTTCCACAGGGAAAAAGGTGATAGCTGGTTTTACCGTTTGACAATGAGGAAGCCAACAGGCTAATATCTTTTTAGACAATTCTTCCAAATTTTCTTCACAATTATGTGGGGAGAAAGTATCCCTTATACTTTCTCGTAAGATTAAATCTATTATCTGCGAAATTTCAGTCACATTATTAAATCTTAAAGGATTTTCTTTTAATAACTCTCGCGCTCGCCAACTAGCAGTCTCAAGAGCATATTGATGAGTTAAATAGGGAAACTGTTTATAAAAACTTCGCCATAAAACTTTACCCTTATGGGCCGCTGGATGAGCAAATAATTTTTCTGTAGGTGGATTATTATATTGTTGGTTAAAATCAATACAATTTTGAGTAGCGGTAATTAAAAACTGGATTTTTTCCTCAAGTTGAGACTCTAATAAAAAGCGCTTTTCATTTTCATTAATAATCAGGTTGCCTTTAAGAAAGCTCAAACCTATAAAAGTTAAAGCCGAACGACCCATCAAACGCAAAAATTGTCTTCTATTTAATCCTTCTGGTTGATTATCTGGACTATTAATAGAGATACCTATTTAAATTTAACAAAATATCAAAAATTCCAAGGTTAGTTATTAGCTCTTAATTATTCTCTATCTATAAATTATCTATTTTGTCTATGTTATTTAATAAATATCCATTTTTTACACTATCTTTCTTTAAATTTTCCTTATTCTATAATAAATTTCCCTTTTTGCAATATGTATTTTGTATGTATTTTAAAAACTGAGTGTGATTCAAAGATTACAGCAAGATCTATAGTTTAAGAAGAAATTGTTTTAAGCAAGGGAATGCCGTGATCGTTAACTACGCCGCTGATTCTTATACCCAAATCAGGGGCTTCAAAAAGACAGGGAAAGGGGTAAAAATTTAACTCCTGTTTTAGGGTAGGGTCGCGTGGCAAACCCCAGCGCCAATGCTCAACTACTTCCCTTTCCCGCCAGTGATCTCTGACAGCTTTTGCCTGAGCCAAAGGATCTTTTCGCCAAGTTAAATGGCAATCTAAATTTATCATCTGGGCAAGCATCTTTTCTAAAGCCTGCTGATAACGCTTGCCTTCCGGCGTTTCCCAAAATTCTAAAAGAGCCTCATATAAAATCAAACGGGGAGATTTTAAAGGCAGAATCTGCTCCTCAAGCGGATAGTGATCAATAACTGAAGGTAGACAACTGGTCTGGGGAAAACTATAAATCGCACTTAAGGTTGCCCATTCATCAAGTTCTGCCGACTGAAGCTCTTGACGGCTAGCCAGCCATGCCGCCATCTTGGCCACCAGCTGGCTGGCAGAAGCTTTTAAATCGGCTTCCACTTTTGTCAAAAGTTGGCTATCCGAAAGAAGATGAACCATGCCGCTGTGCCCGGTGCCGCCAAAAAGAAAATAATTTTCTGGTTGAGGCAGTTTAGTCCCTTTAAATAAATTGAGACAAACCAAGCTGTTTTGCACCATCACCCAATTTCTCACTTCAAGCAAATGTCTAATAAATTCAGCGGCGTTGGGCATGTTCAGTAATTGATAGATGCCTTCAATTACCTCATCATCAAAAATCAAACGCTGGCAACCAATTTTATTGATAATCTGCTGACCTTCGCCATAAATTTGCAAGTTGCGGTTAAGCTCGTTGCTTAAAAGCAGAACGCCGCCGCTCACGCCGCAACCCACAAGGGCAAGCGCACCCAAAATCCCTGTTTTCAGCAACTCTCGCCTGTTTATCCTTGAAGAATCGCAGGAAGCATGTTTTTGCCTCAAGTTTTCCAACGCCATACCTGTTAAAAAAGAAAAAGAAGTGTAGGCTAACGTACCGCTGTAAAGCCAAAAACGGGCTTCCTGGTAACAAGTGGGATCGCTTGCCGGAAAAAAGTCGGTAGCCACTAAGACCACACCTCCATCTTTAAGACCTGCCAAGGCGGTATAATGCTCCGTGAGTTTTGGCAAAGACGAACCAATGCCCAAACGCAAAAGAGAGTTAGTCCCAGCAGGATTTTCTGCCAACTCTTTTAAACTTAAAGCCAATAAATTTTTATCTAAGGCTAAAGCCAATTCCCAACTGCTAATTTCCCCACCCAGAAAATCTCCTTGCTTACATTTTTGGACCAGAGCCGTATTTAAAACATGATCCCCAATTTGAGGGATAATTGTCAGCGGCGGGGCCAGTTTTAAAAAATCAGTTACCGCCCGGCTCATTTCTTCACTGGCCCTGCCCGGGGGAACCAAAAAACCTTCTAAAACCACACCGCTCGCTAAATAAGACAATGGCAACAATGTCAAGCCTTTTAAAAAGCGCCGCCTGCCAACTTGTGTTTCTTTTATACTCATAAATTTGCTTGAAAAATCAGGAATAGTAATCAAATGGCTATCTTATCACAAAAATCCCTTCTTGACAAAATCTTTTCAAGATTGGTAGTGTAAAGTTAATGAATGACTTCAAGGGAAGAAAAAATGTCGTTAATGAGTTGAAGGCTTTAACGACTTTAAGTGTTTTTTTGCTTCTCACTATCTTCTGGCCGTGGCTAAGGCTGGGAGAAAAAATCAGAAGCCAGAAAGAAAATTTAGCCCTGCCGGAAGTTTTCGTCACCGAAGGCGAACCGGTTTGTGACAGCACTCACCCCTGCACCTGGCCGTGGGATAACGGCGGTATTGACAGCGGCTGGACTAATCCCAACAATAATACCTTTTCCATCACCAACGGCAAATGGCAGTGGCGGTTTAACAATGCCGCCGGCAATTGGGACAACAACGGCAGTCCTTATGATGTGGAACAGGTTTGGAAAACAAGCACCAATCTTAAAGCCGCCCCTGACGGCACCTGGCCGTGGGCCGGCTCGGGTATTGATGCCGCTTGGAGCAATTTAAGCAACAACACCTTCTCCATCACCAAAGGCAAATGGCAATGGCGCTATAACTTCAACAATAATAATTGGGACAACAACGGCAGTCCTTATGATGTGGAACAGGTTTGGAAAACAAGCACCAATCTTAAACCGGCAGGCACACTGGCCGTTTGTAGCTCCGGCGCTAAACGCTGTGCCGGCGATCAGCCGCAGGTTTGTAAGAGCGATGGCACAGGTTGGCAGGTTTCGGATAACGCCACTGTCTGCGGCCTAAACAGAGCCTGCATTAATGGCAGCTGTCAGGCAGCCGCCTTAAGCTGCACCAGTCTCACTCCCCAAACGCCGACGGTACAAAAAGGCCAGACCATCAACTATACCTGCCGCGGCACCGTTCCTGAAAACGGCTATAAGGCAAGCTTCCGGGTTCTTTACCGGGCTTTCGGCGCGACTACCTTTAGCACGCTGACGGAAGTCCAAAACGTACCTGACAGCGACAGCACCACCACCACTTATACGGGAAGTTACAATTATGCGGTGCCGGCTACCAGCGCTGACGGTGATTACCTAGTCCAATGCCGGATCTGCAATGCCAGCGGTACCAGTTGCACCGGCTGGGGCACGGCAAACTAAAATGACTAAAACAAACTTTGAAAAATCTCACTATCAAAAGAAAACTTTATGGGTAGCTTCAGTTTTGTTGATCATCCTTTCTGTGATTTTAAGCTATCAATCGTTTAAATTATCTCGAAAAAAACCGGCGGTGCCCGAAGCCTACCCTATCAGCTCTCTCAATAGCTGTGAATCAACCTTCACTCTCGGTCAACCGCCAGCCGCCCCTGCGCCGGCTTGCAGTTTTGAATCCCAAACCTTATGGATCAATCCGGTGATCAACGCTCCCCAATGGGTCATTACCAGCAACGGCAAGTACTATAGTTATATCTACAACAACGGCTGGCAGCTGGATACTAACGTTTCTGAT
>CAYNMC010000003.1:0-10971 GCA_964398365.1 uncultured Pseudomonadales bacterium | reverse complement strand
AAAGAGTTGGTTTTAAACCAAATTCATCAAAGAATTTAATGGCTTCCAACCTGAATCTGGCTACTTCGTTTTGATCAAACTGGTTGATATGCTGATAGGTTTTCATAAACCTATCATAACCCTTAAAGCCAAACCAAAGATGATGAAAGCTTGTTGGAATTCCTGTCTTCAACTATAATCACTATAGTCTCAAATGTTTCGTAACCTATTCAATTTAAGAAGAAAAAAGACGGTCAAGGAGGAGGCTAACACTAACAATAAGTAAAAAATTAAACAAGTTAGCCAAACCGTTAAGTTTTAAGCTTAAAAGCAAGATAAGACTGAGGGCAGCCATAAAACCTCGCCGGTTGTTGCGGAAAATTAAGGCAAAAGTAAAAAATAAAGCTAAAAAAAGATTAAGAAAAAACGGCAGATAAGTATCTTTAAAAGGAATATCTTTGATCATTTCTGGTTCCACAAAAAAAATCATTAAAGCAAACATTAACCAGAAAATAATCATAAACATCAAATCAAGAAAATAATTTTTGCGACGCCTCATAATAATATTTTAGTATAATTAAGCTTATGAGCAGTGAACTTTATTTTTTTTCCGCTTTAATTATTCTTTTAATTTTTATTATTTTTTGGTTACTTAATAGAAAATTGACAGAAATTAAAGATAAAACAGAGAATGACAAAACCTTAATTGAGTGGTTAAAAAGCATGCAGGTTTCGTTGGATGGTACCAATAAAAATATGGTAGCTGCCCTCCAAAGATCTAGCAGGGATCTTAATGAGCGTTTAGATAAAGCCGCAAAATATATTGCTCAAGTTTCTAAAGAAGTTGGTCAAATGAGCGAGATTGGTCGTTCAATGAAAGATCTTCAGGATTTTTTAAAGAGTCCTAAGTTAAGGGGTAACATTGGCGAGGAGGTTTTAAAAGATTTACTTAATCAGTTATTTCCCAAAAACACTTTCCATCTTCAGTATACTTTTAAATCAGGAGAGAAGGTTGATGCGGCTATTAAAACCGCCGCCGGAATTTTACCCATCGATTCAAAATTTCCCATGGAGAATTTTCAGAAAATGGTTAAATTTGAAAATGAAACTCAAAAAAAGCAGGCAAGAAAGGATTTTATCAATGATGTGAGAAAGCATATTCGTGATATTGCCAGAAAATACATTCTTCCTGAAGAGGGTACGATGGATTTAGCGTTGATGTATATTCCTTCTGAGGCTGTTTATTATGAAATTGTTAATGATCCGGAAATCACCAATTTTGCCCGTCAATCGAGAATTTATCCTGTTTCGCCTACCACTTTGTATGCTCATCTCCAAATGATTCTTCTTTCTTTTGAAGGCCAAAAAATTGAGGCCCGATCGCGTCAAGTTTTCCAGCTTTTGCGTGCCGTTCAGAAAGATTATGAAAAGACGGAAGAAGTTTTGGCAATTTTGGGTAGGCATCTTACCAATGCTTATAATCAAATGGTTAATGTGAGACAAAGCTTTTTTCTTTTAGGTCAAAAACTTAACTCCAGTCAAACTTTAGCAGAATCAGAGGAAAGAAAACAACTGCTCGCGCAAGAAAGCGAATAAAATTAAAACATCATTATTTAACTTAGCAGACTGTTTGATATGGTGGTGATAAATAACCAAACAGAGAAGAAACTTAATCCTTCTCAAAAAATGGCAGTAGAACATGAACAGGGTCCCTTGTTGATTGTGGCTGGTGCAGGAACGGGAAAAACCACAGTGATTACCGAAAGAATTAAATACTTAATTGCTGAAAAAAAAGTTAAACCTTCAGAAATTTTAGCCTTAACCTTTACTGAAAAAGCAGCCCAGGAGATGTTAACACGTTTAGATGTTGTTATGCCTTTGGGTTATGAGGAGCCTTGGTTAATGACCTTTCATTCTTTTGGCGATCAGATTTTAAGAGAAGAAGGTTTAGAAATTGGTTTGTCAACGGATTATAAAATTTTAGATCAGGCCAATCAATGGATTTTGCTCCGAAAACATCTATTTGATTTGGGTTTGAATTATTATTTACCTTTGGGGAATCCGACGAAGTTCATCGGGGCCCTAGTGAAATTTTTCTCTAGACTACAAGATGAGGATATTACTTCAGAGGAATTTATGAGTTGGATGAGAAAAAAATCAAAAATCAAAAATCAAAAATCAAAGTTAGAACTCGAAACTCAAAATGAGATAAAGACTGCGGATGATCAAGAAAGACTTTTAGAATTAGCCAATGCTTATAAGAAATATCAGGAGATTAAAATTAAAGAAAACTTTTTGGATTTTGGAGATTTAATTACTTGGAGTTTGAAGTTATTTCGGCAGCGGCCGGCAATTCTTAAAAAATATCAAAATCAATTTAAGCACATTCTTGTTGATGAATTTCAGGATACAAATTGGGCCCAACTCCAATTAATCAAATTATTGGCTCCTCCTCAAAATAAGCCTAATTTGGTGGTGGTAGGTGATGATGATCAATCAATTTATAAATGGCGGGGAGCAGCCGTTTCCAATATTTTGGATTTTAAACAACATTATCCCCAAACTAAGGAAGTTATCTTAACAGCAAATTATCGCTCTGGTCAAAAATTACTCGATAGCGCTTATAAAATGATTGTTAATAATAATCCCGATCGATTAGAGGAGAAATTGAAGATTAACAAAAAACTTAAGGCTATTAGGGGAGACCATTTGCCCTTCCCTAAAATTTATCAATTGCCAACTTTGGAAGAGGAAGCAGATTTTGTGATTAATAAAATTTTCGAACTTAGTGCCAAAGAAAACTATACTTATAAAGATTTTGCAATTTTAGGAAGAGCCAATAATCATTTAGATCCTTTTTTGGCGGCTTTAAAAAGAGTAGGTATCCCCTATCAGCTTGTTGGTAACAGGGGGCTATTTGATCAACCGGAAGTGCGTGAACTTATCTATTTTGCTAAAGCGGTAGTCGATCCAAATGACTCTGCTAACCTTTTTCAGTTATTACAAGTCGAGGTTTTTGGTATCGCCCCGCCAGATTTATTGACTTATCTTCATCAGGCTCGGGCAGTAAGGATTTCTCTTTGGGAGTTGATTGAAAAAAAAGCCGGCGAAGATACCAAATTAGCTTTTGTGGTCAAGCAAATCAAAGAGGCGCAATTAAAAGTCGTTAAAAACCCTGCCAGTAAAGTTTTATATGATTTTGTTTGGGAGAGCGGTTTTATCAAAAAATTTTTAGAAGAGGAGTCAGTAGAAAATCAACTAAAGCTTAAGAATTTAAACTTATTCTTTGAAAAAATTAAAATTTTTGAAAGGGAAAATACTTTAAATAGCTTAGTAGAATTTATTGACTGGCTAGAGATTCTTATTGAATCAGGAGAGAATCCGGCTCAAGCAGAAATTGAGGATATTGACACCGTATCTCTAATGACTGTTCACAGTGCTAAAGGTTTGGAATTTCCGGTAGTTTTTGTGGTGAATTGTGTTTCTGATCGCTTCCCTACCCGCAAAAGAGGAGATCCAATCGAGTTTCCCGAAGCTTTAGTAAAGGAAAGCCTGCCTCTTGGCGATGCTCATCTCCAGGAAGAGCGGCGTTTATTTTATGTAGCCTGCACTCGAGCCAGAGATTGGCTATTTTTAACTTTAGGTATAAATTATGGGGGAGCTCGACCCAAAAAACCTTCGCCATTTTTGGGAGAATTGGGACTAAGGATTAACTTGGTAAAACCGGCGGCACAGCAACTTTCTTGGTTTTTAACCAGAAAACCGATTGTACCTAAAAAGATTAAAGTAATTAAAGGAAGGATAGAACTTTCCTATATTTCTTTTTCTCAAATTGATACCTTTCTAACTTGCCCCTTGAAGTATAAATATCGTTATATTTTGCAAATTCCAACGCGGCCGCACCACGTCTTTACCTTTGGTCAAACAATTCATACAACTCTTCATAATTTTCATCTTTTAGAAGGAAAAAACCAGTTTTTAAGCTTAGAAAATTTATTGGCTTTATATGAAAAACATTTTGATGCCAGTGGCTATGAAAGTGAAGAACATAAAAAACAAAGATTTGCCGAAGGTAAAAAATATTTAAAAAAATATTTTGAGAGCCATAAAGAAAAATTTCCCGGCAAGCCTTGGCATCTTGAGAAAAAATTTATTTTAAAAATAGGAACTTTACCTTTGATTGGTAAAATCGACAGAATTGATAGATTAGAGGAAGGTTATGAGTTGATTGATTATAAGACAGGTAAAGCTAAAGAACAGGCCGATGTCGATAAAGATCGACAGTTGAGTATTTATGCGATGGCAGCAAAATGGTGTTTAAATCTTGAAGTTAAACAGCTTTCACTTTATTTCATTGAAGAAAATAAAAAAATTACTACTTTTCGTAGCCAAGAACAGCTAATTGAAGAAAAAGAATCTATTTTAAAAACCATTGAAGAGATCAAAAAAAGTGATTTTTCTGCCAAACCTAATTACCCTTTTCCCTGTCAATATTGCGAATATAACTTTATTTGTCCTTTTGCTAAAAAACATTAATTTTCTCAAAAAATAAGAGCCTTTTGGGGCCAAGCGAAATCAATAATTTCTCCGCCAAAACTTTTCTTAAACCTACTGAATCCCAGCCAGCCACGATTAAAGTGAGGTAGACGTTCATCCCAAATACCTTCAAAATCGAAAATTTTCAAATGAAGTTTTTGGGCTTCTTTAATTGCTGTCCAGACATAAAGGGTGGGAGCGAAGAGCTTTTTTGCTTCAAGAGTAGCAAAGTTATGCCAATAATGAGCCATATTTTTGGAAGTTAAAACCAGACAACCGGCCATTAATTTTTTTGAGAGATAGTGATTTTGGTACACAAGAACAAAAAAACATTTTTTTCCAAAACTTGCTACCAGTGATTTTAATTCATAAAAAGAAGGCTTAAAGAGAAAATTGAAAGGTTTATTTTTGGACCAGAGTTGATGAAACTCTTTGAGTTGTTGCTTGGTTATTTTTTTACCTGAAATAATGAGTGGTTTTGGAAAATTATGAAGGGCTTTTTTGAGATTATAGCGGGTTTTGGGTTTCATTTTTTTCAATAATGATTCTTCTGTTTGATTTAAATCGATCCAGATTGTTTTTGTGGGAAGTAAGGGAAAATTATCATTTTTGAATGAATAGTAAGGATTTAAAACCGAATAATTCTTTATCGAAAAAGGTTGTAATTTTATAAGGAAGACGTGATTTTTTTTGACAATTTTTTTTAAGTAAGCAAAAGATAGTGGCGGTTGATAACGAAGGATTTTAAGAATAGAAAAAGGCAAGAAAGGAAGTTTTTTGATAAATACATTGATAGTTTGCTGAGGAGTGGCTAACCTGATAACCTGCCAGTTAATTTTTTTCATAAACTGAGCATATTGTGGCGTTTGGTGAACATCTTCAAGTTTACTAAGTTTAATTTTTATCATCAGTTAATTGCTGGAAGATAAGCCTTAAATGTTTTGCGTTAAAAACAACTTTTCTTTCTTAGATGGGCAAGCTGGCTTTGAATTTAAGCCATTGCCAGCGTAGCTTATCGGCAAAATTATAAAGTTTATATAGAGTTTGATTGATGACCAGATCAAAACTGCCAATAAATTCTATTAATTGCGGGCTGTAACCAATTTTAAAATTATGAAAACCGAACCAGGGATCTTTAGGATTGGGATGAGGACCGAGGCTTCCCCAAAGGTCAAAGCGTTCACAACCATTTTTTTTACCAAAACGGATAGCTTCCCACATCATTAGATTTGAGGCCATCACTTCTTTATGAAGACGACTAGAGGCGCCATAAGGGTAATAAAGAATTTTATTGAAAATGAAAAGAATCCAAGTGACTAGCGTTTGTTTTTGATAACTCGCCTTGAGAAGATGGGCAATGCCCGCTGGTTGTAAAATTTGCCACATGAGGCGGTGATAATTTTCATTATGGGCATAAAATTGTTGGCGTTTGGCTGTTTGAAAAGTAAGTTTGAGGTATTCAGCAAAAGTCTGCTCGCTGTTATCTTCGCTAATTTCCACACCATAGCGCTGGGCCAACCGGATATTATAACGGGTTTTCGGTTTGCAAGCTGAAAATAAATCTGCTTCACTTTTCGTTAAATCAAGATAAAAAGTATATTTAGTAAAAAGCGGTCGACCCAAAAAACAACCTTGATTAAGGAGAAACTCTCTAAAACCTGAGAGAGGATTTTGGGGTTGATTTTCTTGATAAGGTTGGCCGACGTTTGGTTCCAGTTTAAGAAAAATACAAGAATAATCCTGGCCTATTTTTTTAAGCGCTGCTAAAACTGATTCATTTGGTAAGTGACATTTTGGTAAATAGCCAATTTGATATGGAGTTTTGGGAATTCGGTGAAGGGTGATTTGATATCCTTCTTTAAGCACGGTCTTCTCAAAAAGACCTAAACGGATGACCTTTTGACCATTTTGTTGACGGAATTCTCCCCATTCCCACGACTGAAGAGGATGGCTGACTGCTTGGTTAAAGTTTACTCTTTCTTCAGGTCTTATTTCTCTGAGGATCATTAATATATAGTATAGAGAAATTTAAAATTCCAGTAAACTTATCTCTTTATTCTGATTATTTATTTGCTTTTAGAAAATCAGCGTAAGTTAAGTTAATAAACTGGAATACTCATGAACAATTAAATCCTTAGGAAGATCAGTGATGAATCTTGAAATTTCATTGGTGGTGAAGGTGCCAAAATAAAGACGACGGCTCGTATAAGTAAGATAAAGTTTTTCTTTAGCCCGTGTAATGCCAACATAACAAAGCCGACGTTCTTCTTCTAATTCTTGACGATCTAAAAAACTTCGAGAATGAGGAAAGAGTCCTTCTTCCATACCGATAATAAAAACTGTTTTAAACTCCAAACCTTTGGCGGCATGGAGCGTCATCAAAGTTACCGCGTTTTTTTCCTTGTTATCCGAAGGTTTTTTGGGTAACTGCTCATGTTCAATTAAACTGACATTTTCTAAAAAATCTTCAAGTTTTGCAAATTGTGTGGCTACCGACCGCAATTCTTTAATATTTTCTAAGCGCATTAAATCATTTTCATTTTTTTCATCAAAAGTTTCAAGATAGTGGGTAGCTTTTAAAACTGCATCCAAAATCACCACCGTTTTTTTATTTTTTAAGGAATAATTTTTATTAAATTCACGAAATTGTTGCCATTTTCTTTTGCCTAACTTTTCAATTCTTTTTTGGGAAGTTTTATCAGCCGGATTGTAAAGTAATCTTAAAAAGGCAAGACAGTCTTTAATTTCTTTACGTTCATAAAAGCGGATGCCGCCTACCAAAATATAAGGTATACCAGCATGAAGTAGAGTTTCTTCCACTACCCTTGATTGGGCATTAGTGCGATAAAGGACGGCAAAATTTTTATAGCAAGCTCTTTTTTTTGAGGAGTGGTAAATACTGCCTTTAATTTTCTTGATGATAAATTCAGCTTCATCTTTTTCATTTTTGGCTTCATATAAAGTAATTTTCGGACCAGCCTTTTTATTTGTCCAAAGCTTTAAAATCGGATGACTTTGGTTTTTACTGATAATAGTGAAAGCGGCGGTCAAAATATTTTGATATGAGCGATAATTACGCTCCAGATAAAGAGTGGTTAAATTAGGAAAGTCTTGTTTTAATTTAAGCACGTTGCGGAAGTCTGCTCCCCGCCAGGAATAAATTGATTGGGAGCAATCACCGACCACCGTTAAATTTTGGTGTCGTTTGGCTAATAAACGGGTAAGTTCATATTGGGCGTGATTGGTATCCTGATATTCATCAATCAAAAGACAAGGGAACAAGTTTTGATAACGCTTAAGAAGGTTGGTATCTTTTTTAAAGATGTTGACAGTTTTCATGAGCAGGTCATCAAAATCTAAAGCGTGATAAGTTTTTAAGATTTTTTCATATTCAAGATAAATTTGGGCGACAGTTTTGGTAAAGTAACTGCGGGCGTAAGCAGCATATTCGCTGGGGCTTAAAAGCTCATTTTTAGCCTGCGAAATTCCTTCAAGAATCGCCGCCGGCTTAAAATTGTCGATACTTTTCTCTTTAAGAATGGTTTTTACCGTTTCTAATTGATCTTGTTCATCATAAATCACATAATCTGGAGGAATAGTCAAAACCTTGCCTTCACGACGTAAAAAACGGGCACAAAAGGCGTGGAAAGTACCAGCAAAAGGGAGAGAGGTCGCCTGATGATGGGTATTAAGAAGTTTTTTGATTCTTTGCTTCATTTCACCAGCAGCCTTATTGGTAAAAGTTAAAAGGAGAATTTCTTCAGGTTGAAATCTTTTTTTACTAATTAAATAAGCTGCTCGATAAGTTAACACCTTGGTTTTTCCTGAGCCGGCACCGGCCAAAATTAAAAGCGGACCGTCTTTAAAAATTACAGCCCTTCGTTGCTGAGAATTTAAAACGGCTAAAAAATTTTCGTTCATGATACCTAATCATATCTCAATTAAAAAAAAATTAATATTGGAAGTTTAAAAAATTTTTAAAAATTAAGAAGATTTTAGGAAAATTAATGAACATACGTCCACCTTTAATTTTTAAAAAATTTTACAAAGTAGATTGATGATATTTGTCAGTTTGTTTTTTCCCATGCTAGAATAAAAGCAGCGATATGAAAAAACAACAGATAGAAAAAGAAATCAAAAATATCACTCAACAACTGATTGAAAAATATCAACCGGAAAAAATTATTCTTTTTGGTTCAATGGCAAGAGGTGAATTTAATGGTGACTCAGATTTAGATTTTTTAATCATTAAAAGCGATGTACCCGCAAGTGGGATTGAGCGACGCTGGGAAGTAAGGAAGCTTGTCAAAAAGACTTTACCTGCAGATTTTTTGGTTTATCATCCTGAGGAAATAAAAAATCGTTTCCAAAGGAGAGAACCGTTTATTTTAACCATTCTTAAAGAAGGGAAAGTGTTATATGCTAAATAAGACACCCATTGAGTTCTCCGATTCAATTAATTTTAAAGACTGGCTTAAAGTGGCAGATGAAGATTTTAATTTTGCTTCTGTTAACTTGAGCGAAAAAAGAAATTCATATTATTCTCAAATTTGTTTTTTCTTTCAACAAGCGGCTGAAAAATATTTAAAAGCTTATATTGTGGCGAAGAAATTAGAGTTTAGAAAAATCCATGAATTGCCAACTTTATTGCAGATTTGTCAAGGAGGAGATTCAGATTTTAAGGAGCTGAGAACAGAATGCGATTATCTTACTGAATTTTATTTTGAAACTCGTTATCCTGCTTCATTGCCAGCATCGACGCTGAATCAAAAAATAGCTGAGAAAGCCCAAAAGGCGGCCAAGCGCATTGGCGATTTTGTAAAGGAAAAATTAATCTAAAACTTATGAGTGAACCTGCCCAAGATAACCTCCTACTTGAAGAATTAAAACAATTTAAAGATAAAGTTGAGAGTGCGGCTATCCCTCAAGGTTTAAAAGAAAAAGCTATTGAGATGTTGGTGCGTTTGAACCGAATGGCCAAATACACGGGCTATGTTGGTGAGTACGAAAAAATTTCTCATTACTTAGATTGGATTTTGGCTTTACCTTGGCAAACAACAACAACTGATAGTTTAGATTTAAATCAAGCCAAGCAGATCATGGATAAGCATCATTATGGTATGGAGGAAGTTAAAGAGAGAATTTTAGAATATTTGGCGGTTTTAAAATTAACTGCCGGCAAGAGCGAAATTTCCCGAGCGCCGATTTTATGTTTGGTGGGCTTAGTCGGCACAGGTAAAACAACTTTTGGCTATTCTTTAGCGGAAGCCATGGGGCGTAAGTTTGCGCGGATTCCTTTTGGCGGCATGGGTTCTTCTTTAGATCTTCGGGGACAGTCACGTTTGCACCCAGACAGTGAACCTGGACAGATTATTAAAGCCCTACGGCGGGCCCAAACCAATAATCCGGTAATTCTTCTTGATGAAATTGACCGCGTTTCTGATCATGCCCGGGCTGATATTATGGGAGTTTTGGTAGAATTGCTGGATCCGGAACAAAATGTTGCCTTTACTGATCATTATATTGATTATCCTTTTAACCTTCGGAATGTTTTGTTTTTGGCAACCTGTAATAATACTACCGGTATCTCCACCGCCGTACTCGACCGAATGGAAATCATTCAGATGCCTTCTTATACTGATGAGGAAAAAATTAAAATCGGTCAAGATTACATCTTGCCTAAAGTTTTAAGGGAATCTGGTTTAACTCCAGAAACCCTTACCATTGATCCTGCTCTTTGGCCCAAAATTGTTAGACCATTGGGTTATGATTCAGGTATGAGAACCTTAGAGCGGACGATTGAAGGCATTTGTCATAAAGTTGCCAAACTTAAAGTTGAAGGCCAAGGCGAACACTTTTACCTCACCGAGCAAAATATTAAACAGTTTTTACCAACCTGGTAATTAAGATACCCTTACATTTTTTAATCAGATTAACATAAGCGAATTTTTCTGAAAAAGAATATTTTATTAAAAGAAAAGGATTAAATCACATTAGGGATTACGTTTTAACCAATCCAAAAGAATACTGAAATGATTAGAGAGCAATCCAATCAAAAACCCAAAAATCCGCTATAGTAAGACGGTGATGACGGTGAATAAGTTACCATCCATTTGAGACTAGAGTGATTATAGTTGAAGACAGGAATACCAATAAGCTTTCATTATCTTTGGTTCGGCTTTAAAGGTTATGATAGGTTTATGAAACCTATCAGCCTATCTACCAGTTTGTGCAAAACGAAGTAGCCAGATTCAGGTTGGAAGCCATTAAATTCTTTGATGAATTTGGTTTAAAACCAACTCTTTCATTCTAGAAGGTATCCAAAGCTACTGTTTACCCCTGAGAAAAAAACTTAAGGATAACCAAGGCAAACTAAATAAAATAGTTTAGTTCCCTTACTCACCAGGACTAATATGATTTAAGAATAATTTAAGAGTGATGAATACTGATAAAAGA
>CAYNMC010000002.1:0-9614 GCA_964398365.1 uncultured Pseudomonadales bacterium | reverse complement strand
ACCGGGTGTTGCCTCTTGAAGCAACACCGGTATTACATAAATCAATTGCACGTGCTATTCGTTTATGTAGTAGGCTGCAAAAATTAACGCTGTTAGCAACATTTTAGCAACATTAGTAACAACTACTCCTGCTTCTTATATTTCCCTCTTAAAAGCTTTCTTTCTACCAAAGGTGTTAAGATCATATCACCTCCAAGGTGTTAAGGGGAAACAATGAGTTTAAGGCAGAAATCTAAAACTTGAAATCAGGTTTTCAAACTCCGACTGATAATTTTTACCAGCATAAAAAATAAGATAAAGCCTGCCTGAATTTTCTACTTCAATTTTTTCATTTGCCCAAACCACGCCTTCATTGGAATCTTCATTAAATTTGATTCGATAGGCTTTTCTCCCATTAAAAACAATTTCTTGCTTTTGAGCATTTTCTTCTTCCCCGCTGTAGCGCCAATCATTTTCAAAAATATAAATAAAAATTCCTAAAGGCGCACCATTATAAAAACTATATTGATAATATTGGGGTTTCTCTGAGTAAACACTCTCCAACACAGGCTTCATATCCCAAGCTGGGTTTTGAAACCAAAGTTCAAAAACAGGCCGTATCCCGTAAGCCTCTAAATCTTGACGAAATGGCGTCGTCGCTTTTGCTTCTTTTCCTAAAATTTGCTTTAAAAGATTTGCCGACTTTTGGGGCTTAAAACGCCAGCCTGAAGGATAGCGGATCTCAAAACCGTAATAAGTATTTTTGTAGATTTCAAAACTTGTTTTTTTGCCCACTTCTTCGTTTTTAAGCCTCTTCTCAATAAATTCTCTTTTTAATCCGGAGTTATAAAAAATAAATCCAAGAATAAGCCAGAGAAGAACCGCCAATTTTATAAAAATACCTCTCATGGTATTTAACTGATACATTTAAGTTTTTCTCAGAAAAGTAATAACTTAAAAATCCGAGATTAATTTTCTTTTATTTTAGCACTATTAAAAAAATCAATAAATCAATAAAAAAATCAACACTGGTCCCCATGAGAAGTACTACCATTTCCTTCTTAAAACCATCATCTCATCTCCAAGGGTTAAGGGTTATTTACTGCCTTAAAGGATCAACCTTGAAGGCAAGAGAGTGGTCAATTGAAGCTACCTAGTTTTTTGGCGGCTTTTCTTTCTCTTTTTGGGTTTGGAAGCTCGGGAACCAGTTTCTTTTTTTTGAGCCGCTGGAATATCAAATCCTTTGACTCGGACAAGCCAAGCTTCCACCTCAGCGAGATTTTGGGCATGCTCTGGTATCTGTACATTTTTGGGTACTTTTATCGTGGTTGGCCACTTACCGTTTGTAAAAACTTTTGACCAAAAGTTAGCTTCTGCTTGCGTCAAGTTATATCTTTCCAAGGCTGAGTGGCCGACATTATAAATAGCTAGCTCCAGCAAAGGATTTTTAAATTTGTAAACATTTGATTCTGAAGTGTTACTTGCTGGGCCTATTACCGTCTCTTCTACGGGTGATTCCCGAAAATGCCGTCGTTGGGCGGCCAAACCCGGCC
The DNA here is from genome assembly GCA_964398365.1 of uncultured Pseudomonadales bacterium. Taxonomy (GTDB): domain Bacteria; phylum Patescibacteriota; class Microgenomatia; order UBA1400; family CAYNMC01; genus CAYNMC01. The sequence continues at coordinate 8,082 of CAYNMC010000002.1, read as the reverse complement.
TTCGGCGGGCCATAATTGCAGAATTGCCGAAATTGAGATTAAAATCTGGCAAATCTGGTGCCGACTCCGCTTCTTTAGACATAAATAAATTATAATATCTTTTACAACCCTTCACTTGCCCAAGCTAAATTTTCCAGAGCAAGTTTAAGCGCCGCTTTAGTGCTTTCTCGCCGAACACTTTGTGCTTTTGGCGGTGAGAAGAATTCTTTTACTGCCTGCCGGGTAATTGAAAGGGGATAATGGCTTCCACCATATTTTTGACTCATGGGTAAGCCGGCCAAACCGCTTAAACAAAATAAAGCCCAGCGGGCGAAAGCTCTTTTCCAGGGATGCGACGGATCAAAGTTAATTTCTTCCAAACAGGCACCGGCAATTTGGCGAACCAAAGCCATTACCTGATGACTTTGCTGGGGGAAAGTTTCCAAAAAAGTTTTAACCATACCTAAAATTTGGTATTGCTTATCTTTGGCTGGTGTCCAAAAATCATCCAGTGTTTGCGTCAACATTACCATGGCTCCCAGACGCTTAGCCAAGGGAAGCTCTTTTAGCTGGGGGGTTTTGTTTTCGGTTAAGCCCAAGAGACACCAGCCATAACCCACCGAAGAAAAAGCTCGAAAGAGAATAGCTTTATCAACAAGATCTTTTTCTCGCCATTGCCCAAAAGCACTTTTCACTCCTTCCAAGAGTTTTCTTTCAATTAAGGCTTCGACCGGCGGTTGATATTTTTGCCAATTGAGAGTTTGCTGCCTGATCAGTTCGAAGGAAACAAAGTTTAGGATGCGGTTGAGCGAGAACCAGCGGTCCATACTGGCAAGTGCCGCTGGCTGATAACCCGCCCACCCGCCGACTTCCTTAAGTTTTGCCAGCCGTTGGGGGAGGCCCCACCATTCTTCCAAAAAAATCAGACTTTGGCGACCATGCCGCTGACGGCAAATTCCAAGATCAAGATAGTGGTTAAAATACATGGTTTCGTAGAAGAACTGGAAGAGGACCTCTCTTTGTTTAGCATTAAGTTTAAAAAGGTCAATATTGGTCATCAGGCCGCTGAAAAAGCGGAAGGCAAGATTTTCTTCAAGCCATCTTGGCGGGAAATTGGCAGCCAACAGATTACTTGTGCCTTCAAGGAGGCGCTTAAAAGAAGATTTTTGCGGCCGCCAGCTTTCAACCTCTAAAGAGTTGCTTAGCATACAATTAAAATATACCATAAGTACCTTAAAACTGGAGTAACTTGTCGATTCCTTTTCAGTCGGCAGTTATCAAATCCGATCAGTCCTTATTTCAACTTCACCCAAGGTGTAATCTTAATACCACCTTAGAGGTGATATGATCTTAACACCTTTGGTATTTTGTGAGGGTTTAAGACAGAAGAAAAGTTGAGAGAGTCAATAAAAGAATTTGAATGAGGGGAGTAAAATAGATTTAATGATAGGTCCGAAGCTCCTGCTTTATTTTTTACTTTTTTTACTACCCACCCAGCTTAGCCGGCATTTTTGGTTTGCTTTTTCCTATAAATTGGGGAGCCGAGTGGACTATCTAGCACCGACCGTCTTTCTGACCGATATTTTGGTTTTCTTGGCAGCCGCCGCCTTTTTAGTAAAGCAAAAATCAAAAAGCAAAAATCAGGTTTACCGCCCAAAATCCAAATTTCTTTTAAGCGTTATTTTTTATTTTTTAATTGCCGGTGGTTACTGGCTGTTGGTGGTTAAACAAAACCCTTATTTATTAGTTTACAACCTCTTTAAACTGGCGGAGATGGTGGTTTTAGGCCTGACGATTGCGAAAACTTTCATCAGCAAAGACCTTCCCCAACTGATTAAAATCCTTAACTTGTCCTTAATTCTCCAGGTTTGTTTAGCCGTCTATCAAGTCATTGTGGAAAAGTCAGTAGGTTTGTGGATAATTGGGGAAAGGCATTTTAGCATTGCTACTATTGGTATTGCTAAATTTTTATCACCATCTGGTCAACAACTGCTAAGAGGCTACGGTACTTTTCCACACCCCAATGTTTTGAGTGGTTTTTGTCTGCTTATGCTGGTGGCCAATACTTATTTTTTTCTAAAAACTCAACCGTTGGCAACCACTAGGCGAGTTTGGTCTAAAACTTCTTCTTTTGAAACCGTCAAGGATATGAATTGGTTCTTAACCGGTTTCTTTTTCAGCCTTTTGGGAATTTGGTTTTCTTTCTCGCTTTTGGTGATTGTTCTCTCGCAACTGTTTTTGTGGGCTTTGGTTCTTAGGCATTTTAAATTACTTAAAATCTGGCTGTTGGTTTTACCCCTCCTTTTAGCCGTCAGCTTGGTTTTTTTAGAAAAAAGCGAGTCAGTCAACAGACGGTTAGCTTTACTAGCGGCCGCCAAAGAAGAGTTTTTGCGCTCACCCCTCTTTGGTATCGGTTTGGGCAACTTCATTCCGGCGATGGCCGAGCGGCCACTTGTCGGTCAGACCTATTTTTGGCAGCCGGTCCACAATCTCTTGGCCCTCTGGCTTACCGAAACAGGTTTGCTCGGCATGGCACTGGCTTGCTGGTTTCTCTTAAAAGTATTGCTAAGACTTAAAGCGCAAACACCAGCACTCAAACCCCTGCTTTATTGCTGGTGGTTGGTTATTTTGGTGACAGGAATGTTTGATCATTATTGGTTGACTTTACAACAAGGAAGGTTGCTTTTGGTGCTGGTGTCGGGTTTGAGTTTACTTAAAGCACCCAAAAAGAAAAATTCTTAACCCCCCTAGTTTTTTAAAGCTGAAAGCGAATCTTTTTAAAGGTAAGGGCAAAGGAGTTTAAATTGGCTAAAAAATTAAATCTTCAACCTCCCCGACAATTTATATTATAATGGTTTTAGTAAATTTAGTTAAATATAAAAATAGATGACAACCAAAGAAGAAATTTTAGCCTATATCAAGTCACTCGCCGAGCAAAAAATAATTTCCAAGGCAGAGCTGGAAGCGGCTTATGAATCAGGAAGGCGGGGCAGGGTTGATGTAGTTTTGGCCCCAAAACCGAGTCTGATGACGATTTTAACCTACCTTGGGGGAGCGATTGTCTTTTTGGGGATTGCGATTTTACTTTGGCAAAACTGGCGCAGCCTTAGCTTTGGAGTGAAAGTTTTAACTACTCTTGTTGCCGGAACCGCCGCCTATTTTAGCGGTATGTTTTTTAGCCGCAATAAACGCACCGAAACTGTTGGCTCTGCTTTTTATCTTATTTCCGCCTTGGTTATGCCGATAGGTATTTGGGTGGTGATTAACCACTTTGGTTTTAAAGCCAGCAGTGATGGTTGGCAAAGTTTCATCTCGGGAACAATGTTGGGTATTTACTTATTATCGCATTTTGTATTCAGAAAAAATATTTTTACTTTATTTAGTATTTTATTTGGTACCTGGCTTTTTTTTAGTTTCACCAGTTTTTTAGCGAGAGAGAGTTTATTTTTTGACAAGGGAAGATTTTACCAATACCGGATTTTGTTTGCGGGGCTTGTTTATATATTATTAGGCTATATCTTTTCAAAAACTGAGCGGATGTCACTTTGCGGCTTCCTCAACGGTTTTGGGATTCTCGGGTTTTTGGGGGCGGCTTTTACCCTTGGCGGCTGGAAACCAAACCAAAATTTATTTTGGGAATTGATTTATCCTGTTTTGGTTTTCGCCAGCCTGTTTTTTAGCGTCAGGTTTAAAAGCAAAGCATTTCTTACTTTTGGGACACTCTTTTTTATATTTTATATCCTCAAAATTACAGATGAATATTTTTCAAGCGGTTTGGGTTGGCCTTTGGCACTGGTTATCGCCGGGTTGGCGATGATTGGCGCTGGCTATCTTTCCGTTTCGCTTAAAAAGAAATATCTTAGCGGCTAAAGTTTGCCGCCGGCCTTCCCGCGCAAAAACTCTTCCTGATAATGAATTTCAAGAAGGGAAAATTTTTTGCTTAACTCGAAATCTTATCAGCGAGACTGCCAAAAATTTTCAGCAGTGACAATTAATTTATCCTCATCATCTTGATTTTAGCATATCAGCATCTCTTTAGGTTAAAATCTGGACACTGCTTAAACTAAAGCAGTTTGGTGATGTTAGTGACTGGCCGCGGCGGTTACCTCGGCAAGGTTCTGTTTTGCTTAGGTTTGAACAAAGATTTCTCTCTGATCAGTATTTACTGACGGAATTGGCTGTTTTCGCCAATCTCGCCAGCCGCGGTCAAGAGAAATTTAAGTGTTAGTAAGGTTGGGTGCAGACCGGGCAACTGAGAATTAGTTGTCGGCCTCTGACAGAAGTCGAGCCAGAGAACTATGGTTTTGGGAGATTTTTAAAATTTTGGTTTTTAGTAATTTTCTGGTCTTTGATAATCCCATCTCTCATTCCCTTTCTCTAAGCTTCCCAGATAGTTTCTAGCTACATCAAGAATGATGACCTGGCCGGCAGAGTTTGTATAACGACACCACGCATGTCCACCTAAATTGGTAGCATTTCTATCTACACTTATTTTACCTCCTATCCACCCTTTTTTTTTAAAAAGCTCAAGCAGAGCGGCGCAAGCTAAAGCATAATGCCTACAAACACCCACACCATTTTCAATAAAAAAATCCAAAGCAACTTTACGATCTCTTTGCAAGCCAGCTTTGCTGATTAGATTGTTAACCGCCTCGTTATTTTGGTTTGGCATTGCCTCTTTCACGGTTTCATAAACAGCTCTTAAAATTTCTTCTTCTCTAATGGTGCCGCCTTTTGTGGCTTTGGTTTTAGCTTTTTTATAAAGTTCTCTTAATTTAGGATATTTTTCTGAATCTACGACAATGGCTTCCCTTTGACCTTCTCCTAAATAGACACCACCGTCTACCGGCGAATCTCTATGGATGATAGGTCTTCCTTGATAATAATCTTTTACCCCCAGTCTTTCTTGCATCCTTTGAGTTTTGTTCCATTCAGTCATTTTGCCACCTCCATAATCATTTATTTATAATATCATTTTACTCAACTTCGCCACATCATTTTTATGCCGAACACCCGGGTAAGCTGCCGCTAGCTTGGTTGATTTTGCCAGATTTCAGGGTGATAAGAGAGAGTCAGGCAAGGCAACCTTCCACGAGCAATTTTTATTCTTAAGGTCTTACTGATGAGTGATGGTGAATTATTCGCCATTCTCCTTGCGGATCTTGTCGCCAAACAAAGGTAAATCTCGCCTTAACGTTTTGTCTGTGATTGTCTGGACCTACTTCAAAATTGTACATTCCGGAATGAAGATAACAATCGGGTCCTAACACTTGAATTTCCTCTTGGACAATCTCGCCGCTTGGCCTTTTTTTTAAAAAATGCTCAAAGTAATTTTGAGCACCTGCCGGTCCTCTTTCAAATTCACCTGAGACTGTAGGTAAGAACGTCGCATTTTCTGCATAAAATTCTGCTACTTTTGCCGGATCTCCGGTTGACAAAGCCTCATTCCAATGAGAAAAATTTATCTCGGCTATTTTTTTTATTTCCTCCGGGGTGAAAGTAATTCTTGGGTGCTCTTTCATATTATTTTGGTTAAATATTATTATTAAGATTGAGTTATTTTACCAAATTATATTACTTCTTGTGAAATAAATTGCCAAAAATCTAAATTATTAAAGAAATTTCTAACGCTTTCATCTAACTTTTTCCAGGTACCTGATGGTCTGATAATTCCATCCTTTACCACAAATAGTTGCCATGAAATAGGAGCGTGGCTCTGCAAGGTTCTGACCCATCTCCACTCTGTTCTCCGTCCCCGTCGGATAACCACTGGGAACGAAAAAGCAACGTGGTGTAAACTTCATTAAAAACAAAGTCAGCCAAAGTAAGACTTTATTTTGGTATACGAATAGTAATCAGCAAATACGGTAACTTGACTGGGCCACAAACGCCCCCACTATCTACATATTTTTCAGTAAGCCAGGGAAATGTCACTAAAATTTCACCATTTTTGTTGTCTATTTCCGGCCAAAAATTATTGAGTTGGGCGGCAACTTCCTCGGCAGAAAGTTCTTCTGGATATCCAGACCTAGGATTAAACAAAGGTAGTAGGTAAGTCCACGTTCCCGGTTTAAGATTTTCAAGGTTAAGCAGTGGCTCTGGTGTTTTTGGTATTTCACTCATGGTTCTCAACTCCTTTCTAGGTGATTCTTATAAAAATAACCCCCAATATTTGTTTTTAATTATGTTGCCTAAGTTTCGCGTATATGCGAAGTTTAACCGAATTACTGTATTATATCATAATCATAGGAGGTAAAATTTGGAGAATGTATAAGTCCAGTACCTTTTGGATTCTAAGTCCTCCTGTAGAGGACGTGTATTAAAGGGGTTTTGATAATTTCACCTGCAATCTGAGTGGTAGTGGTATTGACAAACTGTTTTTAAACCTATGTAAGGTATTAGAAACAGGAATTTTGAAAATATCAAAAGCTCTTTCTCTGAGTTATGACCCAGAGGCTTAGTATCTTTGCCTTATAGTAAGCCTTATAGTAAAAAGAATATTCTAGATTTTCCAGAGTATCTTTTATAACTGAATTGGCATATTTCCAATTATCTTTAAATTTTCTTCGGAGTTAGCCGACTCAACTATTAAACTTGTTAATTGAGCATTTATGTTTCATAAAGGAAGCATAGCCGATTTTACAAACCTAAAAAGAAATCTCCATCTTAACAATCGTTTACCTAGAGTCCAATATGTTTCTGTGTTTTTTCATAAATTTTTCATTATTTCTCACCAGTCTTTTTAGAGGACCTAAAAATCTTCGTTTTCAACTTTTGTTAGCTATTTACAGGCTTAAAAGAGAGAAGATTAGTCTTAAATGATTAAAATCTGGTTGCTAAATGGAGAGTAAAATCCGATCAAAGCGGTTAATTCAAGCTGGTGGACCCAGTCGGATTCGAACCGGCGACCTTTCGCATGCCATGCGAACGCTCTACCAACTGAGCTATGGGCCCGCTTCTTAGTTTAGAATGATAAAAATTTAAATTAAATGCCTTTTTTATTCAACCGGTTAATCATCTTAGGCAAAAAAACTTAAGAATTTTACTTACCCAGTTTTCCGGAAAAGCGCTGTAACATCTTGGCATTTAAAGACTTGGTTTTTATGTTTATCGGCGGATTTTTAAGACCCTTAAAACCCTTTCTTAAAAGTTCGGCTCGGCTGCAAATTCCCGGATAATAACTTTTTTGCTTTGGGTGAGCCTTGAACCTGGACATAAAAATATTTTAACACATTTAAAGATTCATTTAAAGATTTTCAAAAGAAAACTCATTAAGTTCAAATTAGCATTTACCAGCTGGCGGAGGGTATTTGAAAAAAATCCGAACCGATTTTATTAATAGGCTCGGCGGGCGGAAGGGCAAGGACCAAACCCCCCTTCCGCCCGCCTCGCCAAAAAGCGGAAGCGGAAAGAATGATTTCAAGTTTTGCTAATCCCGCCCTCTAAGTCAAATTCAATCTTTGCTTTAATCCACGCCAAGCACTACCAAAATATTTTAGCTTTTTCTCTCGTATTCTCGCCAGTTTTTCTGTTTGATATGCTCCATAGTAAATTAGCTCTATTCTGCCCTTACTTTTTGATGTTCAATAAATCTCTTTTTTAAATCATTTGTATAACCAAGGTAGTATGAATGTTTGGCGCGATCTTCAATTTTAATGAGATAAACATAGAACATATCTTTTACATTTTAGCATAGGGGGCGAGATTGCGAGGCTGTGCCTCGCTTAGCGGCAAATTCTTTCTAAAATAATTTCTCAGAATTTTCGCCCAATCCAAAATTTTGTTAATTTGTTAAATCGTATTTACTCATTACGTTCTATAATCTTTTATTAGAGAATTATCTTCATTAAAAGCTTTACATATTTTGTTTAAAGGGCATTTAACATTAACACATCTAGGATTTTCCTGATTAAAACAGAAATTGGTTCCTATATAAATTAATCCATCATCAAAATCTCCAATCCCAAATTTAGAATTAAGTAGTACGGCATTTGGGAGTTGCTGTATTTCAATTGTTGTTGAACTTCTTTTTCTTATTCTAAGATGGTTCAAGATAACATCTTGATACTTCTTGTTAATCTCTTTATCATCAATGTCTATCTG
>CAYNMC010000001.1:0-2523 GCA_964398365.1 uncultured Pseudomonadales bacterium | reverse complement strand
TTCCTAATGTTAGTGTTCATGTCTATGGTAAACACGAAACACGGATGGGAAGAAAAATGGGTCATATTGTTGCTGTTGACGAATCATTAGAAAAAGCATTAAAAAAAGCTGAACAAGCTAGAAGATATATATCAATTTAATTTTTAATTTAACTAAATTTTTATGAAAAAACCTCTCGTTGGTATTATTATGGGCTCAGATTCAGATTTACCAGTAATGCAAGAAGCGGTTAAAATTTTAGATGAATTTAATGTTTCTTATGAAATTGCTATCGTCTCGGCCCATCGAACACCGCGACGAATGTTTAGATATGCTCAAAAGGCACAAGCACGAGGATTAAAAGTAATTATCGCCGGCGCCGGCGGAGCGGCCCATCTTCCCGGAATGACCGCTTCTTTGACTTGTTTACCAGTAATTGGCGTACCTGTTCCAACAAAAAGCTTAAACGGGCTTGATTCCTTATATTCTATCGTTCAAATGCCTCCGGGCGTACCCGTGGCTACAGTAGCTATTAACGGCGCCAAAAACGCCGGGCTTTTGGCGATTGAAATTTTAGCCGTCGCTGATGGAAAATTGGCTGAAAGGCTCAAAATTTATAAAAAAAACCTGGCCGTTTCCGTTGAAAAAAAAGACAAAAAATTACAACAATGTGAGATCGAAGTTTACCTTAAAAAACATCTTTCTAAAAAATAATTTATGGTGAGAAAAGGAACCATCCTCAACTCTTTACCGTATGTTTTAAAAAAAACCAAATTTGATTTTCTTGGAAAAAGACATCAGGGAAAAGTCCGTGATTTTTATTTTTTTGCTGATAAACGAATTCTTATTACCACTGATCGCCAATCAGCGTTTGATGTCATTTTAGGCTACATTCCTTTTAAAGGGGCGGTTTTGAATCTTCTTTCTGCGTTTTGGTTTAAAAAAACTAAACATATTGTTGATAATCATATGTTGACTGTTCCTGATCCAAACGTAATGGTGGTTAAAAATTGCCAACCGATACCGATAGAGATGGTCGTTCGCGGTTATCTTTCTGGTGTCACCAAAACCTCAATTTGGACAGCTTACAAGAAAAGGGAAAGAACAATTTATGGAATAAAATTTCCCGATGGCTTGAAAAAAAATCAAAAACTGCCCCAACCAATTATTACTCCCACCACTCATCCTCCACCCGGGGCAAAAGTTCATGATGAGAAATTAACCAAAGAGCAGATTTTGAAAAGAAAAATTATTCCGGAAAAACTTTATTTAAAAATGGAAGAAATAGCTTTAAAACTTTTTGATTTTGGCAGTCTATGGTGCCAAAAAAGGGGGCTAATTTTAGTTGATACTAAATATGAGTTTGGCCTTTATCAAGAAAACCTAACTTTGATTGACGAAATCCATACCCCTGACTCATCCCGTTTTTGGACTAAAGAAAGCTATGATAAACTATTTAGTACCGACAAAAACTGTGAGGTCCCGAGTCAGCACTCCTCCGATGCGAGGATGCAGACTTCAGAAAGAGGAAAGTCTGGTTCCGGGGAACCGGAAAATTTTGATAAGGAGTTTTTGCGGCTTTGGTATGTTAAAAGAGGCTACCGAGGCGATGGCGTGCCACCAAAAATGACTAAAGAATTAGTTGTTGCCGTTGCCCAAAGATATATTGCTGTTTACGAAAAAATCACCGGGAAGAAATTTAGGGCTTTTTCCTACCCGATTGACAAAAGAATTAAAAAAAATTTACTTGCCTTTTTTAAATTATGAAGATAAAAAAAATTACTTATTTTCAAGTTGGTGATAATTATAAAATCAAAGATCCCCTAAAAAATCTAGCTCAAATTGAGGCGGCTAAAACTGCCCAAAATCTTCTCAAGCATGGCTTTTGTGAGATTGAGGCTAGTCGCGGCGGCAGTAGCTATGTTATAAAAAACGGTGATCTTTATCTAGCTTTTGTGGTTGAAGGATTAGGAACAAAAAATCTGGTAGCTGATGAGATGGAAAAAATTACCGGCAAAACTTTTTACGAGGTGATCGCCCATGATACAGTGGCTACTATTATTAACGACCTAATCACTGTTGGCGCCTCCCCTCTGGTTATTCATGCTTACTGGGCTTTTGGTGATAATCAATTTTTAAAAAATGAAAAGAGAATAAAAGCACTAATTTCCGGCTGGAAAAAAGCCTGTGATCTGGCTGGAGTGTCTTGGGGTGGTGGGGAAACTCCGACTTTAAAAGGAATCATTAATCCCGAAACTTGCGACTTAGCTGGCGCTACGTTTGGAATCATTCCATCAAAAAAACGATTAATTACCGAAGACAGGTTAAAGGAAAGCGACCGAATTATTCTTCTGAAAAGCAATGGCATTAATGCTAATGGTCTTTCTTTAGCCCGGGCAGTGGCAAAAAAATTGCCAAAAGGCTATACCACTCTTTTGAAAAATAAAAAAACGTTTGGCGAAGAACTCCTCAAAAAAACTAATATCTACAATCAGCTTTTGGAAAAATTGTTTTCAGCTAATGTTGAGATCCATTATCTAAGTA